>NZ_KI912267.1:1154268-1175748 GCF_000235425.2 Pseudofrankia saprophytica
CTGGGGGGGATGCCTGGTCCGGGGGCGAGCGCGCCACCGGCGCGGGGGTCCCGCTCGGCCGGCTCCCGGCGCGGGGCGGCCGCCGACTCCCGAGGCGGGTCGGCCTGCTCGGCGGGCACGGCCGCGAGGCGCCGGTCGGAGCCGTCCTTGCGCGCGGCCGCCGCCTTGGCACGCGACGACGACGACCGGCGCACGACCGCGCGTTCTCCCGAGCTGTTCGAGAGCCGCAGACCGAGCAGCGAGACCGGGCGCGCGTCGCCACCCCCGCCGGAGGCCGGCTCCGTCGACGTCAGCCCGCCCGCGCCTGTCTCGTCGCCCTGGTCTGGCGCCTCGTCGCCGCCACCGGCCATCGGCGCTACCCGCACGTCACCGTCACCCCGCCCGCCTCTCCTCGCTGACATCCACGACCGGTCAACTATCGCCGCTGACCCGACACCGACGTCGCAACGCAAGGACCCCGATACTCCGAGACAACACGGTCTCTCGCGAACCTCCGTCCGACAACCCCGGAGGAAGGGGACGTCTCACAGCCCGGGACATTCCCCGGGCTTGAGGTCAGACGGCGAGGGGGGTGGTGCCGTTGTTCCGGCGAGGCATTCGGGCCTCGCCATCAGCCCGGATCAGGCGAGTGGCTGCAGCTCGGTGAGCACGACGGCCGCCTCCAGCGCGGCGAGCGCGGCCTCACGGCCCTTGTCCTCGGCCGACCCGTCCAGCCCGGCCCGGTCGCGCGCCTGCTCGATCGTGTCGCAGGTGAGCACGCCGAAGCCGACCGGCACCCCGTTGTCCAGCGTCACCCGCAGCAGTCCCTCGGTGACGAACTTGCAGACATAGTCGAAGTGCGGGGTGCCACCGCGGATGACCACGCCGAGTGCCACGACGGCGTCATGGTGGGCCGCCAGCCGGTCGGCGACGACGGGGAGCTCCACCGCGCCCGCGATCCGGACCACGGTCGGCTCGACGGCGAGCTTCACATCCACGCAGGCACGCAGCGCGCCGTCGAGCAGGGCGTCGGTGATCTCGCTGTGCCACCGGGTGGCGACGATCCCGAGCCGCACCTCGGACGCCACCGGCAGCACCTCCTCGGGCGCTCCGATGCCGCTCACCGACGGTCCCCTCCCTGGCAGGCCTCGGCCACCCTGCGGTGACCGGCGCGCCGGCCGTGTCCTCGTCCGTTGACGCTACCGTTCGTACCGGAACCGTTCGCACCGGTAGTCGTGCCCGCGGTGGTCGCGCCGTCGCCCTCGCGGGCGGCCGTGTCGAGGGCATCCGCGGCCGTGGCGATCGCGTCGGCCACCACCTGCGCGACCATCTCCGACGGCACCGCGGGCGCCGCGGTGGCGACCGCGTCCGCCACCGCGCCCGCGACGACTTCGGGCAGCTCGGGCAGGCCCGGGATGTCGTGGCCCATCCGGTCCCGCTTGGTGGTCAGGTAGCGCAGGTTCTCCGGAGTGTGCGCGACTGGCAGCGCGACCCGCTCGACGATCGCCAGGCCGTAGCCCTCCAGGCCGGCCCGCTTCGCCGGGTTGTTCGTCAGCAGCCGCAGGCCGCGCGCGCCGAGGTCGACGAGGATCTGCGCGCCGATGCCGTAGTCGCGGGCGTCGGCGGGCAGCCCCAGCGCCAGGTTCGCGTCGACGGTGTCGTGCCCGGCGTCCTGGAGCTGGTACGCGGCGAGCTTGTGCATCAGACCGATCCCGCGGCCCTCGTGGCCCCGCATGTAGAGCACGACGCCGCGGCCCTCGGCGGCGACCATGCCGAGCGCGGCGTCGAGCTGGGTGCCGCAGTCGCAGCGCAGCGAGCCGAAGACGTCGCCGGTGAGGCACTCGCTGTGGACGCGCACCAGCAGGTTCTCGCCGTCGCCGATGTCGCCGCGGATGAGCGCGACGTGCTCGACGCCGTCGAGCGTGCCCCGGTAGCCGACCGCGCGGAACGCCCCGTACTTCGTCGGCAGCTGGGCCTCGGCGACCCGCACCACCTGCTTCTCGGTCCGCCGCCGGTAGGCGACCAGATCCGCGATCGAGATCAGCACCAGCCCATGTTCGCGCGCGAAGGCGACAAGCTCGGGCAGGCGGGCCATCGTGCCGTCGTCGTTGACGATCTCGCAGATCGCGCCGGCGGGGCGCAGCCCGGCCAGCCGCGCGAGGTCGACCGCCGCCTCGGTGTGGCCCGGCCGGCGCAGCACGCCGCCGTCGCGGGCCCGCAGCGGGAAGATGTGGCCCGGCCGGGACAGGTCGGCGCTCGTGGTCACCGGGTCGGCGAGCAGGCGCAGGGTGCGCGCCCGGTCCGCGGCGGAGATGCCGGTGCTGACCCCTTCGCGGGCGTCCACCGTGACGGTGAACGCGGTGCCCATCCGCTCGGTGTTGAGCGGCACCATCTGGTCGAGGCCGAGCCGGTCGGTGTCGGGCGCCGCCAGCGGGGCGCAGATCACGCCGGAGGTGTGCCGGACCATGAACGCGACCAGCTCCGGCGTCGCCTTCTCGGCCGCGAAGATCAGGTCGCCCTCGTTCTCGCGGTCCGCGTCGTCGACCACGACGACCGAGCGCCCGGCGGCGATCTCGGCCAGTGCCTCCTGGACCGTGCCGAACGCCGAGGCCAGCTCGTCACCGGCCGGCGCCAACGGACTCGCCGGCGCCGCCGCCGCGCCCAGGGTCGTGCCTGCCTGCACCGCGCTCATCGGCCGGCTCCCTTTCCCTCGAGGACGACCGGTCCGGTGGGTGGCACCGGGAACGCCGGTGCCGGCTCCAGCCGGCCGACAACATCGGGGAGCTGCCCTAGGTCCGCGCCGGGGACGGCCGAGGAGCGGCCGAGGGCGGGAGCGGCGAGCTTCTCCACGTACTTCGCCACGACATCGACCTCCAGGTTCACCGCCGCGCCGACCTGGCGAGAGCCCAGCGTCGTCTCGGTGAGCGTCGTCGGGATCAGGCTCACCGTGAACGTCGCCGGCTCGTCGGCGCGCGGGCTTCCACCGGAGGCGGGCGTCACCTCGACGACGGTCAGGCTCACGCCGTCGACGGCGACCGAACCCTTCTCGACGAGAAAGCGGTCGAGCCCGGCGGGCAGGGCGATCCGGACGACCTCCCAGTGCTCGTCAGGAGCCCGGTCGACGATCGTGCCGACACCGTCGACGTGGCCCTGGACGAGGTGCCCTCCAAGCCGGTCGGCGAGGCGCACCGGCCGTTCCAGGTTGACCCGGTCGCCGGTGGTGAGCCCGCCGAGCGCCGAGCGGCGCAGCGTCTCGAGCATCACGTCCGCGGTGAACACCGGGGTACCCGTGCGTGGGTCCACCTCGCCGGCCGGCGTGAAGGAGGTGACGGTGAGGCAGACGCCGTTGACGGCGATCGACGCGCCGTGGCGCACGTCCTCGAGTACTGCCGAACAGCCGATGGTCAGCTCCGCGGCGGCCGCGTGCTCCGTGACCGCGGCGACGATGCCGAGCTCCTCGACGATGCCGGTGAACATCCGACCTGCGTCCTTCCCGTCCGGCGCCCTGGCCGGGGGAACGGACGACGGTCACGCGGGTCGATGGCCGACGAGACCGGCCGCGCGGCCGGACACGCCGACGCCAGAGGCACGGCGGTGCGCCCGCGGGCGGGCCCAACCGTGCCCAGGCACGGCCCGCGCGCTGCCTCCCATCCGGACTTTCACCGTCGGTCCCGGAATTCCACCGGGTCCACCGCCCACTGGTTGTGGGACGGGTCGCGGACTGTCACCGCCGGCTCGGAGTTTCACCGACCCCGGAGCGCGCGTGCTGCTGATGTACCCCCATGGGGTCTGCCATTGGGGGATCCTGGTAGTTGCCTACCGACGAGTCTGGCACACAACCCGGGCGGACGGCGTGGGTCGGGACGCCCCAGATGTCCGTCGGCGGGGCATTTTGGCAATCGGCCACCGGGCACCGTGCGCAACGTCACTGGTCCAGGCGCGCTACCGCCCGCCCTGACGACCCATCGTCACTCCCCTGACGACCGCTCGTCCCTACGGCTGGCGCAGGTGGGCGTTGGCGGCGCGGACGCCGGCGGCGAGTTCGGAGCGCTCGACGACGGTGACGCCGGCGGCGGCGAGCAGCTCGGCTCCCTGGCAGTCGACGAACAGGGCCGGCTCCCGCCAGGCGAAGACGACCCGGCCGATCCCCGCCGCGAGGATCAGCTCGGTGCAGGTCCGCGGACGCGACGCGCGGGCGCTGCACGGCTCCAGCGAGCTGTAGATGGTCGCACCCGCCAGGCGCGGGTCACCGGGCGAGAAGGCTCGCAGGGCGGCCTCCTCGGCGTGGTCACGCGGGTCGGTGGCCCGCGACCAGCCCTCGGCGAGCGCGGTCGCGCCGTCGGCGCCGACGATCACCGCGCCGACCGAGAACGCCGTCGCCGACGGCGGGCAGCGCCGCCCGAGCTCCACCGCGTACGCGAGCCACCGCCCGTCGACGTCCTCAACGGTCACGTCGGCCTCCCGTCAGACAGCCGCCGCGCGCGGAGGCGGCGGCGTGAGGCGGGGACCGGCGCGCAGCGCCTGCGCGCGCAGGGCCTCGACGGCCGCGCCCGGGTCAGCGGCGCCGTAGACCGCGGTGCCCGCGACGAAGACGTCCACGCCCGCGGCAGCGGCCCGCTCGATGGTCTCCTCGCTCACCCCGCCGTCGATCTGCAGCCACAGGTCAAGGCCCCGCGCGTCGAGCAGCCCACGGGCCGCCTCGATCTTCGGCAGCACGCTGTCCATGAACCTCTGGCCACCGAAGCCGGGCTCGATCGTCATCAGCAGCAGCAGGTCGAACCGGTGAAGGTCGTCGGCATAGTGCTCGACGGGCGTCGCCGGCTTCACGGCGAGCCCGGTGCGGGCCCCGGCGGCGCGGATCGCCTCCGTCGTGCGCGGGAGGTTGTCGACCGCCTCGGCGTGGATCGTGACGTTCGCGGCCCCCCGCTCGGCGAACCCCGGCGCCCAGCGATCCGGGTTCTCGATCATCAGGTGGCAGTCGAGCGGCGTGTCGGTCACCTGGCGCAACGCGGTCACGGTGTCACCGGAGAAGGCCAGGTTCGGGACGAAGTGGTAGTCCATGACGTCGACGTGCAGCCAGTCGGCCCGTCCCTCGACCGACCGCGCCGCGTCCGCGATCCGCGCGAAGTCGGCGGCGAGCAGGCTGGGATAAATCTGCGCGGTAGCCACCTCGCGAGGTTATGACGCCCGACTGGGGACGGACGGGTCGGGGAACCCCCGGCGCAGGAGCGCCAGGAACATCGCGTCGGTGCCGTGGCGGTGGGGCCAGAGCTGGACGAACGGGCCGTCGCCGAGGTCCGGCACACCCGGCAGGGCGCCGCGCGCGTCGAGCAGGGTGACGTCGGCGCGCTGCTCGACGACGGCATGCACGACCTCGGTCGTCTCGGCCGGATGCGGCGAGCAGGTGGCGTACGCGACGACGCCACCCGGGCGGACGAGGTCGAGCCCACTGACCAGCAGCTGGCGTTGCAGCCGGGACAGCCCCGAGGCGTCGGCTGCGAGCTTGCGCCAGCGGGCCTCCGGCCGGCGGCGCAGCGCGCCGAGGCCGGTGCACGGCGCGTCGATCAGCACCCGGTCGACCCGGCCCGTCGGCAGCGGCGGGAACCGGCCGTCCGCGCGGACCACGAACGCCCCCGGCCGCCCGTCGAGCGATCCGGCGACCAGCCCGGCCCGGCCGGCCCGCGGCTCGCAGGCCAGCAGCACCGGCTCCGGCAGGCCGAGGCTCTCGCCAGCCCCGCCGGAGGTCAGCAGCGCGGCGAGCAGCACCGCCTTGCCGCCAGGCCCCGCGCACAGGTCGACCGTGACGCCGCAGTCGTCGCCCAGCGTCGGAGTGCGGGCCAGGGCGAGCGCCGTCAGCTGGCTGCCCTCGTCCTGGACGCCGGCCCGGCCGGCCTGCAGCGACGGCAGCGCCCCCGGGTCGCCGCCGCCGAGGACGACGGCGAACGGCGAGTACCGGCCGGGCTCGGCGGAAAGCCCGGCCGCCGCGGCCTCGGCGAGCAGCTCCTCGCGGCTCATCCGGTCGGGCTCGGCGACCAGGTGCACCGACGGGCGGGCGTCGTCGGCGACGAGCGCGGCCCTGGTCTCGTCGAGGTCGCCGCCGAGCGCGTCGGCGAAGGTCTCGACGATCCAGCGCGGGTGGGCCGTGACGACCGCGAGGTGGCCGAACGGGTCGCGCTCGAACGGCGGCGCGGACAGCAGCGCGGCGACATCCCCGCCGCTCTCGGCCACCCGGTCGGCGACCCGGCGCAGCACGGCGTTGGCGAACCGGACCGGCCGCTCGCCGCTGGTCGCCCGCACCAGGTCGACGGTGGTACCGACGGCGGCGCGGGCCGGCACGCGGGTGCGCAGCAGCTGGTAGGTGCCCAGGCGCAGCGCGTCGCGTACGCCCGCGTCGACGGTCGCGACCGGCCGGCTCGTCACCGTGTCCAGCAGGCCGTCGAGCAGGCCCTGGGCGCGCAGCGATCCGTAGGTCAGCTCGGTGGCGAACCCGCGGTCGCGGCCCGACAGCCGGCGCTGGGTGAGCAGCGAGGGCAGCAGCAGGTTCGCGTAGGCACCGCGCTCGTCGACCGCCCGCAGCACCTCCCAGGCGACCATCCTCGCGTCGTCCACCCGGGGCCCCTGGCTGCCGCCAGGACGTCCGGAGGAGCCGGGCCGGTCACCGCCATGCCCGCCACCGCGGCGGGGTGGGGTGCTCACTGGAGGGCCTCGCCGTCGTCGAGGCGGACACCGCGCGCCCAGGCCGCGGCGGGCATCGCGTTCTTGCCCTCGGGGCGGACCTCGCCGAGCACGACCGGGCCCGTCCCGGTGCCGGCGGCGACCGTGTCCTTCCCGACGACGGCGATCTCGCCGGGCGCGAGCGCCCGCCCGAGCCCGAGGTCCTGGCCGCCGCCGCTGCCGGCGGTGGTGGCCGGGCGGACCGGGCCGAGCTTGACCCGATGGTCGCGGAAGGTGGTCCAGGCGCCGGGAGCGGGGGTGGCGGCGCGGACGAGCCGGTCGACGGCGTAGTCCGGCAGCTTCCAGTCGACGCGGACCTCGTCGACGGTGAGCTTCGGGGCGACCGACACACCGTCGGCCGGCTGCGGGCGCGCCTGGAGCGCCCCGTCCTCGATGCCGTCCATCGCCGCGGCCAGCAGCGCCGCCCCGGCGACGGCGAGCCGGTCGAGCAGGTCACCGGAGGTGTCCCGGGGGCGGACCCGCTCGGTGAGCGTGCCGAAGACCGGGCCGGAGTCGAGGCCCTCCTCGATCTGGAAGACGCTCGCGCCGGTGACGTCCTCGCCGGCGAGGACGGCGCGCTGCACGGGCGCGGCGCCCCGGTAGGCCGGCAGCAGGGAGAAGTGCAGGTTCACCCAGCCGTGCCGGGGGATGTCGAGGGCCGCCTTGGGCAGCAGCGCGCCGTAGGCGACGACCGGGGCACAGTCCGGGGCGATCGCGGCGAGCCGCTCGAGGAACTCCGGGTCACGCGGCCGCTCCGGGGCGAGCACGGGGATGCCTGCCTCGTGGGCGAGCTCGGCGACCGGCGACCGGGCGACCTTGCGGCCCCGGCCGGCCGGCCGGTCCGGCCTCGTCACGACGGCGACGACCTGGTGGCGTGGACTGTCGACCAGCCGGCGCAGGCTGGGGATGGCCACCGCCGGTGTGCCGGCGAAGACGAGACGCATAGGGGCCGCACCGATCCGCCAGGCCCGTCGGCTCGCGCCGGTACCTGGCCGTCCACGTTGACGTGAAAATCGAAAACTAACCTAGCGGCGTCCGCCGCCCACCAGCCGCCGCGCCCACCGCGCCCGCCGGCCGGGTCGCCCGGCCGGCGTCTCAGGTCGCGCGGCCGAACAGCGGGTGCGGGGATGCCCTGACGACCGGCGACGGCTCGTTCGCCCACTCGGCCTCGCGGATCGCCTTCATCGCCGCCTTCTTGGTCTCGCGATCGAGGCGGTCGATGAACAGGACGCCGTCAAGATGGTCGGTCTCGTGCTGCAGGCAGCGGGACACGATGCCGCCGCCCTCCACCGTCACCGGGTCGCCGTACATGTTCTGGCCGACGGCCAGCACCCGTTCCGGCCGGGGCAGCTCGAACGCCAGCCCGGGCAGCGACAGGCAGCCTTCCTCCCCGTCCTGCAGCTGCTCGGAGAACGGGCCGAGCACCGGGTTGACGAGGTGGTCGATCTCGTCGTCGTCGTTGAAGTACGTGAAGACCCGCAGCGACACGCCCAGCTGGGGCGCGGCGAGCCCGGCGCCGCTGGCCTCCCACATCGTGTCGGCCAGGTCATCGATCAGCCGGCGCAGCTCCTTGTCGAAGGTCGTCACCTCGGCCGCCTTCGTCCGCAGCACCGGGTCCCCGAACAGACGGATCTCACGAACAGCCACAGGTCCAGCTCCTTCAGCGCGGGGATGGCTCCATGCTACGGGCCCGGGCGTGGCGGTTCCCGTCCCGCGCACGGCATGATCGCCAGGCCGCGGCCGCCACCACCGGCCGTCAGCCGAGGGAGATCGGGTCGAGCTGGACGCGCAGGCCAGCGGCGGCCCGGCGGGCGTCCAGCACCCCGCGGGCCGCGCGCAGGGCCTCGGCCAGCTCACCGCCCTGCTTGCGCGGCACCCGCACCAGCAGTCGTTCCCGCGGGCCGTCCGCTCCATCCGCGCCGGGCACCGCTGATACGCCGCCCGCGCCAGGGCCGGCGGGAGCGGCGGCGGCCGGCGGCGCGGCGGATGCCGACCGCCGTGCCGGCGCGGGCAGCGGCACCGGGCCCAGGACGTCGGCGGCCGCCGGGAGAGTGGCGGCCTCCAGGAAGGCGCGCAGGATCGGCGTGGTGCCCTCGACGGCGGCGATCCTGGTCGCCGGGGGGAAGCCGAGCTCCGCCCGGTCGTCGGCCTCGCGGGCCACGAAGCCGGCCGGGTCCCAGCGCACCAGCGCCTGCACGGGGCCGAGGCCCTCGTCCGCGACCACCACGACCCGGCCGCCGGCCGGGCCCGCCACGGCCAGCGCCGCCGCGTTCGCCCAGCGGCGCAAGGTCTCCTCGCCGGTGCGCAGGTCGGGGCGGCCGAGCAGCGCCCAGCCGTCGAGCAGGAGCACCGCCCCGTAGCCGCCGTCGGCCACGGGCTCGGCGCCGGGGGTCGCGACCACCAGCGCGGGGCCGGCGGGGACGGTGGCGAGCACCTCGTCGCGCCCGGAGGTGCGCAGCGTGACGCCCGGGAAGGCCCGGCCGAGCTCCTCGGCGGTCCGCCGGTCCCCGGTGACGGACACCCGCAGTCCCGGGTCCGCGCAGCCGGGACAGGCCCAGTCGGCCGCTGGCCGGCCGCACCACCGGCAGGCGGGCGCGCGCCCACCGCCGGGCCGGCCGAGCGGCCCGTGGCAGTGCGGGCACCTGGCCGGGCGGCGGCAGGAGGCGCAGGCCAGCGACGGCTGGTAGCCGCGCCGGGGCACCTGCACGAGCACGGGGCGATCGGCCGCCAGCGCCTCCCGGGCCGCCCGGACCGCCAGCGACGGCAGCCGCGCGGACCGGGCGGCCTCGTCGCGGGCGGCCTCCCAGTCCGACCCGGTCGGCCAGACCAGCGGCGCGAGCTGCCTGGCCTCGCGGCGGGGCAGCACCAGCGGGTGCGCCCAGCCGGACCTGGTCAGCGCCTCGGCGTCGGTGGAGGGGGCGTGACCGCCGACGAGCAGCGCGGACTCCTCGAGCCGGGAGCGCAGCACCGCGACGTCGCGGGTGTGCGGGTAGGGCGCGCGCGGCTCCGCGTGCAGGTCGTCGCCGTCGTCCCAGACGACCACGAGGCCCAGGCTCTCGACGGGCGCGAACACGGCCGCGCGGGTACCGACGACCACCCGGGCGCGGCCCCGGCGCGCGGCCAGGAAGCGGCGGTACCGCTCGGCCGGCCCCAGGTCGGCCCGCAGGCTCACCACCAGCTCGGCGGCGGGCCCCAGGTCGGCGCTGAGCGCGTCGGCGACCCGGTCGACGTCCCGGTGGTCGGGGACGACCACCAGCGCGCCCCGGCCGCCGGACAGCGTCGCCCGCACCGCCGCCGCGACCATGGCGGGCCAGCCCGGGCCCGGCGGCGCCCACCACACCGCCCGCGGCGAGCGCCCCGCCGCGAGCGCCGCGAGCAGGCTCGGGCCGGCCGGGTAGCGCCGCCACTCGCCCGGATCCGCGGGCGGGGCCGGGTCTCCCGGACGTGCCTCCTGCTCGGTCTTCTCCGCCTTCTCCGCCTTCTCCGCCGTGGCATGGCGGGGCGGGATCGCGAGGCGCAGTACGTCGGCGAGGGTGCCCGCGTACCGGTCGGCGACAGCGCGAGCCAGCCGGGCCACCGGCCGCGACAGCACCGGCTCCGGCGAGATCGCCTTCGCCAGCGGGGCCAGCCGGCCGGCGTGCTCGGACTGGTCCACCCGCTCCAGGACGAAGCCGTCGACGAGCCGCCCGGCGAACCGGACCCGCACCCGTGCCCCGGGCACCGCGTCCGCGGCCATCGACGCGGGCACCAGATAGTCGAACGGCCGGTCCAGGTGCGCGAACGGCACCATCGCGGCGACCCGCGCGACCGGCAGCTCGGCCGCCGTGGCGGCGTCCCGGTTGGCCGGCCGCCGCTTCGCCACCGCCGGCCGGGCCGCCGCGCTCGCCGGCTCCTCCGGACGCGCGGCCTCCTGCGCGCCGAGCCCGGGGAGCAGGTCCATGACCGCATTCGTACCAGCAGGCTCCGACAGGTCCGGCGGCGGGCGCACGGCGCTCCTGAGCCGTCCAGCGCGCCGTGACCAGGGCGGATACGCCATCAGACACGTCTGCCCGGCCCCGAGAACCGGGACCGGGCAGACACCTGGCGAGCCAGAGGTGTTCCCGTGGCCGAACGGAGCCCGGCCACGGGCTACGGGATGCCTAGCCCTTGACGGCCCGGGCCAGGGCCTCCGCGCGGCTGGTGGACTCCCAGGTGAAGTCCAGCTCCGGCCGGCCGAAGTGGCCATAGGCGGCGGTCGGGGCGTAGATCGGGCGGAGCAGGTCGAGGTCGCGGATGATCGCGGCCGGGCGCAGGTCGAAGACCTGGTTGATGGCGTCGGAGATCTGCTCCTCGGGGACCGTGGCGGTGCCGAAGGTCTCGACGAACAGGCCGACCGGGTGCGCCTTGCCGATCGCGTAGGCGACCTGGACCTCGCACTTGGTCGCCAGCCCCGCGGCGACGACGTTCTTCGCGACCCAGCGCATGGCGTAGGCGGCGGACCGGTCGACCTTGGACGGGTCCTTGCCGGAGAACGCGCCGCCGCCGTGGCGGGCGTAGCCGCCGTAGGTGTCAACGATGATCTTGCGACCGGTCAGGCCGGCGTCGCCCATCGGGCCGCCGATCTCGAAGCGGCCGGTCGGGTTCACCAGCAGCCGGACGCCCTCGGTCGAGATGCCGAGCGTCGCCAGCTCGGGGTCGACGACGTACTCCTTGATGTCGGGCGCGAGCAGCGTGTCGAGGTCGATGTCGGCCGCGTGCTGCGTCGAGACGACGACGGTGTCGAGCCGGACCGGCTTGCCGTCGACGTACTCGATGGTGACCTGGGTCTTGCCGTCCGGGCGCAGGTAACCGACCTGGCCGTCCTTGCGGACCGCGGACAGGCGGCGCGCCAGCCGGTGCGCGAGCGCGATCGGCAGCGGCATCAGCTCTGGGGTCTCGTCGACGGCGAAGCCGAACATCAGGCCCTGGTCGCCGGCGCCCTGCTTGTCCAGCTCGTCCTCGGTGGCGCCGCCGACACGGGTCTCGTGCGCCGTGTCGACGCCCTGGGCGATGTCGGGCGACTGTGAGCCGATCGACACGCTGACGCCGCAGGAGTGGCCGTCGAAGCCCTTCTTGGACGAGTCGTAGCCGATGTCCAGGATCTTCTCCCGGACGACCGAGGCGATGTCGACGTAGGTCTTGGTGGTCACCTCGCCGGCTACGTGCACCTGGCCGGTGGTGATGAGCGTCTCGACGGCGACCCGGCTGCGCGGGTCGTCCTTGAGCATCGCGTCCAGGATCGCGTCACTGATCTGGTCAGCGATCTTGTCCGGGTGTCCCTCGGTGACGGACTCGGACGTGAACAGGCGCGTCGCCACTTGGTGGTACCCCCTGAAAGATCCGGCAGATTCTGACGAAGTTTACCGATGAGGCGAGTGGGGTACCCACAGCGCCTCGTCGTCTGTCACTCGGGCGTTGCCGGCGTGACCAACGGGTGGCACGCCGCCGCAACATCTCGGCGCGGCCGGGCACCTAGGTGAGGCGACCGGCGACCAGGTCGAGGACGCGGTGGGCCAGCAGGTCCTTGGTGGTGCGTTCGATGGTCGTCGCCGAGCCGTCGAGGCCCAGGACGACGGCCCCGTTGTGGTCGACCTCGAAACCGAGCCCGGCGCCGACCTCGTTGACGACCAGCAGGTCGGCCCGCTTGCGGGCGAGCTTCGCCCGGCCGAGGTCGAGCACGGACCCGTCCGGGCCACCGGTCTCGGCGGCGAATCCGACCAGCAGCTGGCCCGGCGGGCGTGTCTCGCGGGTGGCGACCAGCTCGGCGAGCACGTCCGGATTGGGCTCCAGCTCGACCGGCGCCGGGACGCCGCCCTCTTTCTTGATCTTGTAGTCCTGGGGCTTGGCCGGGCGGAAGTCCGCGACGGCGGCGGCCATCACGACGACGTCGGCGCTCGCCGCGGCGGCGTGCACCGCGTCCCGCAGGTCGAGGGCGGACGTGACCCGCACGACGGTCGCGCCGGCCGGGTCCGGCAGCGCGACGTTGGCCGCGACGACGGTCACGCGCGCGCCCCTGGCCAGGGCGGCGCGTGCCAGCGCGTAGCCCTGGCGGCCGCTGGAGGAGTTGCCGAGGAAGCGCACCGGGTCGAGATGCTCCCGGGTGCCGCCGGCGCTGACGACGACGTGACGGCCGGCGAGGTCGGGCCGCGCGGCGGCCGGGCCGAGCGCGAGCACCGCGCGGGCAAGCGCCGCGATCTCGGCGGGCTCGGGCAGCCGCCCGGGGCCGGAGTCGGGGCCGGTGAGCCGGCCGACGGCCGGGTCGATGACGACGGCACCCCGTTCGCGCAACGTGGCGACGTTGGCCCGGGTGGCCGGGTGCTCCCACATCTCTGTGTGCATCGCCGGGGCGTAGACCACCGGGCAGCGCGCCGTGAGCAGGGTCGCGGTCAGCAGGTCGTCGGCGCGGCCGGCGACGGCCCGGCTCATCAGGTCGGCGGTGGCCGGGGCGACGAGCACGAGGTCCGCCTCCCGGCCGATCCGCACGTGCGCGACCTCGTCCGGGTCGGCCCACACGTCGGTGCGCACCGGGTTGCCCGACAGGGCCGCCCAGGTCACCTCACCGACGAACCGCAGAGCGGACGGCGTGGGCACCACCCGGACGTCGTGGCCGGACTCGGTGAGCCGGCGCAGCACCTCCAGCGCCTTGTAGGCGGCGATCCCGCCGGAGACACCGAGGACGACCCGCGGGCGCCCGCCGGGCGCCGGGCGCGGGCTTTCCGGCGCCTCCGGGTGCGCGCTCACGGTCAGGAGGCAGGCGGAAGCGGCTCGGGAGTCGTCTCGTGGGTGAGCAGGCCGGCGTTGATCTCGCGCAGCGCGATCGACAGCGGCTTCTCCTGGGCACTGGTCTCGACCAGCGGGCCGACGTGCTCCAGCAGCGCCTCGCCCAGCTGCGAGTAGTAGGCGTTGATCTGGCGGGCACGCTTGGCCGCGTAGATCACGAGGCTGTACTTCGAGTCGGTCGCCTCGAGCAGCTCGTCGATCGGCGGGTTCGTGATGCCCTCGGGCTGGGCAGGTGTACCGGACAAGGTGGTCCTTCCGGTGGCTAGGTGCGCACGCAGGTTGGTGGTCTGGTGGTTCGAGGACGGCGGCCGAGCGGGCCCGTCGTCGGGGTCCGGAAATCCGGATCCTCGGCCGCGCGACTTCTCGGGACGCCCGGAATTCTGCCTTCCGGAGGGCGACCAGGGGGTCACGCCGTGTGGCCGAGTAGTCGTGTCGCCGAGCAGTCGTATGGCCGAGGAGCCCGGGGTGGTGCCCGGAGATCACTCAGTAGTCATCAACGATACCAACCGGGCCGCCGCGGCCTCGACGTCGTCGTTCACGACGACCGCGTCGAACTCCGGCTCGGCGGCGAGCTCGACCCGGGCACGCGCCAACCGGCGCTCGATCACCTCGGGCCGCTCGGTGCCCCGGCCGGTGAGCCGGCGAACGAGCTCGTCCCAGCTCGGCGGGGTGAGGAACACGAACCTGGCGGACCGCATCGCCTCGCGGACCTGGCGGGCGCCCTGCAGCTCGATCTCCAGCAGGGCGGGCAGCCCCTCGGCGAGCCGCCGTTCCAGCGGCCCGCGTGGGGTGCCGTAGCGGTTGTCCGCGAAGGTGGCGTGCTCGACGAACTCGCCGTCCTTGACCATCCGGTCGAACTGGTCGTCGTCGACGAAGTGGTACTCGACGCCGTCGGTCTCACCTGGCCGCGGCGCCCGGGTGGTCGCGCTGACCGACACCCAGACGTCCGGGAAAAGCCGGCGGACGGCGGCGACGACCGTCCCCTTCCCGACTCCGGACGGCCCGGAGAGCACCGTGAGACCCATCCGCCCACCTTAGGGTGCCCGGGACGGGTCCTGATCCGGGCGGGTCGCCGTGAACACGGGGCCGGGGACGCCGAGACCGGCCGCAGACGTGCCTCCCGGTCTTTCGGGATGCCCGTCTCCGGCCGGTCTCAGCCTGTCCTCACCAGGCATGGCGAAGGCATACCGCCCCGCCGTCCCGGCGTGGTCACCGGCTCCCCGGCCGTGGACCCGGCCGGGGCGCACGACCCACCGACGGTGTCCGCCGAACGCCGCCAGCGAGTCCCTGGGGTCCCCACATCGCGCCAAAGGCGCCATGTGGGGGGACGCGCCGGCGCCGCCGGTCAGGACGCCGCGCCGAACTCCTCTAGGAGCGCGGCCCGCTGCTTGGCACCAAGGCCACGCAGCCGGCGGGTCGGGCTGATGCCGAGTCGTTCCCGGATCCGCTGGGCCCGAACACGGCCCACACCCGGAAGCGATTCCAGCACCGCCGAAACCTTCATCTTGCCGACGACCTCGTCTTCCTCGGCCTGTTCCAGCACCGCGGCCAAGGTCGTCTCCGCCTTCTTGAGTCGCTCCTTGAGATCGGCACGCTGCTTTCGCGCCAGCGCAGCCTTCTCCAGGGCGGCTGCCCGCTGCTCGGGCGTCAGGGGCGGCAGGGGCACGGTTACGCCTCCTCAAATGGGGTGATCGCGACGCGCAACCTAGCGAGTACTGTCGCGCCGGTCTAGCGGGGTCGCTTCCGCTCAAAGAAGGTTTACCGACCCGAAACGACCGGTGACGAGACGGCGAGACCACTGGCGCACAAGTACCACCCGGCCCGCCGACCGGCCGCGGGCATCGTCACCATGCCTATGCGGCATGTGACCGACCCGATCGGCCCGGAATCGCGTTACCGCAGGTCAGCGCCCCGCGAGGGCCGACGAAGGGTCGCCGCGAGCTCCGCCGCCACGGCTCCGGGATCGGCCGCGCCGGTCACCGGACGCCCCATCACCACGTAGTCGGCGCCCGCCGCGAGAGCCTCTTCCGGGGTCGCGACCCGCGCCTGATCGGCCCGGTCCCCACCCCTGGGACGGACCCCCGGAGTGATGAGAGTCACATTATTTCCGACCTCTTGGCGGAGCCGATCGGCCTCCCACGGGCTGCAGACCAGCGCGCCCGCACCCGCCTCGACGGCGAGTACCGCGAGCCGACGGGCCGCATCCAGGGCGGGTCCGGCGAGCCCGATGTCGGCGAGATCGGTTTCGCTGAGTGACGTCAGCACGGTCACCCCGACGACCGTGAGCGGCTCCACCCCGGCCGCCGACGCGGCCTCCCCCGCCGCCTCGACGGCCGCCCGGACCATCGCCGCCCCGCCGGCGGCGTGCACGGTGACGAACCGGGGCCGCAGGGCCGCGACCGAGCGCAGCCCGCCCGCGACCGTCGCCGGGATGTCATGCAGCTTCAGGTCGAGGAAGAGCCCCGGCCCCTCCGCCGCGTCGTCCGGCCCCTCGTCGCCCGGCCCCGCGGCGCCGGCCAGCAGCCCCTCGGCGCGCAGTGCCCCGACGACGGCCGGCCCCTCCCGGTAGAACAGCTCCAGCCCGACCTTGAGGAGCGCCACGTGCGGCGCGACGGCGCGCGCCCACCGCAGCGCGGTCGCCGCGTCCGGCGCATCCAGCGCGACCGCCACCGGCGCCCTCACCGACGCCTCGACCGCCCCGCCCGCCACCCCACTCATACCCGCTCCCCTCTCATCCCGGGGCGTCCGCCGCCTCGGTCTCCCAGGGCGTCCGCGGCCTTGGTCTCCCGGGACGTCCGCCGCCTTGGTCAGCCGTCCGCGCTACCCAGCCACCGGAGGTGACGGCGCATCGGCGCAGCGCCAACCCGGCCACGTCCTCGGCCCGGGACCAGACCGGCCCCCGTCATACGCCTTCACCCGGAACCACGCAGGGAGGGCGCTCAGCGCCCGACCAGGCGCTGCCCGGTTGCGGGCGCGGAGCGTCCGGCAACGGGAGCGCCCCAGGTCTTGCGCAGCTCCTCGTGGTAGGACTGCAGCGGCCGCACGTCCAGCTCGCCGTGCATCAGCGCCTCGATGCCCTGCACGCAGGCCGCCGCGGCCTGGATCGTCGTGATGCACGGGACGCCGGCCGTCACGCACGCGGTCCGGATCTCGTAGCCGTCCAGGCGCGGCCCGACGCCCCAGGGAGTGTTGATCACCAGGTCGAGCTGCCGCGCGTTGATCATGTCGACGCAGTCGACGAGGCCGTCCGCCGGCGCCCGGTGCTTGCCGAGCACGATCGCCTTCACCCCGTTGCGCCGCAGCACCCCCGCGGTGCCCTCGGTGGCGTAGACGGTGAAGCCCAGGTCGGCGAGCCGCTTGATCGGGAAGATCATCGCCCGCTTGTCCCGGTTGGCGACGGACACGAACACCCGCCCCGAGGTCGGCAGCGAGGCGTAGGCCGCCGCCTGCGACTTCGCGTACGCCGTCCCGAAGCCGGCGTCGATGCCCATCACCTCGCCGGTGGACTTCATCTCCGGCCCGAGCACGGTGTCCACCCCATGGCCACCCGAGTCGCGGAACCGGCCGAAGGGCAGCACCGCCTCCTTGACGGCGATGTGCGAGTCCAGCGGCAGCGTCGCGCCGTCGCCGTCGGCCGGCAGCAGCCCCTCGGCGCGTAGCTGGGAGACGGTCGCGCCGAGCATCACCCGGCTCGCCGCCTTCGCCAGCGGCACCGCCGTCGCCTTGGAGACGAACGGGACCGTCCGCGAGGCCCGCGGGTTGGCCTCCAGCACGTACAGGACGTCGGACTGCAGGGCGTACTGCACGTTGAGCAGGCCGCGCACGCCCACGCCCTGGGCGATCGCCAGCGTGCTGTCCCGGATCCGGTCGAGCTCGGAGCGGCCCAGCGTGATCGGCGGCAGGGCGCAGGCCGAGTCGCCGGAGTGCACGCCGGCCTCCTCGATGTGCTCCATGACACCCGCGAGGTAGAGCTCCTCGCCGTCGTAGAGCGCGTCCACGTCGATCTCGACCGCGTCGTCGAGGAACCGGTCGACGAGCACCGGGTGCTCGGGCGAGATCTGGGTCGCCCGGTCGATGTAGTCGCGCAGCATCTCGTCGTCGTAGACGATCTCCATGCCGCGCCCGCCGAGCACGTAGCTCGGCCGGACGAGCACCGGGTAGCCGATCCGCTCCGCCACCGCGTGCGCCTCGTCGTAGGAGGTCGCGACCCCGTGCGGCGGCGAGGGCAGGCCGGCGGCGGCGAGCACCTCGCCGAACCGCCCGCGGTCCTCGGCGAGGTGGATGGCCGCCGGGGAGGTGCCGACGATGGGCACGCCGGCGGCGGCGAGGCGGGCCGCGATGCCCAGCGGCGTCTGGCCCCCGAGCTGGACGATCACGCCGGCGAGCGGCCCGGCCTGCTGCTCGGCGTGCACGACCTCCAGGACGTCCTCGACGGTGAGCGGCTCGACGTAGAGCCGGTCGGCGGTGTCGTAGTCGGTGGAGACCGTCTCCGGGTTGCAGTTGACCATGATTGTCTCGTAGCCGGCGTCCGAGAGCGCCATGACCGCGTGGCAGCAGGCGTAGTCGAACTCGATGCCCTGGCCGATCCGGTTCGGCCCGCTGCCGAGCACGATCACCCGGGTCTTCTCCCCCGGCGCGACCTCGGTCTCCTCGTCGTAGGCCGAGTAGTGGTACGGCGTGGCCGAGGCGAACTCGGCGGCACAGGTGTCGACCGTCTTGTAGACCGGCCGGATCCCGTGGGCGTGCCGGAACGCGCGGACCTCGTCCTCGGACGTCCCGAAGATCTCGGCGAGCTGCGCGTCGGAGAAGCCGGCCCGCTTGGCCCGCCGGACGGCGGCGACGTCACCGCGACCGGCCGCGGCGGTGGCCGCGGCGACCTCGTTGACGAAGACGAGCTGGTCGACGAACCACGGGTCCATGCCGGTGGCGGCGGCGAGCTCGACCGGGTCGGCGCCGGCGAGCAGCGCCTGCTGCATGACCTTCAGCCGGCCGTCGCGCGGGACGCGCGCCGTCGCCAGCAGCTCGGCCGCCGTTGCGTCGGGCGGGGTGAACGAGAACACCGCTGCCGGGCGCTCCAGGGAGCGCAGCGCCTTCTGCAGCGCCTCCGCGTAGCTGCGCCCGACGCCCATCGCCTCGCCGACGGACTTCATGTGGGTCGTGAGCGTCTCGTCGGCGCCGGGGAACTTCTCGAACGCGAACCGCGGCACCTTGACGACGACGTAGTCCAGCGTCGGCTCGAAGGCGGCCGGGGTGGTGCGGGTGATGTCGTTCGGGATCTCGTCGAGGGTGTAGCCGAGCGCCAGCTTCGCGGAGATCTTCGCGATCGGGAAGCCGGTGGCCTTCGAGGCGAGCGCGGACGAGCGCGACACCCGTGGGTTCATCTCGATGATGACGATCCGCCCGGTGCGCGGGTCGACGGCGAACTGGATGTTGCAGCCGCCGGCGTCGACGCCGACCGCGCGCATCACCGCGATCGAGAGGTCGCGCATCCGCTGGTACTCGCGGTCGGTGAGCGTCATAGCCGGGGCGACGGTGATGGAGTCGCCGGTGTGCACGCCCACCGGGTCGACGTTCTCGATCGAGCAGACGACGACCACGTTGTCGGCGCGGTCGCGCATCAGCTCGAGCTCGAACTCCTTCCAGCCGAGCACCGACTCCTCGAGGAGCACCTGGGTCGCCGGGGAGGCGGCCAGGCCGTCGGCGGCCATCCTGGCGAGCTCGTCGGCGTCGTGCGCGAAGCCGCTGCCCGCGCCGCCGAGGGTGAAGCTCGGCCGCACGACCACCGGGTAACCGAACTCGACCGCGGCGGCGAGGCACTCCTCGACGGTGACGCAGATCGCGCTGCGCGCGGTCTCGCCGCCGATCTGGGCGACGATCTCCTTGAACAGCTGGCGGTCCTCGCCGCGGCGGATGGCGTCTATGTTCGCACCGATGAGCTGGACGCCGAACCGCTCCAGCACGCCGGCGTCGTACAGCGCGACGGCCGTGTTCAGCGCCGTCTGGCCACCCATGGTGGCCAGCAGCGCGTCGGGGCGCTCCTTCTCGATGATCTTGGCGACGATCTCGGGGGTGATCGGCTCGACGTAGGTCGCGTCGGCCAGCTCCGGGTCCGTCATGATCGTGGCGGGGTTGCTGTTGACGAGCACCACCCGCAGGCCCTCGGCGCGCAGCACCCGGCAGGCCTGCGTCCCCGAGTAGTCGAACTCGCAGGCCTGGCCGATCACGATCGGCCCCGAGCCGATCACCAGGACGCTGCGCAGGTCGGTCCGCCTGGGCATCACTTACCCCCCTTCTGGCCGCGGGTCGTGGCCGCCATGAGCTCGCAGAACCGGTCGAACAGGCCCTGGGCGTCGTGTGGGCCCGCCGCCGCCTCCGGGTGGTACTGGACGCTGAACGCCGGCACGTCCAGGCAGGCGATGCCCTCGACGACATCGTCGTTGAGGGCTACGTGGCTGACGGCGACCCGGCCGAACGGGGTGTCGACGTGCGTCCCGTCGGTGGGCGCGGCGACCGCGAAGCCGTGGTTGTGGCAGGTCACCGCGATCTGGCCGGTCGCGAGATCCTTGACCGGCTGGTTGATGCCACGGTGGCCGTAGGCGAGCTTGTAGGTGCCGAAGCCGAGCGCCCGGCCGAGCACCTGGTTTCCGAAGCAGATCCCGAACAGCGGCACGCCGGCGCGCAGCACGCCGCTCGCCGCCTCGACCGCGTAGTCGGCGGTCGCGGGGTCGCCGGGGCCGTTGGAGAAGAACACCCCGTCCGGCTCGACGGCCAGCAGGTCGTCGGCGGTCGCCTTCGCCGGCAGGACGTGTACCTCGCAGCCGCGGGCGGCCATCGACAACGGTGTGTTGCGCTTGATCCCCAGGTCCAGGGCCGCGACCCGAAAGCGGCGCTCCCCGCCGGCCGGGGCGACGACGTACGGCTCGCGGGTGCTCACCTCGGGGGCGAGGTCGGCACCGACCATCTCGGGGCTCGCCAGCACCTTGTCCAGCAGCACGGCCGGGTCGGCGGACAGGCTGGAGATGCCGCAGCGCATCGCGCCACGCTCGCGCAGGTGGCGGGTGAGCGCGCGGGTGTCCACGCCGCTGATGCCCACGATGCCCGCCTGGGCGAGCTCGGCGGCCAGGCCGCGCTCCGCCCGCCAGTTCGACGACAGCCGGCTCGGGTCGCGTACGACGTAGCCGGCGACCTGGATTCCCGACGACTCGTAGTCGCGGTCGTTCACCCCGGTGTTGCCGATGTGCGGCGCGGTCATCACCACGACCTGGCCGAAGTACGACGGGTCGGTCAGCGTCTCCTGGTAGCCGGTCATGCCGGTGGAGAACACCGCCTCGCCGAACGTCTCGCCGACGGCGCCGTACGCCTCGCCCGCGAACGCCCGGCCGTCCTCCAGGACCAGCACCGCCGGCTGCCCGACCGCTGGTTCGGGCCTGGCCTGTTCCCCTGCTCCCACCTGTGCCTCGTTCCCTGCTCGGTCGGGGCCACATCGAGGGCCCCTGCGCACGTCCCACGCCCGTCGGCGCTCATGTCCTCGTCACGGAGGCCCTGCCGCCCGGATCCCGGCACCGCGAGGCGCCGGGGCCCGGCGTTCCGGTACCCCGCATGTCCAGCCCTGGACCCGTTCCCGCGTCGGGCGTCCCGTCACTGCTCGCGGCGCGGCCAGCGGCGGGTCACGTCGTCGTACGGGTCGGCCTCGCTCTCGGGCGTCTCGCCGCTCCGCCACCCCTCGGCCGCGTACGGGTCAGGCGCCGCCGCGTACGGGTCGGACGCGGCGTACGGGTCGGACGGCGCGTACGGGTCGATCGACGCCCGGGGATCACGCGAGCCCGGCGCGACGGGTCGCACCGGCCCGGGATAGCCGCCCGTCGCGGCGTAGGGGCCCGCGGGCCCGGCCGGCGCCGCCCTGGACGGGTCCGGCGGCGCGGACGGGTACGGACCTCGGTGGCGCCGCCGCGTACGGGTCCGGCGGCGGCGTCGTCGGCGCGGGGTAGG
>NZ_KI912267.1:1175848-1229189 GCF_000235425.2 Pseudofrankia saprophytica
TCGGCGCCGGCGGGCTGGTGGCGGCGCGGCCGCAGCTGGCGCAGCGAGCGCGCCACCGGCCGCGGCGAGGTGATCTCGCCGTCCATGGCCCGCGCCGGGGGCCCGATCAGGTCGTGCACCGAGCGCATCACCTTTGGCTGGCGGGCCCGGTCCTCGCCGCGGAAGCCGGTCTCCAGCTCGCGGCCGTCCAGCGACCAGGCGATCACCAGCAGCCGCCCCGGGGCGGCCACCTTGCCGGCGTGCGCGCGCTCCAGCCGGGCGCCGCGGACGGCCTCCCGGGGGATCCAGAACGCCGACGCGCCGCGGTCGACCCGTATGCCAGCGTCGTGGACGGTGAGGTAGGCGCCGTCCCTGCCGGACAGCCCGCGGGCGGAGAACCATTCGAGCCACTGGCCGGCGTCGGTCGTCCCCAGGTAGGCGCCGCGCAACGGCGCGGCGAGCACCGTGCCCGACTCCTGCGGCGGGGCGAGCAGCTCCGGCAGGCCCTCCTCCTGCTGGGCGGCGCGGCGCCGCCAGGTCTGGCGCAGCCAGCCGATCACCGCGATCAGCAGCAGCACGATGCCGAAGACCAGCAGCACGCGCAGGCCGATCAGGCCGGCCCCCGCGCCAGCGGCCACGACGTGGCCGGCGACCGGGCTCATACGATCTTCCCGTCGAGCACCGTCGGCCGTCCGGCGAGGAAGGTCGCGTGTACCTGTCCCGGCATCGTCATCCCCCGGTAGGGCGAGTTCCGGCTGCGGCTGGCGAACCCGGCGGGGTCGACAACCCAGCGCGCCTCCGGGTCGACGAGGGTCAGCGTCGCGGCGGCGCCGACGTCCATCGAACTCCTGGCGTCAACCGGCACGTCGGGCAGGCCACCGATGCGGGCGGGCGCGAGCGCCATCCGCTCGGCGACGCCAGCCCAGTCGAGCAGCCCGGTCGTCACCATCGTGTCGAGAACGATCGAGAACGCGGTCTGCAGCCCCAGCATCCCCGGCCGGGCGGCCGACCACTCGGTCTCCTTGTCCTGCGGGGCGTGCGGGGCGTGGTCGGTGGCGACGGCGTCGATGGTGCCGTCGGCGAGCCCGGCGCGCAGCGCCTCGACGTCCTCGGCGGTACGCAGTGGCGGGTTGACCTTGTACACCGGGTCGTAGGTCGCCGCGAGCTCGTCGGTGAGCAGCAGGTGGTGTGGGGTGACCTCGGCGGTGACCCGCCAGCCCTTCGACTTCGCCCATCGGATGATCTCCACCGACCCGGCGGTGGAGACGTGGCAGACGTGCAGCCTGGAGCCGACGTGCCCGGCTAGCAGCGCGTCACGGGCGATGATCGCCTCCTCGGCGACCGCCGGCCAGCCCGCCATGCCCAGGCGCGCCGAGCAGGTGCCCTCGTTCATCTGGGCGCCCTCGGTGAGCCGCGGCTCCTCCGCGTGCTGGGCGATGACGCCGTCGAACGCCTTGACGTACTCCAGCGCCCGGCGCATCAGCAGCGCGTCGGACACGCAGTGGCCGTCGTCGGAGAAGACCCGCACCGCGGCGGCGCTGGTGGCCATCGCGCCGAGCTCCGCGAGCCGCTTCCCGGCGAGCCCCTCGGTGACCGCCCCGACCGGGCGGACCTCACAGTGGCCCGCGTCCCTGCCCAGGCGCCAGACCTGCTCGACGACGCCGGCGGTGTCGGCGACCGGGTGGGTGTTCGCCATCGCGAAGACGGTGGTGTAGCCGCCGAGCGCGGCGGACCTGGTGCCGGACTCGACCGTCTCGGCGTCCTCCCTGCCAGGCTCGCGCAGGTGGGTGTGCAGGTCGACGAAGCCGGGCAGCGCGTACAGCCCGTCGGCGTCGAGCACCTGGGCACCGGTCTCGGTCGCGTCCAGCGTGCCCGCGGCCGCGGTCTGAACGATCCGGCCGCCGGCGAGCAGCAGGTCGGCCCGGTCGCCGCCCAGCGGCCGCGCCCCGCGCAGCAGCCAGGCCTCGGCCGAACCAGATGCCCGGTCTGACGTCATCTGGTGACCTCCCGCTCGTCGCGCTCGTCCGCCCCGCCCAGCAGCAGGTACAGGCAGGCCATGCGGACGCTGACCCCGTTGGCCACCTGCTCGACGACGGTAGACCGCGCGGAGTCGGCCACCTCCGAGGAGATCTCCATGCCGCGCACCATCGGTCCGGGGTGCATGACCAGTGCGTGCTCCGGAAGGGTGGCCGCGCGGTCCGCGTCCAGGCCGTACCGGCGGCTGTACTCCCGCTCGGTCGGGAAGAAGGCCGCCGACATCCGCTCCTGTTGCACACGCAACATCATGACGACGTCCGAGGCGGGCAGCACGGCGTCCAGGTCGTAGGAGACGTCCACCGGCCAGGCGGACACCCCGTGCGGTACCAGCGTCGGCGGCGCGACCAGCGTCACCTTCGCCCCGAGGGTGTGCAGCAGCCAGACATTGGACCGGGCGACCCGTGAGTGCAGCACGTCGCCGACGATCGTCACGGCGAGCCCGTCGAGCCGGCCGAGCCGGCGGCGGATCGTGAACGCGTCCAGCAGCGCCTGGGTGGGGTGCTCATGGGTGCCGTCGCCGGCGTTGAGCACGCTGCCGCGCACCCAGCCCGCGAGCCGGTGCGGGGCGCCGCTGGCCGGGTGCCGGCAGACGACCGCGTCGGCGCCCATCGCCTCCAGGGTCAGCGCCGTGTCCTTGAGGCTCTCGCCCTTGGAGACGCTGGAGCCCTTCGCCGAGAAGTTGATGACGTCGGCGGACAGCCGCTTGGCGGCGAGCTCGAACGACGTGCGGGTACGGGTGGAGTCCTCGAAGAACAGGTTGACGACGGTGCGCCCGCGCAGCGTCGGCAGCTTCTTCACGGCGCGGCCCGACAGGCGCGCCATCTGCTCGGCGGTGTCGAGCACCAGCAGCGCGTCGTCGCGGCCCAGGTCCGCGGTGCTCAGCAGGTGGCGGTTCACCGGCCGCCTCCCGCGGCGGGCGATGCCGGACCGTCCGGGGAGACGATCAGGACGGCGTCGGCGCCGTCGGTCTCGGTGAGCCGGACGGCCACGGACTCGCGCCGCGAGGTTGGCATGTTCTTGCCGACGTAGTCGGCGCGGATGGGCAGCTCACGGTGGCCACGGTCGACGAGCACCGCCAGCTGGACCGCGCGGGGGCGGCCGTACTCCGCCAGCGCGTCCAGCGCGGCGCGCACGGTGCGCCCGGAGTAGAGGACGTCGTCGACGAGGACGACCACTCTGCCATCGACGCCGCCGTCCGGGATGTCGGTGACCCGCAGCGGGCGGACGGCCCGCAGCCGCAGGTCGTCGCGGTACATCGTCGGGTCGAGTGAGCCGGTCGGCACCGCGACGCCTTCGACGTCGTGGATGCGGGTCGCGAGCCTCGCGGCGAGCGGGACGCCGCGGGTGGGGATCCCGAGCAGCACGACGCCGGCGCCGCCGGAGGTCTTCTCGAGGATCTGGTGGGCCATCCGGCTGACGATCCTGGCGATGTCGGCGGCGGCGAGCACCGTCCGGCTCACCCGTTGCTCGCCGGGGCCGAGATCGCCCGGAGCGGCAGTGGTGCCGCCCGCGTCGGGAGGCCGGGAACCGGCGTCCCCCAGGGCGACACCTAGATCACCAACGGGGTCGTCATTACGGCGAGCAGCGTCAGCCACCCAGCCCTCCTTCCCCGCCTCACGGGACGGTCCTTAAAGGAGCGGTCCGAACGACGGTACCAGTCACCCCGGCCGCTACCGGGCGTCGCGAGGAAGCCCACGGCGTGCTCGCGGGATGTCACACCGTCCTGTCGCGCGGCGTGCACACCGGGACGCGACGGCGGTACGCTCACGCGCCGCCATCCACACTCTCGATGACCCTTCCCCGCTGAACAGTCACCCAGAGCATCCGTATGGCGATTGGACGTGAGAGTGACGTGGACCTCGTTCAACACGGGTCACATCGCGTTACCGTTGCCCGACACCGATCGAGCGGTGTCCGATACCAGAAGTCTCCGAGGGACTAGCGCCAGGAGCGACGGTGGCGCTACAGAAAGTGGTACAAAGAAAGAGGCGACACGACCCCCCTCATGTCGGGTCGCAACCGCCTGGGCACTACTATCGGTAACCGCCGACGGCAAGAGCCTCGGCTCCATCTGACTCAGACCACGACAGGAGTGGGCACTCCGATGTCCGACTATGCGAAGGCGCTCGGTGCTCGGCTGCGGGCAATACGCACCCAGCAGGGGCTCTCGCTGCATGGCGTGGAGGAGAAGTCGCACGGTCGGTGGAAGGCCGTCGTCGTGGGCTCCTACGAACGTGGGGACCGCGCCGTCACCGTTCAGCGTCTGTCCGAGCTCGCCGAGTTCTACGGCGTGCCGGTGGGCGAGCTTCTTCCCGAAGGCTCGACCGTCGCTCCGCTGGAGCAGTCTCCGCGCATCGTCCTTGACCTCGAGCGGCTCTCGCAGGTCCCCAAGGAGCAGGGCGGCCCGCTCGCCCGGTACGCGGCCACCATCCAGAGCCAGCGCGGCGACTACAACGGTCGCGTCCTGTCGATCCGCTACGAGGACCTGCGTTCCCTCGCGGTGATCTACGACACCTCACCGAGCAAGCTCACCGAGCAGCTCGTGTCGTGGGGGGTGCTCTCCCCCGAGGCCGGCCAGGAGGCAGCCTCCTCGGACGCCTGAGGGCGTCCCTCAGCCTGACGCCGGGGCACAACCCGGTACGCCGCACGAGGCGGCGTACCGGGGCAGCCGCGGACCGCGGCCGGCCCACTCGCGAGGCGAGCCAGCCGGCCAGCAGGTAGAGAACTCTCCCCGGACCGGCGGAGAGCCGTCCGCGCGGCTTCCGGGGAGCCAGAGCTAGCCGACCGACGGTTTCCCGTCGAGGAGGCTGGCGAGCAGGCCGTTGACGAAGGCCGGTGAGCGGTCGGTCGAGACCGACTTCGCCAGTTCCACCGCCTCGTCTATCGCCACCCGGTCGGGGACGTCGTCCCGCCAGACCATTTCCAGGACCGCGATCCGCAGGATGTTGCGGTCCACCGCCGGCATCCGCTCGAGTGTCCATCCCTCGGCATGCTCGGCGATGAGGCCGTCGATCCGCCGCCGGTGCTCGGTCACGTCCCGGACCAGGTCACTGGCGTACTCGCTGACCGGTGGGTCGGACTGGGCCGACCGCGCCGCGAGCGTCTCCAGCGGAGAGGCGGACCGCAGGTCCGCCTCGTAGAGAATGTCGAGCGCGCGTTTGCGCGCCTTCGACCTGGCGCTCAGCTGGTCACCCGGCCGAGGTAACGCCCGTCGCGGGTGTCGACCTTCACCCTCTCGCCGGTCGTGACGAACAGCGGCACCTGGATGGTCGCGCCGGTCTCCAGCTCCGCGGGCTTCGTGCCACCCGTGGAGCGGTCGCCCTGCAGGCCCGGGTCGGTGTGCGAGATCGTCAGCTCGACGCTCGCCGGGAGCTCCACGTACAGCGCGACGCCGTCGTGCAGCGCCACCGTCGCGACGGTGTTCTCCAGCATGTAGTCGGCGACCGTGCCCACGACGTCCGGCGGGATCGGGATCTGGTCGTAGGACTCGCTGTCCATGAAGACGAACTCGGCGCCGTCGCGGTAGAGGTAGGTCATCTCCCGCCGGTCGACGGTCGCCACCTCCACCTTGACGCCCGCGTTGAAGGTGCGGTCGACCACCTTGCCGGTGAGCACGTTCTTCAGGGTGGTGCGGACGAACGCCCCGCCCTTGCCCGGCTTGACGTGCTGGAAGCCGACGACGTTCCACAGGACACCGTCGATGTCGAGCGTCATGCCGTTCTTCAGGTCGTTCGAGGTTGCCACAGTGCCGAGTCTCTCTGTGTGATCCGCTTCGTCGAGGTCGCGGACGAGTCTACTGAGTCACTGGTCCGCTCCGTCCGGGCGGCGCGCTCCGGTGCTCCGCGGAGGCGCGCCTCCGCGGAGGCCCGGCCCCGAGCGAAGCGAAGGGGTTGGGCCGCAGCGGAGGTCGCCGCAGCGCACGTTCGCGGAGGAGGACACGGTGCGGAGGTCCCGTGGGAGCGAAGCGAGTACGGGGCCGTAGCGCCCTGCCCGCACGGAGCGAACCAGAGATACAGCTCAGACGTTCTTGGACAGGCGGGCCGCTAGCGCGCGCAGCGCGAGCAGATAGCCCTCGACGCCGAGGCCGGTGATGGTGCCGGTCGCGACGGGTCCGATGACGCTGACGTGCCGGAACGACTCACGCGCCGCCACCTGGGACAGGTGTACCTCCAGGAGCGGCCCGGTAAGCGCCGCCGCCGCGTCGCGCAGCGCGTACGAGTAGTGCGTCCACGCACCGGGGTTGAGGACCACCGCGGCGCCGCTGTCGGCGGCCTCGTGCAGCCAGCCGATCATCGTCGCCTCGTCGTCGGTCTGCCGGCAGTCGACGGCGACGCCGAGCTCCGCCGCGGTCTTCTCCACCTCGGCGACCAGCTGGGCGTACGTCGTGCGCCCGTAGACCGCCGGCTCCCGCTTGCCGAGCCGGCCCAGGTTCACCCCGGACAGCACCAGGATCGGCGTCATCAGCGCGTCCCCTCCCCCGCGGCCACCGCGTCGAACGCGGCCCGCACCAGGGCGGGATCCGGGTCGGCGAGGATGCGCGCCGACCCGAGCGCGTCGAGGACGACGAAGCGCAGCATCCGTCCGCGCGACTTCTTGTCGACCCGCATCGCGGCCAGCAGGTCGGGCCAGGCCCGCTCCGGGTAGCTGACGGGCAGGCCGACCCGGGTAAGCAGCTCGCGGTGGCGCTCGGCGACGGCCCGGTCCAGACCGGCGGCCAGCCGGGACAGCTCGGCGGCGAACACCATCCCGACGGAGATCGCCGCGCCGTGCCGCCAGGTGTAGTGCTCGACCTTCTCGATCGCGTGCCCGAGGGTGTGGCCGTAGTTGAGGATCTCGCGCCGGCCGGCCTCCCGCGGGTCACCGGAGACGACGTCCGCCTTGACCCGGATCGCCCGCTCGATGAGTTCGGGCAGGTGAGCGGCGCCGGTCGGGTCGGTGTCCAGCAGATCGAGGATCGCCGGGTCGGCGATGAAGCCGGCCTTGACCACCTCTGCGAGCCCGGCCGCGGTCTCCGCCGGCGGCAGCGTGGCCAGCAGCGCCGTGTCGCAGAGCACGGCCAGCGGCTGGTGGAACGCGCCGACGAGGTTCTTGCCCGCCGCCGTGTCGATGCCGGTCTTGCCGCCGACGGCCGCGTCGACCATCGCCAGGACCGTCGTCGGCACCTGGACGACGTCCACGCCGCGCAGCCAGCAGGCGGCGACGAAACCGGCGAGGTCCGTCACCGTGCCCCCGCCGAGCCCGATCACCACGTCGTCGCGGGTGAAACCGAGCCTGCCCAGCTCGTCCCAGCAGCGGCCCGCGACGGACAGCTCCTTGGCCTTCTCACCGTCCGCCACGGCGATCGGGTGCGCCTCCACCCCGGCGGCCCGCAGGTCCTCGACCGCGCCGGCCGCCTGGGCGGCCATCGCCGCGGGATGGATGACGGCCGCGCGGGTCCGCCCGGCGACCACGCCGGCCAGCTCGTCGACCAGCCCGTCCCCGACGAGCACCTCGTAGGCCCGCTCCCCGGCGGGCGCCACCGCGACCCGGACCGGTCCGGTCGCCGTTCCCACCCCCGCCGCACCGCTCATCGCACTCACGCCGAGATCCTCGCAACCACGTCCTCGGCGACCTCTTCCGGGGTTCGCCCGCTGGTGTCCACCACGACCGCCGCCACCTCCTTGTAAAGCGGACGGCGCTCGCGCAGCAGCGCGGCCAACCGCGCCCGCGGCGCCTCGATGAGCAGCGGGCGGTCGCGGGCGAGGCCGACGCGCCTGGCGGCGTCGGAGACGTCGACCTCCAGGTAGACGACCGTGTGGCCGGCGAGCGCCGCCCGGCTGGCCGGGTCGATCACCGCGCCGCCGCCGAGGGCGAGCACGCCCGGATGCTCGGCGAGCGCGGCCGCGACGGCGGCGCGCTCGGCGGCCCGGAAGGCGTCCTCGCCCTTCTCGATGAAGATGTCGGCGACGGTCATGCCGAGGGCGGCCTCGACGTCGGCGTCGGTGTCGCGCAGCGTCACCCCGAGCCGCGCGGCGAGCAGCTCGCCGACCGTCGTCTTGCCGGCCCCAGGCGGGCCGACCAACACGGCCGCCGGCCGGACGCCGCTCACGAGAGCACCGCCAGCGACTTCAGGTAGGACTCGTAGTTGCGGCGGGTCTCCTCGACCGAGTCGCCGCCGAACTTCTCCAGCGCCGCGTCGGCGAGCACCAGCGCGACCATCGCCTCCGCGACGACGCCCGCCGCGGGTACGGCGCACACGTCGGAGCGCTGCGCGATCGCCACGGCGGTCTCGCCGGTCGCGACGTCGACGGTCGACAGCGGGCGGGAAAGTGTGGAGATCGGCTTCATCGCGGCGCGGACCCGCAGCACCTCGCCGTTGGTCATGCCGCCCTCGACGCCGCCGGCCCGGTCGGTCGCCCGCCGCACCCGCTGCACGCCGCCTTCGGGCGCCAGCACCTCGATCTCGTCGTGCGCCGCCGACCCGCGCCGCCGGGCCGTCTCGAACCCGTCGCCGAACTCCACGCCCTTGATCGCCTGGATGCCCATCAGCTCGCCGGCGAGGCGCGCGTCGAGCCGCCGATCGCCGTGCACGTAGCTGCCGATGCCCGGCGGCAGCCCGTAGACGACCACCTCGACGACGCCGCCAAGGGTGTCCGCGTCCTTGTGGGCCGCGTCGATCTCGGCGACCATCCGGGCGCTCGTCCCGGGGTCGGCGCACCGGCACGGATCCGCGTCGACCGCCTCGAGCGTGCCGGGCGCCGGCAACGGGGTCCCCGGCGGCACCGCGACCGACCCGATCGACAGGACGTGCGAGATCACCTCGAGGCCGTAGGCCTGGCGCAGGAACGCCTTCGCCACCGTCCCGAGCGCGACCCGGGCAGCCGTCTCCCGGGCGCTCGCCCGCTCCAGCACCGGCCGGGCGTCGTCGAAGCCGTACTTCTGCATGCCCGCCAGGTCCGCGTGACCTGGCCGCGGCCGGGTCAGCGGCGCGTTGCGGGCGACGCCGTCCAGCTCCTCCGGGGCCACCGGGTCCGGCGCCATCACCGTCCGCCACTTCGGCCACTCGGTGTTGCGGACCACGACCGCGACCGGCCCGCCGAGGCTCTCGCCGTGCCGCAGCCCGCCGAGCAGCTCGACCTCGTCCTTCTCGAACTTCATCCGCGCCCCGCGCCCGTACCCGAGCCGGCGGCGCGCGAGCTCGCCCGCGATGTCCGCGCTGGTCACCCGGATCCCCGCCGGCAGGCCCTCCACGGTCGCCACCAGCGCCGGCCCGTGTGACTCCCCTGCCGTCAACCACCGCACCATGCCGTCCAGTCTTTCATGCGCCTCGACCAAGCCAGCCCAGACCAGACCACTATTGATCTTTGGTGCCAGGGCGCGCGGCGCGGCGCGCCCTCACGGGCGAACCGGAGGGCGCGGCGGGTCAGGCGCCCGTGGCGGCGACGAGGATCGCGACGAAGGCGCCGAGCAGCAGATGAGGGCCGTAGGCGATGGGGTCGGAGCGGGTGGCGCGGCGGGTCAGGAGCAGGACGCCGGCGTAGAGGCCGGCGATGACCAGCCCGGTGAGCAGGCCCAACAGCACCGTCGACGGGCCGAGCCAGCCGAGGGCGGCGCCGAGCAGGCCGACCAGCTTCACGTCGCCGAGGCCGAGACCGCCGCGCGGGATCAGGTACATCGCGCCGAAGACGGCGAGCAGGACGCCCGCCGCGGCGGCGGCGTCGATCGCGCGGCGGGCGTCCCAGGTGCCCCGGCCGAGGCCGTCGACGACCGCGGCGAGGCCCAGCAGCGCGGCGAGGACCGGGTAGCTCGGCAGGACGACCGCGTCCGGGAGCCGGTGGACCCGCAGGTCGACCGCCGCCAGCACGATCCCGGCGAGGGTCAGGTAGAGGTAGGCGGGCAGCCAGCCGGGGCGGTCACGCAGCGCCGCCGTGACCGCGGTCACGGCGATCACCGTGACCGCGGCGAAGGCCGCCGTCGACGGGACCGGCCGGCGCACCGGATCGCCCTCGTAGGGGGTGAACGCGCCGACCACCCGGGGCATCAGCGGCACCGTCGCCACCGCGGCCACCGCGAGCGCCACGGCGACGGCCAGCCCCACCCGCCCCACCCGCGCCGTGCGCTAGCGGGCGCGGCTGGTCAGGCCCAGGCCGCCCGTGCCCGGGAAGGCGGACGCGGTGGTGACGCGGCGGGTGAGGGCCTGGGCGCCGGCGGCCATGAGCAGGTCCACGTCGACCGGGCGGCCGGTGAACAGGGTGACCTGCTCGGCTGCCTGGGCGGCCAGCACCGCCATGCCACCGGAGACGCGGGCGCCGGCACGGTAAGCCGTCACGGCGAGCGCCGTGGGCCACGGGTGGTAGAGCAGCTCGACGAGGGGGCAGCCGGCCGGCCAGGTCCACTCGGCCAGTTGGTCGGTGACGCCCTCGGGCGTGGTCGCGACGACGAGGTCGGGTCCGGAGCGCAGGCCACCGGCGACGATCTCCCAGGGCAGCGCCGTGACCGTGAGCCCGACGCGCTCGCCGATCTCGGCGAGCGGGGCGACGGCGGCGGGGCGGCGGGCGATGACGCCCGCGCGGCGCACCCCGACGCTGGCGAGCGCGGCCACGGCGGCGCGCGCCGTCCCGCCGGCACCCAGAATGAGCGCGCGCACGGGCGGCGCGGTGCGGGCCCTGGGCAGCGCCGGCATGGCCGGCTGGTCGGGGGTGGCCGGGGAGCCGGCCGGCAGCGAGGGAGCGAGTACCGTCTCGGCCCCGCTGGGCCCCCGGCCGACGCCGAGGACCTGGCGGATGGCGTGGCGGATGCCGGCGATGTCGGTGTTGTGGCCGGTCAGCGTCCCGTCCGGCTCGACGACGATCGTGTTGAGCGCCCCGACCAGCCGGGCGCTCTCGTCGAGGCGGTCGACGAGCTCGATGGCGGCCGTCTTGAGCGGCATGGTCAGCGACAGACCGGCCCAGCCGGGTTCGCCGCGGACCTGCCTCAGCAGCGCCGGCAGCGTCGCCTCGTCGGTCTCGATCGCGGTGTACGACCAGTCGTCCAGGCCGAGCGAGTGGTAGCCCGCCTGGTGCAGCACCGGCGACAGCGAGTGCGCGATCGGCGACCCGAGCACCGCCGCCCGCCGCGGCCCCGGCGGGGGTGGGGAGGCCTCAGCCATGGCGGCCACGGTCCTCGGCGACTACCGGGGCCCCGATCGGGGCTGAGGGCGTGTTTGCGAACGGAGACACAACGGACCAGGTTGACATAGCCGCGGCCGCTGGTCCAGCCGCCGGCCGCGACGCGTCCGCGAGGCGCGACCCCTCGGGCGGGTCCGGGCGATCGCGCTCGCCCGGGGACAGACTGGCGGCGATCCGCGGGGACCTCCGCGGCGACGACGGTGCGGCCTCGTCGCCCCGGAGCCCGTCCCGGGTGTCAGTCACCAGGCTGCGCGCCCTCGGCGCGAGCCTTGTTCTCCGCGGCGATCCGCTGGTCCTCGGTGGTCGAGAACTCCGTGAACCCCGACTTGGGCAGCCACACGAAGTACAGCCAGGTCCCGTCCGCCGGGCCGAGCGCGGCGTCCAGAGCCGCCTTGCTGGGGTTCGCGATGGCGCCCGGCGGCAGGCCCGTGCCGTTCGGGTTGTTGGCCGACGTGTTGTACGGGCTCGGGTTCGCCAGATCGCTCTGGGTGAGCTGCCCGGTGGGCTTGTCCACGGCGTAGCGCGTCGTCGCATCCATTCCGAGCGTCCGGAACGCGCCGGTCCGGTCGCCGAGCCGGTTGTAGACCACCCGCGCGACCTTCGGCCGTTCCTCGGGAAGACGCACCTCCATCTCGACGATCGAGGCGATGGTGATGATCTCGGACGGGGTCCTGCCCAGCCGCGCGGCCCTGCCCTCCAGGTCGAGCGCGGTGGCCGTGCTCACGAACTGGTCGACCATGTGCTGCAGGGTCTGGACCGGCGTTTCCTTCGGGTTCAGGTTGTACGTCGTCGGGAAGAGGTAGCCCTCGACCTTGTTCTTCGCGCTCGGCCCTGGGTCCTTCCAGTAGCCCGGCAGCTTCAGCCCATGGCCCGCCGGGTCCTTGACGATCGCCTCGTACTGGTCCTTCGGCACACCGAGGATCCTGGACACCTCGGTGATGATCCATTCGACCGTCCTGCCCTCGGGGATCGTGAGCCGGTACTTGTTCGCCGTCGGGTCGAGCAGCGCCTCGAGCGCACCCGCGGCGCTCATCTCCTTCTTCAGCGTGTACGTCCCCGGCTGGATCTTGATGGAGTCCGGGTTGTTGGCCGCGGCGGTGATGAACGCCTTCTGGCTCTTGACCACACCGGCGTCGAGCAGCACCTTCGCGATGTTCTGCGCGCCCGCGCCCTGGGCGACCGTCACGGTCACGCTGCCAGTACCGGGACCGGGATAGTCGGGAATCTCCGGCGGGCCACCGATCTTGCCGATCATCTTGCCGCCGACGAAGATCAGACCGCCCAGCACCAGCGCGACCACCACGAGCATGGCGAGCAGCTTCGGCAGCGCGCTGCCGCGGCGGCTCCCGCCATCGGCGCCCCGGTGCCGGCTCATGCCGCCCAGCGGATGCGCGCCGCGTCGCCGGTCGTCATCGCCCGCCGGGTCGACGTCGTGATCGAGATCATCATCCAGCTCATCGTGGTGGCCCCGACCGGAGCGGCCCAGGTCATCGTCGTCATCCAGGTAGTCGTCGTGATCGAAGTCGTCGTCGTCGAACTCGGCATGGCGCGCGCCGCGATGGCCATCCTGGCCTGTTCGGCCGCCAGGCGCGCGCGGGTCGGCCGGGTAGCGCTCGTCCTCCGCGTCGTCGGGGCCGTACAAATCGTCAGGTGGGGCGATCCGGAAGCGCAGCGCCTCGGTGCGCCGCTCCATCCCCGCGGGGCCACGGCGGCCCGCCGGGTGGCCGCCCTCGTTCGGGGGAGGCGGCGGCGCGGAGTGCGCGCCGGTGCCGAGGCTCCCGGGGCCGGCGTACGGTGCCGGCTCGGGTCGCGCCGGCTCGGGTCGCACAGGCTCGCCATAGCCGCCGCCCACGTCGCGGTGGCCGCCCGGCGGCAGTCCGCCCGTCTGGGCGGCCGTGAAGCCACCGGTGCCACCGGTGCCGCCCGCGCCGGACACGTCGGCCGGACCGGAGAACCAGGTCGTGCGGGACGGCTCGGCCGTGCCGGAGAGCCCGGCCGTGCCGGATGGCCTGCCCGTCGCGGGGAACCCGTCCGCGACGGGCAGGCCATCCGGGCGTGAGAGCCCGCTGCCGGTGGCATATCCAGCCGCGGGGTAGCCCCCGTCATAGCCGGTGACGTCGAATCCTGTGTTTCCGCCCACGTCGGGCTGGGCCTGGGCCGACGGGTACGGATCGGCGGAGGCCTGCTGCCCGTCAGCCACATACCCGGCGTCCAGGTAGCCGGAGCTGGCACTGGTGCCCGGTTGGACGGCTTCACCCCGAGCGAAGTAGCCGCCTGGCTGCTGGTCTCCGGTCCGTGGGTACGGGTCGACGAGGAACGGGTTCTGGTAGGCGGACTCGCCCGTGCCGCCCGTGTTCGCGGCGTCGTGGCCTGATCCGCCGGCCTGGCCGTAGCCGCCTGGCGCCGGATACCCGGCCGCGCCGTCGCCGGCTCCCTGGCCGGTTGCGCCCTGGACGCCATAGGCGTCGTAGGTGCCGTAATCGTTGGCGCCCGCCCCGTAGCCGGGGTTCTGGTGGTCCGTCGGCTGGTATCCGCCGCCGGCCGGCTGGTATCCGCCGTCGGCGGCGTAGCCAGCCGCCGGGTAGGCGCTGTCCTGGTAGCCGGTCTGGTAGCCCGCCGGGGCCTCGCCCGTCGGCGGGCCGGTCACCAGCGGGCCGGTCACCGTCGGTCCCAGGGGAAGGCCGCCGTCGACCGTGGGACCCACGTACGGGTTGAGGACGGGCGGGCCGACCACCGTCCCGCTCATCGGCGGGCCGGAGACGGACGGGCCAGGGGCGAAGGAGCCTGCGGCCGAGGGACCGGACACGGACAGGCCGGGGAAGTCCACAGCGGGGAAGGCCGAGCCGACCGTCGGGCCGGACAGGTCGGGCCCGCTCGACGTCACACCCGCCTGGCCCCCCGGATAGCCGGGCTGATCGCCGACGGTGAAGACGTCCCCATAGCCTGGGCCGGTGGCGCCATAGCCAGGTCCGGTAGGTGAAAAGCCACCGGTGGGACCGCCGACGGCGGGCGCCGCGAACGGGTCACCGGCGACGGGCGAGCCGCCGACGGTGATGTCCGCCGCGTCATCCCGCGGGTCACCCACCGCGAACGGATCGACGGGCCGGGTGCCGTCCCGCGGCGGGCTCGACCATGGGTCGTTCCCGTTCCCGTTCCCGTATCCGTACCCCGCCCCGCCCCCGACGCCGTTGTCGAGGTCCCAGTGTTGGCTCACCGATCTTCCGTCGGGCGGCGGTCCCCGGGGGGTCCGCCGGGTGCACCACGACGCGTGTCCAGGGCGTGTTGCAGGATCTGCACGGCTGCCTCCTGGTCGACGAGATCGCGACGGGCACGAGATCTCAACCCACGCTCGGCCATTCTGCGATGCGCCGCCACCGTCGTCAGCCGCTCGTCGACGAGCCTGACAGGTACCGGGGCGACCCGGTCGGCCAGCATCCGCGCGTACTGCCGCGCGGCGCTGGCCGCCTGACCCTCCTCGCCAGCGAGGGTCATGGGCAGACCGACCACCACCGCCACAGCCTCCCGTTCCCGGGCAATCTCGGCAAGCTGGGCGAGATCTCTGTTTTCAGACACGTCCCGACGAAGGGTACCGACCGGTAGCGCGAGCACCCCATCCGGGTCGCTCGCGGCCACGCCGACGCGCACCGTGCCGACGTCGACTCCCAGCCAGACGCCGCGCGGCAGCTCCCGCCGGTCGGCGCGATGTCGCGGCTTGCGCCGCCGCTGTGGTGCCGATCCGCCCGGATCCGCCCCCGCCGTCCCCGCCGAGGCCACAGGCTTAGGAGGCGGCGTTCTCGGCCACCAGCTCGCGGACCTTGGCCAGCGCGCGACCGACGCCCGTCACGTCGCCGCCGCCGCCCTGGGCGACGTCCGGCTTGCCGCCGCCCCGACCGCCCAGCTCGGCGGTCGCGGCCTTGACCAGGTCGCCCGCCTTCAGGCCAAGGGCACGCGCGCCCTCGGTGGTGACGACGACCAGGAACGCCCGCTCGCCGGCCGCGGAGGCGGCCGCGACGACCGCGGGGCGGTCGATGAGCCGGCCGCGGACGTCGAGCGCCAGCCTGCGCAGGTCGTCCGCGGACGTCCCGTCCGGCGCCTCGGCGGCGACGAGCGCGACCCCGTTCACGTCGACGGCGCTGTTCGCGAGGCCCGCGGCGCCCGCGAGCACCGCCTCGGCGCGCAGCCGCTCCAGCTCCTTCTCCGCGTCGCGCAGCCGGGTGACCACGTCGGAGACCCGGTCGACCAGCTCGTCGGGGCGGGCCCTGAGCACGCCCGACAGCTGTGAGACCAGCAGGTGCTCGCGGGCCAGGTAGCGGAACGCGTCCAGACCGACCAGGCCCTCGACCCGCCGGGTACCCGCGGAGATCGACGACTCGGAGAGCAGCTTGACCGCGCCGAGCTGGGCGGAGCGGGCGACGTGGGTGCCGCCGCACAGCTCGCGGGCGTAGTCGCCGACGTCGACGACACGCACCCGCTCGCCGTACTTCTCGCCGAACAGCGCCATCGCGCCCAGCCTGCGGGCCTCGTCCTGAGTCGTCACGAACGCGGTCACCTCCAGGTCGCGCAGCGCGACCTCGTTGACCTCGTCCTCGACGTCGGCGAGCACGGCGGCCGGCACCGCGCCCATCGCGTGGAAGTCGAACCGCAGCCGGCCCGGCGAGTTCAGCGACCCGGCCTGGGTCGCGGCCTCACCGAGGGCGCGGCGAAACGCCGTGTGGACCAGGTGGGTGGCGGTGTGCGAACGGGAGATCGCCCGGCGCCGGTCGGCGTCGACGGTCACCTCGACCTCGGCGCCAAGGCGCAGCTCGCCGCGCAGCACCCTGCCGCGGTGCATGAACAGGTCCGGGATCGGCTTCTGCACGTCGAGGATCTCCACCTCGCCGCCGTCGAAGACGAACCGGCCTAGGTCGGCCTCCTGGCCGCCGGACTCGGCGTAGAACGGCGTCGTGTCGATGACGATGCCGACGTCCTCGCCCTCGCCGGCCGCCGGGATGCCCTGCCCGGTCGCGGCCGACACCAGCCCGACGACGGTCGCCGCCCGGGAGAGCTCGGTGTAGCCGGTGAACGAGGTCGGGCCGGAGCGGGCCAGGATCGGGCGGAACACCGACAGGTCGACGTTGCCGATCCGGCGGCCCGCACGGTCGGCCTTCGCGAGCTCACGCTGACGGTCCATCAGCCGCCGGAAGCCCGGCTCGTCGACGGTGAGACCCTGCTCGGCGGCCATCTCCAGCGTCAGGTCGATGGGGAAGCCGAACGTGTCGTGCAGCTGGAACGCCTCGTCGCCGGCGAGCTGGGTGGCGCCGGTGGCGCGGGCCTTGCCGACCGCGGTGTCGAAGATCGTGGTACCGGTGCGCAGCGTCTCCAGGAACGCCTGCTCCTCGGCGACGGCGACGCTGGTGATCGCCGCGCCGCGGTCGATCAGCTCGGGGTAGATCGAGCCCATCGCGGCGCGCGCGACACCGAACAGCTCCGCCATCACCGGCTCACGCCCGCCGAGCAGGCGGACGTTGCGCACCGCGCGGCGCAACATCCGGCGCAGTACGTAGCCGCGGCCCTCGTTGGAGGGCACGACGCCGTCGGAGATCAGCATCGCGGCGGTGCGGGTGTGGTCGGCGATGACGCGCAGCCGGACGTCGTCGGTGTGACTCTCGCCGTACCGCCGGCCGGTCAGCTCGCCCGCGCGGTCGAGCACCGGGCGGGAGATGTCGATCTCGTAGAGGTTCTCGACACCCTGGAGCAGGGTCGCCATCCGCTCCAGGCCCATGCCGGTGTCGATGCTCTTCGCCGGCAGGTCACCCAGGATCGGGAAGTCGTAGCCGGCGCCCTCCCCCCGCGCGTACTGCATGAAGACGAGGTTCCAGACCTCGAGGTACCGGTTCTCGTCGGCCTCCGGGCCGCCCTCGCGGCCGTACGCCGGGCCGCGGTCGAAGTAGATCTCGCTGCACGGGCCGCACGGGCCGGGCACGCCCATCGACCAGTAGTTGTCCTCCTTGCCCCGGCGCTGGATGCGCTCCTCGGGCAGCAGGGTCCGCCAGATCTCGGCGGCCTCGTCGTCGTCGTGGTAGACCGTCGCCCACAGATCGTCGATCTTGAAGCCGTAACCCTCGGTCAGCAGCTCGAAGGCGAACGGGATGACCTCGGCCTTGAAGTAGTCGCCGAAGGAGAAGTTCCCGCACATCTGGAAGAAGGACGCGTGCCGGGCGGTCTGGCCGACGTTGTCGATGTCGACCGTGCGGACGACCTTCTGCACGCTGGCCATCCGCGGCGCCGGCGGCGCCAGGTCACCGAGGAAGTAGGGCTTGAACGGCACCATGCCGGCGTTGACCAGCAGCAGCGTCGGGTCCTCGGCGATCAGGGACGCGCTGGGGACAACAAGGTGGCCGCGCTGCTCGAAGTGGTTGAGAAAGCGCCGGCGGATCTCGGCCGTTTCCATCGGATTCACGTCGTCCAGAGTCGAGGTGTCACGGTCAGGGCGGTGACCCGCCCGTGACCGAGCGGTCAGGGATGACGCGGCGCCGGGCACCTGCCCACCGGCACCGCAGATCTAATCCAACTTAGTACGTGAGGCACGGGCAACGGCGCGCGCGGCGTTGCGACGTCACCGTACTGCCACGCCGCGCGACGACACCACGAGGTTTCGCCGTCCGCCGTCCGCCGGCCACCGTCCGCCGGCCATCAGCGGGCGCCGGCCTGCTACAGGCGGCGCGGATCCGGCAGGCTCGGCGCCTCGGAGGCGCCCGCGGGCAGCTCGTCGTCCTGATCGTCGTAGAGGCCGAGCGCGTCCCGCAGCTCGTCCTCCCGCTCGGCCATGAACTCGCGGACGTCGGCCATGAACTCCGACAGCGACGCCACCAGCGAGCCCGCCATGCTCCCCGGAGACAGCGCCGACGCGGCCTTGGCCGCCTGGCGGACGACCAGCACTCCGGCGACTGCGCCGAAGGTGACGTAGAACAGCCGGCGCGACATCTAGCGGCCCCGCACCGGCTCGTCGAAGTCGGCCGCCGTGGGCTGGACGGGGGCCGCGCGCCGGCTCGCCCGGGCGGCCTTCTTCTCGGCCTTCATCTCGGCGGCGACCCGGGAGCCGACCTCGGCGCGGGTCCGCTTCGCCGCGGCCTGGCGGACGCCGTAGGAGAAGGCCGCGACCCGCACGATCGGGCCGCCGACGGTCGCCGCGAACAGCGAGCTCATCGACGACACGTTCGTGCTGATGTTCTGCACGTTGGCCGTGATCGCGTCGATCCGGTCCAGTTCCTTGTTGACGTGCGAGAGCGCGACGTTGACCTCGTCGACGGTGGCGCCGGCCTGGCGGACCCGGGCGGTGCCCTCGTCGATGGCGATGCCGGTCTGGCGGACCCGGGCCGCGGTCTCGTCGAAGATCTTGCCGAGCTTGTAAAGGGCGTAGCAGCCAAAGAGGACGAGCACGGCGAAGGCGCCCGAGGCAATCAGCCCCGCCATCGCGCCACCGGACATCTTCGCTCCTCCTCCGTGGTGGGCCGGGCCCCTGCGTCGCCGGGATCTGCCCGGAACGCGAACACCGGTTGTGTCAGGACCTTACCGACCGGATGGCCCGAAGCACGGCGCGCCCCGCTAAGAGCCCTGCTCTCGTGGGCCGGGCGCCGCGTCCGGCCCGGCGCCGCCAGCCGCTGGTCGCGCGCCGCCGCGCAGCACGGCGCGCAGCTCGTCGGCCCTGGCCGAGGCACGCCGCTCGAAGCCCAGCTGACCGGGGCGGAAGTAGTCGACGCCCACCAGCTCGTCCGGCGCGTACTGCTGGTCGACCACCCCGCCCGGGTAGTCGTGCGGGTAGCGGTAGCCGTCGCCGTGCCCGAGCCGGCGGGCGCCCTGGTAATGCGAGTCACGCAGGTGGGCCGGCACCGAGCCGCCCCTGCCGGCCCGGACGTCGGCCGTGGCCGCGTCGATCGCGCGGATCACCGCGTTGGACTTGGGGGCGAGCGCAAGATGGATCACGGCCTGCGCGAGCGCCAGCCGCGCCTCCGGAAGCCCGATCATCTCCAGGGCCTGGGCCGCGGACACGGCGACGCCGAGCGCACCCGGGTCGGCCATCCCGATGTCCTCGCTCGCAAGGATGATCATGCGCCGGGCGACGAAACGCGGGTCCTCCCCGGCCTCCAGCATCCGGGCCAGGTAGTGCAGCGCCGCGTCGGCGTCGCCGCCGCGCATGGACTTGATGAACGCGCTGACGACGTCGTAGTGCTGGTCACCGTCCCGGTCGTAACGAACGGCCGCCCGGTCGACGGACTGCTCGAGCAGCGCCAGATCCACGGCGGCCGCGGGCTCCCGCGGACCCGCCGCGGTCCCTGCGACCGGCTCGCTCCCTCCGACTGGCTCGGTCTCCCCGTTCGGGCCCTCCCCGGCCGGACCCTCCCCGGCCGCTGGGACCTCCCCGGCCGCCGCGGGCTCGCCCGTCACCGTGGGCTCGACGACCGGCTCGGCCTCGACGGCCGGCTCGGTGCCGGGGGCCAGCGCGGTGCCCGCGGCGGCTGGCTCCCCCGCCGTCCCACCCCCGGCCGGGACCTTGGCCAGGGCCGCCTCGGCGCTCGCCTCCAGTGCGGTGAGCGCCCGGCGGGCGTCACCACCCGCGAGCCGGACCAGATGGTCCAGCGCGTCCGGGGCGATGCGCACCCGACCGCCGTAGCCGCGTGGGTCGACCAGCGCCCGGCGCACCAGGACGCGGATGTCGTCGTCGGTGAGCGGAGTGAGGGTGAACAGCAGCGAGCGCGACAGCAGCGGGGCGACGACGGAGAACGAGGGGTTCTCGGTGGTCGCGGCGACCAGCGTGATCCAGCCGCGCTCCACCGCGGGCAGCAGCGCGTCCTGCTGGGTTCTCGTGAACCGGTGGACCTCGTCGATGAACAGCACGGTGCGCAGGTCCGGCTCGGGCACCGGCCCGCGCGCCTGCCTGGACCGGCCACTCGACAGGGCCAGTGCCGCGCGAGCCTCGTCGATCACCGCCCGGACGTCCTTCACCCCGGCCGTGACCGCCGACAGCTCGCGGAACCGCCGCCCGGTCGCCCGGGAGACGATGTGCGCGAGCGTCGTCTTGCCGGTGCCCGGCGGGCCCCACAGGACGACCGAGGTCGTCCCGCCGCCCTCGACCAGCCGGCGCAGCGGGCTGCCCGGCCCGAGCAGATGGCGCTGGCCGACCAGCTCGTCGAGCCCGCGCGGGCGCAGCCGATCGGCCAGCGGCCCCGTCGGCGTCACCGGCGCCGCGTCCGCGGCGGGGCGGTCACCGGCGACACCGCCGACCGCGCCGCCGGTGGCCGGGGGCACCGTGTCGAACAGGCTCACCCGTCAACCGTACGGCGGACAGGTCACGGCACCGTGCCCGGTGCCCGTACGGCTCGGCACAGCCCCGTGGTCGAGCTGCTGCAAGGGGCGACGTCCGCAGGGCCTGGGTCGTGGCCCGCGGCGGACCGGCGCTGGTCAGCCGCCGACGCGCTGGTAGCTGGCGAGGTGCGCGAGGTCGGGGGCGGTCTCGGCGATGACGGCGCGGAACCGCGCGGCCGCGGGCGGGCCGAGGCCGTCGCAGATCTCGGCGAACAGGTCGCGGGCGGCGCGGCGCGGCCAGCGCTCGGGCAGCAGGTCAAGCGGCAGGTCCGGGTCGAGGCTGGGGAAGCGCCGCCAGGCGGCGAGCGTCGCGGTCCGCGCGACCATCGCCTCGGCGCCCGTCACCGCGCCCGCCCTGACCCGGTCACGCAGCGGGGCATGGGTGGCGACGAAGTCCTCGTAAAGGGCGTGCAGCTCGGTCAGGTCCCAGGCGGCCATCGGCGGGCGCGGGTCGCTGCGGCGCGCGTCGACGGTCGTCGTCAGGACCGTGGAGGCCAGCACGCCCAGCTCGGCGAACGCCCGCCGCGCGGGCTCCGCGACCGGGCGAGGACTCACCCACATGCCGTCGTAGAGCGGGGCGAAGCCGAGCCAGCGCAGCCGGCTGCGCACCGCGTGCCTGACGTCGCGCAGGTCCTCGGGCAGCGAGAAGGCCGCGACGGTCCACCGGCCGTCCCAGGGCTCGTGCCGCTCGCCGAAGGCCCGCAGCCGGTGCACGTTCTCCAGCACGACGGCGGACGCCTGAGCCGTCAGCCCGTAGTAGGTGTTGCGCCCGACTCGGGACGACTCCAGCACGCCGCGCCGGGCGAGCCGCGACAGCGCCGCCCGCGCGCCGACCGTCGTCACGTCGAAGTCGGCGAGCAGCGCGACCAGGGCGGCCGACGGCAGGTGCTCACGGCGGCCGTGCCAGTAGTCGCCTAGCAGGCTGCTGAGCAGCCGCTGCGGATGCGACCCCTCCTGGGAACGCGGCAGGTCGACCTCGGCCTGCCCTGGCAGGGCGCGCAGGGTCGGCCGCTGGCGCGGAACGAGCGGACTCCCCGGCAGCTGGTCCGGACCGATCGTCCGGCGCGGCGACGTCACAAAGGGGCAGTTTACGAGCGGCCGGCACCAACCCGGGAGGATCTTGAAAGTTACGATCGGCCAATCGGCCCCGCTCCAGTGACCGCGGGCCAGGCCGAAGCGGCCCTTCTCGATAGGCTTGGCCGATCGAGAAGGCACCCCGGCGCGACGATGGCGAAGTCCCACGGGCCCGGAGGCCGTTCCAGGTAACTCAGCGTTTTCCGTGGTCCGTGGAGGTACCCGTCATGATCGACCGGGACGAGATCGATGCCCTGTTCCCGTCCGATCTGCCTGAGCCGGCGTACTGGGAGACGCGGTACCCGCCGCGGGACCTGCCGCCGGGCGCGATGGTGACCCGGCTCGGCCCGAGCCCGACCGGTTTCGCGCACTTGGGCGGCGTGTACGTCGCGATGCTGGACAAGGACCTCGCCAGGCAGTCCGGCGGCGTGTACTTCATCCGGGTGGAGGACACCGACGCAGCCAGGACCGTCGAGGGCGCCACCGCGCTGTTCGACGTGGCCTTCGGCTACTTCGGCGTGACGGCGGACGAGACCGACCAGAACGGCGCCTACGGCCCGTACACCCAGTCAGCGCGGGAGCAGATCTACCTCAGCTACGTCAGGGAGTTCCTCCGCGGCGGCTTGGCCTACCTGTGCTTCGCCACCAGAGAGGAGCTCGCCGCGGCCGCCGACGAGCAGCGCGCGGCGAAGGTGCCCACCGGCTACTACGGCCGCTGGGCTCCCTGGCGCGACGCCCCCGCCGAGCGGGTTCGTGAGGCGCTCACGGCCGGCCGGCCGTACGTGGTCCGGTTCCGCTCCCCCGGCGACGGCGGCCGCGCCGCGTTCACCGACCTGGTGCGCGGCGACCTGTCGGCCGACGCCAACCGCAACGACGTCGTCATCCTGAAGAGCTCCGACAACCCGGTGCGGCTGCCGACCTACCACTTCGCGCACGTGGTGGACGACCACCTGATGCGGGTCACCCACGTGATCCGCGGCGACGAATGGCTCTCATCCGTCCCGGTGCACCTGCAGCTGTTCGCCGCCGCCGGGTTCGAGCCCGTCGCGTACGCGCACATCGCGCCGCTGCTGAAGCAGGACGGCACCGCGAAGCGGAAGCTCTCCAAGCGCAAGGACCCCGAGGCCTCGGTCGAGTTCTTCATCAGCGCCGGCTACCCGGCGCCGGCCGTGCTCTACTACCTGCGCGGGCTGATCAACGGGCGGCTCGCGGAGCTGCCCCTGGAGCAGGCGCTGCACGAGCCGCTGCGGCTGTCCGAGGCGGGCGTGTCCGGGGCGCTGGTCGACCTGGTCAAGCTGGAGGACATCTCCGCCGACCACATCGCCACCATCCCGAGCGAGGAGATCCTCGGCCAGGTCGTCGCCTGGGCCGAGGCCTACGACACCGAGCTCGCGGCGGCGGCACGGGCCGAGCCCGAGCTCGCGCTGCGGGCGCTCGACATCGAGCGGACGGGCGTCGACAACCCGCGCAAGGATCTGCGCAAGTGGTCGGACTTCCGCCCGGTCTACGGCTACTTCTTCACCGGCCTGTTCGAGCCGGTGACCGACCCGGCCGACCCCCGGCTCGGCGCGCTCGCGCCCGAGGTCGTCCGGGAGCTGTGCGCCGAGTTCCTGCGGAACTACCAGGACCTGACCGACGGCGACGCGTGGTTCGGCCAGTTGCGTGCCGCGGCGGCGGCCACCGGCTTCGCCGGGAGCCCCAAGGAGTACAAGGCCGACAAGGACGCCTTCCACGGCTCCACGAAGGAGGCGTCGCAGGTCATCCGCGTCCTGCTCACCGGCTCGAACCGCAGCCCCGCCTTCCACCTCGTCTCCCATGCCCTCGGCGAGGCCGAGGTCCGCCGCCGCGTCGGCGCTGTCCTCGCCTGACCGGCCACGGGTCTCGTCCTGCTGTCGTGCGTTGTGGCCCCGAGCCTTCTTCGTCCCACGACGCGGGACAGGTTCCCCACAACGTCTGACGAGGCTGGCGGACCGGCCGACGGCGATGGAGGGGACACCTGGATGTCGGTGCCGTCGCGCGTCCACCGGTCCAGCGCGGGATGGTGGGCGCCTCGACGCCTAGCCCGACGGGTTCGCAGCCCCGGGCTGGGCGAGTCAGCCGCCCAGCAGCCGCGCGAGTCGGCGAAGGCGCAGGCCAGACGTCGGGTGCAGATCAGAACGCGCAGCCTCGGCCAGCAATGCCGCCGGCTCGGTCGAAACGAATCTGAGCTCGTCCAGCTCCTGTCCCCGCCCGGCCTCCAAGATCTCGATAGACGACCATGGTGCGCGGAGAACGGCCACCAGGCTGACGTTCATGATGGGCATCTCGATGACCGCCGTGGGTACCGAGATGTCCACCTGGTCGGCGGGCAGCCCGAGCTCTTCGACGAACCCACGCCTTGCGGCATGGACGGCTGGGTTCTCACGCCCCGGCGCGAAGTCGTCGCCGGTCAGCTGTTCCTCGAAGCTGGCCGACCATCGTCCGGGCGCGTACGGGGTGCCTCGACCCCGGCGCGCCATCAGCACCTCGTCATCCGAGCTAACGACGATGCAATGCATGCACGCAATGCCGGGCAGTTGGACAGCCCCACGTAGCCATCCCTCGATCATCCGATCCTGGTACTCACGTAGCCGTGGGTGCGCGCGCCGCAGGGCGCGGTGGAAGGCTGCACCCTGTTCCCAGGTCGTCGCCGCGACTGATACCTCCGTCACGCCGCTGTCGGACCTGGAAACCGCGCGGAAGCGGTACTTCGATTCCCAGCCCTCACCGACCTCGGCGTAGTCCTGATCGGTGGCGAATTCGGCCGCCTCCGGATCGATTGCCGCCTCCTCCGTCTCGACCAGGCCTACGACAACGCTGCTATTTCCGCTGTGGTCGCTGTGGGAAGGCTGCGCCAGCACCTCGAAACCGCCTTCGTCGACAAGGCAGTCCTCGGCCTTCGTGGACCTCGTCACCAGGTCGAGCAGCTCGCGCGCGAGCAGCGGGCGCCCCGCCGAGGCGGCATCGCGGGCAGCATCGACGACCAGCCAGCGCCGAGCGGCGCGCAGCGCGGGGGTCGGGGCATTGTCGATCTGCGTCGCGAGCGCTTCCCGGCACGCCTGCCGGACGTCGGCGGACAGCGGCGGACCGCCAAGCTCGTCGACCAGCGCGGCGCGGGCTCGCGGATCCTCCGCGATGCCAAGGCACCTCGCGATGACTCTGCGTACGAACGTCTGCTGATGCGCGAAGCCGTCGATCAATGCCGTGAGCAGCTGGGGAGTCAGTTCGCCCCGGGCAATCCGCTCATATGCGCGGTCGGCGTAGGCCCGCACGACCCGCCAGTCGGAGTACTGACCCCGTTCGTCAAGCGGGTTGAGGTACCTGACGATCTCTTCTTCGTCAACCTCCGGAGCGGCGCCCGACGCCTGGCCAGCAAGGCGTGCCACGCTTTCCACGGCGGCCCGCCGCGTCCGGGGATCGAAATCCAGCTCCACGATGATCCGCTCCAGAATGCCGATGGATGACGCACGCTCCGTGTCGCCGAACTCCTGACCGAACTCGCCCAGTGCCTCGGCGACCTCGCCGAGAACCTGATGGTCGGCCCCCGACTCCAACTCGGCGAGCGCGAACTCCTGGAGTGCCAGCAGCGCATCCGGGGTCCGGTATCTCGCGAGCGCCTCGACGAACCGTCGGCGCAATGACCAGCGAACCAGCCCATCGCGTAACACCGGTATCGCGCGCTCGGGCCGAGCAGTGTGCCAGTCCTCGACCACTTCGAACACGGACGCCAGCGAACTGGCCGCCTCCGGAGTGACCCGCGCCGGCGGGCCAAGCCCGCTCGCCCTCGCGTCGGCTTCCGACCTGGGCGGATTCACCTGATCGCCAGCGAGACAGTCGAGAACGAGCGGCAGCAGGACGTCGAACTTGTCGCGCAGGACGTAGGTCGCTGCCCATGCCCGAGCGTTCCAGCCCGGGCTGAGCCGCTTCCGATCCAGCATGTCCACGAGCTTGTCGAACGCCCCCCGCTTCAGGTCCTCGTCGGAGGCGTCGTGTGCGACCTGCACGGCCATGGCGAGCAGTGGCCAGTCGCGGTCATCACCCGCGTCCCACGACCACCAGAGCGCATCGACGGCAGTACGCGCCATCTCCGCGGCGAGCGCGACACCCAGCCGCTCCCTTACGGCACGCTGGACCAGGGCGTGCACCCGCACCACGCCGTCATCGACCGTCACGAGACTGAGGCGATGCAGGCACCGCAACCCGTCCCGCGCGTGGTCGGCCGTCACCTCGTCTCCGTCATCGGCACCCGCGACCCATGCGCTCGTGAGCCAACGTAGAGCGGCCGGCGCCTCGAAGACCCTAGCGGGCGCACCGTTGGGGTCGAGCAGGCTCGCGAGCCGCAGCAGCGGCAGGGCCAGCCCCCTGGGCGCCAGCTCGTTCGCGATCTCGATCGACAGAGACCAGGTGACGTCGATCGTTCGCTGGTACTGGTCGGGGACAGCGTCAGCCTCGGGGAAGAGCTCGGCAAGGCGGCGACGGCGGTCCGTGAACCGTCGGCGGTAGTCGGCACACGTCAGGTCCCGGTCCCGCATGAAGGCGACCGCCTGGCCAAGCGCGAGCGGCAGGTTCGCCAGGTCCCGCGCGACTCCCTCTACGTCATCCGCGAGCCGTGGGTGCTCGGCCAGCGCCGAGCGCAGATAGGTCCTCGCCTCAAGGTCGGTGAACACGCCGAGGACAATCATGCGTCGATTTTCGGTGACCAGCGCCGCGTCACGACGACGGGTCGTGACGATGGTGCGCCCCGAGCCCGTGGCAGGTGGCCACAGGTCACGCAGGTGGCCGGGGGCGGTAAGGTCGTCCAAGACGATCAGCCAACGTCGCGAGGTGGTCGCGAGCCACGCCAGGAATCTGCGGGCCGCGTCCTCGGACGCATGTTCGTCGGTGCCGGTGAGCTGCCGCGCGGCCTGCGCATACTGGGCCACGACCGTCTCACGCGACGAGGCGGAGACCCACATCAGGAGATCCACAGTGCCCGCGCCGAGCGCCCGCCTGGCGTACGCGGCGGCCAGCTGCGTCTTGCCCACCCCACCGAGCCCCGCAAGCACCTGCGAGAGCACGGCCGTCCGCCCGCTGGCGGCGATGTCATCAAGAGCGCGCGCCTCCGCGCGCTCCAGAAAGTAGCCAGCCGGCGCGGGTACCACACCCACCTGAATCGGCGGAGGCGGTGGCACTCCAGGGAAGATCGGTCCAGGAAGGCCTGCTTCCGGAAAGACAGGCGGCACGGTCGGCCGGGATCGACCGGCTACCGCCGCCGCGAGCCTTTCCAGAAGGCGAGCCCTGGCCGCGGCCTCGTCGATACCGAACAGGTCAAACGAGACGACCTGCCCGAGGAGCCCCGGGAGCTGGCATTCCGCGATCCGGACCGGTATCAGCCGACGTGCGGCACCCACCGGATCAGCCGCCAAGGCCGCAGACCAGCCGGCCTGGGCATACGTCGATTCCAGGTAGGCACCGGAAATCAATGCGATCGTCCGGTCCCCGCTGGCGGCACCCCGTTGCGTCGATGCGACCCAGTTCGTCCCCGGGACGAAGTCCCACGCCTCCACGAGCACCCGATAGCCCACGCTCTCCAGCTGCCAGGCGACCCATTCCGCCCAACCCTGATCGGCCCTCGCGTGGGAGACGAAGAAATCCAGGGGCCCCTGGGTACTTCCCGCAGTGGTCTCGCCGCCGAGCATGACGCCGGATCATGCCACCCGAACCACTCGCACAACAATCACTCCGACCCGGTGAAAATCAGTGAGGCGGGCCGGGCTAGCCGCCCGCGATGGACGGGATCACCTGGATCTCGGTGCCGTCGCGCAGCGGGGTGTCCGCGCCGGCGAGGCGTCGGCACTCCTCGCCGTCGACGAACAGGTTCACGTAGCGGCGCAGCGCGCCGCGCTCGTCGCGCAGCCGCCGCTCCAGCGCGGGATGGCGGGCGGCGACGACGTCGAGCGCGGCGGCGAGCGTCGCCCCGGCCACCGGCAGTTCCAGCTCCACCTGGCGCGCGCCGCCCGCGTGCTGGCGCAGCACCCCGGGCAGCAGCACCGTCACCCGCATGGCCGCCCCTTCCCCTGCTGCCGGGGACGGGGGCTGCCGGAATCTCGAACGAAGAGCATCTCGGCACCTCCTGTGGCCCGCTGGCTTTGGCCCGTTAGACCACGGCCGCGCGGACGCAGGTGACGTCGGGCAGGTGGGCGGCGACCCGGACCCAGCTGTCGCCCTCGTCCCGGCTGGCGTAGACCTCGCCGGTGCGGGAGCCGAAGTAGACCCCGGCCGGGTCGGCGTCGTCGGAGCACATCGAGTCGCGCAGCACGGCCGTCCAGAAGCCCTCCTCGGGCAGGCCGGCGGTGCGCGGCTCCCAGGAGGCGCCGGCGTCCTCGCTGCGGTACACCCGGCAGCGGCCATCCGGTGGGAAACGCTCGCTGTCGGCCTTCAGCGGGAAGTTGTAGATGACGTCGCGTCGGCTCGGGTGGGCCACCATGGCGAACCCGAAGTCGCTGGGCAGGCCATCAGCGATCGAGACCCAGCTGTCGGCGCCGTCGTCGCTGCGGTAGACGCCGCCGTGGTTCTGCGCGTACAGCCGCTCGGGCCGCACCGGGCAGGGAGCGACCTTGTGGACGCACTGGCCGAACTCGGGGTACGGGTCGGGAAGATAGCCCGCCTTGATCCCCTTGTTCGCCGCCGACCAGTTCTCGCCGCCGTCGAGCGTGCGGTAGACGCCGCCCGACGACATCGCCACGGTGATCCGCTTGTGGTCGACCGGGTCGGGAAGCACGGTGTGGATCGCCTGGCCGCCGTAGCCGGGTTCCCAGTCCGGGCGGTGCGGGTGGTCCCACAGCCCCTGGACCAGCTCGAAGCTTCGCCCGCCGTCCGTAGAGCGGAACAGCGCTGACGGTTCGACGCCGGCGTAGACGACGTCGGGTTCGCCGACCGGCCCCGGAGTGATCTGCCAGACGCGCCGCAGCGCCGTGTCGGTGCCCGTGGGGAACGCGATCGGCGCGGTCGCCGGCTCCCGCCAGCTCGCGCCCAGGTCGTCACTGATCGCCACGTTCGGCCCGAACCACTCGCTCGACAGCCCGACGAGCACCCGGGGCACCGGGCCGCGGGTGTCGATCGCCGCCGAGTACACCTCGACCATCGGGTGGTGCGGGCCGGTGACCTCCCAGCTCGCCCGCCCGTCCCGGCTGCGCGCCAGCCACAGCCCCTTGCGCGTGCCGATCACCAGCAGCACCGTCGCCACCATCAGACCTCCCGGAGTTCCGCGGTCGCATCAAGCCGTAGCCGGCATTCTGGCCGGCCCTTCGACAGGAACCGACTCCCCGATCGCGCCAGACTCATCGCTCATCGCGGCAGAGTCCCGAAAACGCCCACCGGGTCCGAATACGCGCCGAGCCCTACGCCGCATCTCCGGGAACTACGGAACGACTGGACGCGCCGCAACCGGTTCCGATCATGCGACGCCGAAGAGAGACTCGCGCCGTGGCGGACATCCAGAGATCTCCAGCGACACGGTGGCGGGGTGCCTGTCCCCTCACCAGCGAAATCCGAGAGCGCGGCCGGTGAGCGAGCGGGAACTACGGCTGAACTCGCTGGGACGATATGCGAAGACGTCGTCGCGGCTGGTGCTGGAGGAGCACGGACACTGCGAGGTGCCAGCCGGCTGCGGCGGAGTGGTGATGCGGTGGCGCGACCCTCGGGCAGGCACCCCGTTCACCATGCGGATGGTTTCCCGCGGCTACGTCACCGACATGTTCCTGGACGGCGCCCGGCCGCCCTCGGGTCACACCATCGTCCCGTTCGGCGAGCACGTGGTCGCGTTCGCGATCAGCGGGTTCCCCGCGGGCGTGCCCTTCCTCGCCTTCTCGGGCACTACCCGCGCCGAGAGCCAGGTCATTCCGGACGTCGAACAGCAGTTCCCGCAGGTGGTCCTGTCGGCCGCCGACGGGACCTGGCGCTACCGGCGGACGGCGCCGGACGACTACACCTGGATGCTGCCCGGCTTCGACGACAGCAACTGGCCGGCGATGGTCGCTTTGGAGTGGCCCGCGCCCGACCCCGGTGAGCGTCCCGACTACCAGGTCACCTCGCTCACCAGCCAGGGCGCGCTCGGGCTCGGCATCGAGATCCCGGACCGCGAGCTGCGATATCCCACCGACGAACCACGGCGGGCCTGGATCCGCAGGACGTTCACGCTGGTTCCTCCGCCCGAGGTGGCGCGGTGAGCCCGATCGCCCGGCCACCGCTGGTCGTGGTCCCGCAGCATTTCGGCAGCACGGTCTTCGACCGTCGCACCTCCCGATATCTCCCGTTCGACGCCGCGGCCACCGCGGTGCTGACTGAGCTGGCCGAGGCGCCCATAGGCGAGGTGCTCGCGCGCCTGGCCGACGACGAGCGGCGAGACCAGGTCATCCGTTTCTACGAGGACTTCTACGACCGCGGGTTCTTCACGGTGGACGGCCGGCTCGCAGGAACGGTCCTCGAGGGTCTGGACGTGCCTGCGGATCATCTCGTCGGCCCGCTGGCCGTCCATCTCGAGGTCGTGGGCAGCTGCAACCTCACCTGCACCCACTGCTTCGCCGGTGACCTGCCGCGGCGCGGCGAGCGGCGGCTCGCTCTCGACGAGATCGACGACCTGTTTGCCCAGATGGCGTCACTGGGCAGTTTCCGGCTGGGTCTGACCGGCGGTGAGCCGCTGCTGCGCAAGGATCTGTTCGCTGTGATCGACCGGGCGCTCGCGCACGGACTCGCCCCCTGCGTCACCACGAACGGCCTGCTCATCACGGACGAGGTCGCCCGCGAGTTCGGCCGGCGCGAGCTGGTCTGGCTGAACGTGAGCCTCGAGGGCGCGACCGCGGCGACGAACGACGCCGTCCGAGGCGAGGGCACCTTCGCCCGGGTGCTCGACCGGCTGGCGGTGCTGCGCCGCCACGCCCGCTTCACCCTGGCGTTCACGATCATGCGCAGCAATCTGGCCGAGATCGAGGCCTGCGCGCGGCTGGCGCACCAGGTGGGCGCGGACACGGCCGTCTTCCGGCCGCTCTACCCGGTGGGCGTGGCACGCGAGAACCTTGACCTCATGCCGACGTTCGCCGAGTACAGCTCCGCGCTGCGCACGCTCTCCGCGCTCGGCGACCTCGAGATCGAGGAGGAAGACGATGAGGGGGCCGGCCTGGATGTCCGCCACATCGACCCGTTCAGCCCGTTCTCCCGAGACGAGTCCCAGTCGGTGATCTACCAGAACTACGGCTGCGGAGCGGGCAACCTGGTCTGTTCCGTCTCGGTGTCCGGCCAGGTCAACCCGTGCAGTTTCCTCGGCCCCGAGTTCGACGCCGCGAACATCAGGAACCGCTCGCTCGCCGACGTCTGGCACGACAGCGCCGGTTTCCGGGCCATCCGGGCGCTGCCGCCCACGGAGCCCACCAGTGCCCACGGCACCACCGCCACCTTCGCCGGCGGCTGCCGAGCCCGCGCGCTGGCCTTCAACGGCTCCATCCACGCACCTGACCCGTGGATCACCGAACACGCGCACGCCGAGCTGGCACTGGCCGGCGCGGTCCGCAACCCGCTGGCGATCGTCGACGTGTCCGTGGGCCGCGGCCACGGCGGCCAGGGCACGCCGTGCGGCGGCTGTGGGTGAGTCGATGACTGAGAAGACCGCGAACGGCGAGTACGCCTGGCTGCTGGAGGATCACGGCACGGCCGGGGACGCGCGCACCCTGTTCCAGATCGCCAACCGGCTGGCGGCCGCCGGCGACGACCGGCTGGCCGCGACAGCCTTCGACCGGGCCTTCGCCGTCGATCCGGACGACGAGGAGATCGCGCTCGCCCGAGCCGTGCATCTCGACGGCCTCGCGGTCGAGGATCATGGCCTGCGGTTCTGCTACGTCCCCGCCGGCACGTTCCTCATGGGTTCGATGGACGGAGAGCCGGACGAGCGGCCGGTGCGCCCGGTCCGGCTCGGCGACTACTGGCTGTCCGAGACCGCGGTGAGCTGGGCGACGTTCTGCGATGTTCTCGGCTGGGAACCGGCGCCCGTCAGCACCCCGCCCCAGGAGCTGGAGCGTAAGGACGCCTTCATGCTCCACCAGGGCAACAAGATCCGCCGGCAGTACTGTGAGGACGGGACCCGCCGGGCCCGGGACTGGCACGCCCATGCTCCCGACGCCAGGTACACCTCCGGTGCCGGAGGACCGACGCTGTCCGCGGTCAGCCTGTTCGGCAGCCCGGACCGGGGTGGCTCCCAGCGTCCCTGGACATACGACGGCAAGCCCATGGTCAGTGTCGCCTGGGATCAGGCCGCGGCGATGTGCGCCGCGATGAGCACCGGCGCCGTCCAGTACCGCCTGCCCACCGAGGCCGAATGGGAGCACGCCGCCCGCGGCGGCTTCAGCGGCCGCCGCCGTCCCTGGGGCGACGAGCCGCCGACGCCGGAACTCTGCGACTTCGACCGTTTCGACGCCTTCGCGATCCGGCCGATGCGCGCACTACCGCCCAACGGATACGGCCTGTTCGGGATGGCCGGCTCGGTGTGGGAGTGGACGGCCGACTGGTACGACGCGGAGTACTACCAGCACGGCCCGGCCGACAACCCACGCGGCCCGGAGTCCGGAGAACACCGGGTGCTACGGGGAGGATCCTGGGCCGACTGCGCCGACGTGCAGACGGTGTCGTTCCGGATGTCGCGGTCCCCCGACATGTCACGTTCCACGCCCGGACATACGCGGGGCATGCGTTCCTACATGGCCGCGAACATCGGCTTCCGGATCTGCCGGACAGCCGCCGTCTGAGTCACACGGTGGCCGGCTCCGGCGCGAGGCCGGCGAAGAGCTTGGACACGTCGGGGCCGTCGTTGAGCAGGGCGATGACAGGGGTCGTCACGCCGTGCTCCACGTAGCGGCGGACGCCGGCCCGGCACTCCTCCAGCGAGCCGTGGACGCACAGCTCGTCGACGACCTCGTCGGGGATGGCCCGCAACGCGCCGGCACGGTCGCCGGCGGCCCAGGCGTCCCACAGGCCGCTCAGTTCGGGCGTGCGGCCGAGCCACTCGTGGAAGGCCCGGTACACCGGGACGGTCAGGTAGGCGGCGACCTGGCGGCGAAGCAGCTGGCGGGCCGCCACCGGGTCATCGTGGACGAGGACGAAGATGCGCACGGCGATCTCGGCGTCGGGGTTGTGTTCCCGGACATGGGGGATCACGCGGTCGCAGTCGTCGGGGGACAGCCAGTTGAGGATCGCGCCGTCGGCCTCCCGGCCCGCGAGGCCCAGCATCCGCGGGCGCAGGGCCGCGACCAGGAGGGAAACGGGCGCGGGCGGGACGACGCCGAGCCGGAAGCCCTTGACCGTGAACGACGGGTACGTCTCGGTGATCTTCTCGCCGGCGAGCGCGCGGCGCAGGAAGCGGACCGTGTCGAGCATCCGCTGGTAGGGCCGCTCGAACGGGATCGAGTTCCAGTTCTGGACGATGACGTCCGACGACGTGCCGAGGCCCAGCACGAACCGCCCCTCGGCCGCCGCCGACAGGGTCGCGGCCGTCTGCGCGAGCAGTGCCGGGCCGCGGGTGAACGCGGGCAGGATCGCCGTGCCCAGCCGCAGCCGCCGCTGCGTCGCGCCGAGCGCGAGCGGGACGACCCCGTCGCCGCCGGTCGCCTCGGCTGACCAGATGTCCGTGTAGCCGAGGTCGGCGAGCTCGGCGTAGCGGGCCGGGTGCTCGGCCAGCGGCACTCCGGCGAGCGGCACGGTGATGCCCCACCGCCCATCCGTCGTCGGTCGGGCGGTTGGCTCGGACAGCGCCTCGGCGCGCGGGTCAGAGGTCACGGACCCGAAGTATGCGACACCTGTCTCTGGTTCGCTCCGTGCGGGCACGGCGCTCCGGCCCCTTGCTCGCTTCGCTCCCAAGGGACCTCCGCGCCGCGGGGTTCCTGCCGGATCGACGAAGTCGATCTGGGAGGTCCGCCTCCTCCGCTCACGGGCGCTCCGGCGACCTCGCTGCGGCCCAACCCCGTTCGCTTCGCTCCGGGGCCGGGCCTCCGCGAGGCGCGCCTCCGCGCCCGCACGGTCACCCGCCGCTGAACGTCAGCAAACCACAACGACCCGGTCTAGAAGCATCCCCGCGAGCGCCGAGGTCTCGGGTTGGTGACGTCACCGCGGAAGGCAAGCGAGCTGGCGCGGAGGCGCGCCTCCGCGGAGGCCCGGCCCACGAGCGAAGCGACGTGGGTTGGGCCGCAGCGGAGGTCGCCGGAGCGCACGTTCGCGGAGGAGGACAGCGCACGGAGGTCCCTTGGGAGCGAAGCGAGTAAGGGGCCGTAGCGCGCTGCCCGGACGGAGCGAACCAAGGACAAACTGGTTACGGTTACCGCCATGGCCGAGTCTGTGCTGTTGTCGCGGCGAAATCTGGACTTCCTGCTGTATGAGTGGCTGGACGTGACGGCTCTTACCAGCCGGGAACGGTTCGCCGAGCATGGGCGGGAGACATTTGACGCGGTTCTCGACCTCGCCGAGCAGGTCGCGACCGAGCACTTCTATCCGCACCTGCGCGCGGCCGACACGCACGAGCCGACGTTCGACGGGGAGCGGGTCTCGATGATCCCGCAGGTCGGCGTGGCGCTGGACGTGTTCGCGAAGACCGGCCTGGCGGCCGCCACCTTCGACGCGGAGCTGGGCGGCGCGCAGTTGCCCGACGTGGTCGCGAGCGCCTGCTTCGCCTGGTTCCAGGCAGCGAACATCTCGACGTTCGCCTATCCGTTCCTGGCTGTCGGCAACTCGAACCTGCTGGTCACCCATGGCACGCCCGAGCAGGTCGACCGCTACGTCCGCCCGCAGCTCGAGGGGCGTTTCTACGGCACGATGTGCCTGTCCGAGCCGCAGGCCGGCTCCTCGCTGTCGGACATCACCACCCGGGCCGAGCCGCGCCCCGACGGCACCTACCGCCTGTTCGGCAACAAGATGTGGATCTCCGGCGGCGATCACGAGCTGTCCGAGAACATCGTTCACCTGGTTCTGGCGAAGATTCCCGGCGGCCCGGCGGGCGTGAAGGGCATCAGCCTCCTCATCGTCCCGAAGTTCCTCGTCGAGGATGACGGTTCGCTCGGCGAGCGCAATGACGTCACGCTCGCCGGCCTCAACCACAAGCTGGGCTACCGCGGCACCACGAACACGCTGCTGAACTTCGGCGAGGGCCGCCACCGGCCGGGCGGCGAGCCCGGTGCCGTCGGCTACCTCGTCGGCGAGCCCCACAAGGGGCTTTCATACATGTTCACGATGATGAACTCCGCCCGCGTGCACGTCGGCGCGGGCGCGATGGCTCTGGGCTATGCCGGCTACCTGAAGGCGCTGAAATACGCGAAGGAGCGCCCGCAGGGCCGCCCGCCGGCCGGGAAGGACCCGCGCTCACCCCAGGTCCCGATCATCGAACACGCCGATGTCCGGCGGATGCTGCTCGCGCAGAAGTCCTACGTCGAGGGCGCGCTCGCGCTCGTCCTCTACGCCGGCAAGCTGCTGGACGACGAGCGCACCGCGCCCACCCAGGCCGAGCGCGACCAGGCGCACCTGCTGCTCGACACACTCACCCCGATCGTGAAGAGCTGGCCGTCGCAGTGGTGCCTCGAGGCGAACAGCCTCGCCATCCAGGTCCACGGCGGCTACGGCTACACCCGCGAGTACGACGTGGAGCTGCACTTCCGGGACAACCGGCTGAACCCGATCCACGAGGGCACGCACGGCATCCAGGGCCTCGACCTGCTCGGCAGGAAGGTCGCCATCGGCGGCGGCGCGGGCCTCGCCGCGCTCGTCGGGACGGCGCGCGCCACCGTCACCGCCGCGACGGCCGCCGGCGGCGAGCTCGCGGACCTGGGCGCCCAGCTGTCCTCCGCCCTCGACCGCGTCGTCGAGGTCACCGGCGTGCTGCACGGCGCCGGCGACCCGGATGTCACGCTCTCGAACGCCACGGTCTACCTGGAGGCCGTCGGGCACGTCGTCGTCGCCTGGTTGTGGCTCGCCCAGGCGCTCGCCGCCGACGGCCTGGACGGCGCGTTCTACGACGGCAAGCGCCAGGCCGCCCGGTACTTCTTCCGCTACGAGCTGCCGAGGACCGGCCCCCAGCTCGACCTGCTCGCGAGCCTCGACCGCACCACACTCGACACCGACCCGTCCTGGCTCTAGGGCCTTTCGCGTTACCTTCGGTAGTACACCCGTCTGTGGGAGCCTGATGGGGTGGTGACGGGGGCGGACCCACTGGCGGGGGCCGACGGGCGCGTCGACGACGGCGCGGACTTCTTCGTGTCCTACACGGCGGCCGACCGGGGCTGGGCGGAGTGGATCTCCTGGCAGCTGGAGGCCGCCGGCGACCGCGTGCTCATCCAGGCATGGGACTTCGGCGTCGGCTCGCATTTCGTCCACGAGATGCACCGCGCCGCCTCGACGGCGGCCCGCACGGTGGCGGTGGTGTCGGCCGCGTACCTGACCTCGGCCTATGGCGAGGCGGAGTGGCAGGCGGCGTGGGCCGCCGACCCGTCTGGCGAGGGCCGCAGGCTGCTGGTGGTCCGGGTTGAGGACTGTCCGCGGCCTGGGCTGCTGGGCCAGGTGGTCGGGATCGACCTGTTCGGCCTGGACCAGCGGGAGGCCGGGGAGCGGCTGCGCGCGGCGGTGCTGGGCGTGCGCGCCAAGCCGCGGCGTCCCCCGGTGTTTCCGGGCGGTACGAATGCCAGCCCGACTCCCCCACGGTTCCCCGGGCCGGCCGCGCCGTGGGACGCGGCCTGGCAGCCGGGCCGGTCGCCGTTCCCGGGGCTGTCCGCCTTCGACGCGAGCCGGGCGGCGGTCTTCAAGGGTCGCGACGACGACGCCCGGCTGCTGGCGGGCAGGCTGGCGGGCCCGGTGGCGGACGGCGCCGGGTTACTGGCGGTCGTCGGCCCGTCGGGGTGCGGCAAGTCGTCGCTGGTCGCGGCCGGGCTCGCGCCCAGACTGGCCGATGATCCCGACTGGTTGGTGACGCGGCCGATGGTGCCGGGCGTCCGGCCGCTGGCCGCGTTGGCGGGAGTGCTCGCCGAGGCGGGCCGCGCGCGGGGCCTGGGCTGGGACCGCGGCGGGCTCGTCGACCGGCTCACCGAGCCGGGCATGACCATGGAGGTCGTCGAGGAGCTGCTCGCGGCGGCGGACCCGCCGGCGCGGCGGCTGCTGCTCGTCGTGGACCAAGCGGAGGAGCTTCTCACCGCCGGCGGCGAGGCGGGCCGGGAGCGCCTTCTCGAGGTGCTGGCGGCCGCGACCGCCGGACCGGCGCGGGTGGTCATGACACTGCGGTCCGAGTATCTGGACCGGCTCATCGAGGCGGCGACACCGGCCGGGCTGCGGGTACGCGCCGAGGCCCTGCATCCGCTGTCCCGGGACCTGCTGCCCCTCGTGATCAGCGGGCCCGCGCGGCTGGCCGGGCTGGCGGTCGACGAGGAGCTGGTCGCCCGCATGGTCGCCGACACCGGCGACGGGCAGGCGCTGCCGCTGCTCGCCTACACGCTGCAACGACTCCACGCGGAAGCCCGGGAGACGGGTTCCACGGTGCTGTCCGCCGCGCTCTATGACCGGACGGGTGGGGTCCGCGGTGCCCTCGTCGAGCACGCGGACACCGCGCTCGCCGAGGCCACGGCCGCCGCCGGCCGCACCGAGGAGGAGGTCCTCGCCGGCCTGCTCCGGCTGATCACCGTGGATGCCGAGGGCCGGCCCACCCGGCGGCGGGTTCCGCTCGACCAGCTCCCCGACCCGGTGCGGGGCACGCTCACCCCGTTCGTCGCCCGCCGTCTGCTCGCCGTGGACAGTCAGCCCGGCGGGCCGGCCACCGTCGAGGTCACCCACGAACGGCTCCTGACCGCGTGGACCCCGCTGGCCACCGCGATCAGTCAGGCGTCCGACCGGCTGCGCCAGCGCGCCCAGGCCGAGGCCGCGGCCGACGACTGGGATCGGCGCGGGCGCCCCGTCGAGCGGCTCTGGAACCTGGGCCTGGCCGCCGGCACACTGGCCGCCGTCGACCTGGGCGACCTGACGTCCACGGCGCGCGACTTCCTGACGACCGGTCGCCGGCACGGCCAGCGCCGCCGGCGACGCACCATCGCGGTGCTGACCGTGCTGCTGCTCCTCGTCACCGCCGGCGGCACCACCGCGACGGCGCAGTGGATCAACGTCGGCCGGCAGCGCCAGGAGGCGATCGCGCAGCGAAACCTCGCGACGGCCCGGGCACTCGTCACCCAGGCCGAGCGGCTGCGCGACCGCGACCCGGCGGCCGCGCTCCCCCTGAACCTCGCCGCGGAGCGGCTGGTCTCCAGCTTCGAGGCCCGGTCCAGCCTGGCGGCGACACTCGCCGCCGCGCCCTGGACCGGCGCCGCGGACGACGAGCAGAACATCACCCAGGTCGCGTTCAGCCCCGAGGGGCGCACCGTCGCCACCGCCAGCTACCTCGAGGACCGCGGCCGCCTGCGGCTGTTCGACGCGAGCGACCCGGCGCACCCGACCGACGTCGCCCACGTCGACGACGACCAGGCCCTGTCGACTGTCCAGTTCAGCCCCGGCGGGCGCACCCTGCTCACCATCAGCGGCCAGGACGACGTGGACGGGGCGCGGCTGCGCCTGTACGACGTCAGTGACCCGCGTCACCCGGTCCGCACCGCCAGTTTCGACGACGACCTGATTCTGGCTGACTTCGCGTTCAGTCCCGACGGGCGGACCCTCGCGGTCGCCTGCTCCTCCATCGAGACCGGCCGCGGGCACCTGCGGCTGTACGACCTCGGCGGCGCAGGCGGCCCGGCGCGGACCGCCAGCATCGACGACGACCAGAACCTCGTCGATGTGGTGTTCAGCCCCGACGGGCGCACCCTGGCGACCGCGAGCTCCGGCATCACCGAGGGCGGCGGACGGTTGCGGCTGTACGACGTCAGCGACCCGCGCGCCCCGGACCGCGTCGCCAGCGTCGACGAGGATCAGAGTCTCTTCAAGATCGCGTTTGGCCGGGGCGGACGCACCCTGGCCACCGTCAGCCGGCCCTCCGCCGAGACCGGTCACCGTATCCGGATCTACGACGTCAGCGACCCGCACGACCCGGCCCGCACCGCGACGCTCGACGACGGTCGGAACCTGGCCAAGGCAGTGTTCAGCCCCGACGGGCGCAGCCTCGCCATCGCCAGCGACCTCGGCGACGGGAGCGGCGGCCAGGTCCGGCTGTACGACGTCGGTGCCGCGCGCGGGCCGGCCCAGGTCGGCACCATCGCCGACGACGCCGACGACGCCGACGACGACATATACAGTCTCGCGTTCGGCCCTGACGGGCACGTCCTGACCATCACGACCCCGCGCGGCGACGCGGACGGGACACGGCTGCGGGTGTACGACGTCCGCGACCCGAGCAACCCGCTGCCCACCACGACCGTCAAAGACAACCAAGACATCGCCTCGGTCGCGTTCAGCCCCGACGGCCGGACAGTCGCCACCGGCAGCGTGCCAAACGACACGAACGGGGGCCGGCTGCGGCTGTATGACCTCGCCGCTCCGCGCAACCCGGTCGGCACCGCCGCCATCGACGATGACCAGTTCCTTGCCCTGGCCGCGGTCAGCCCCGACGGGCACACCCTCGCCGTGGCCAGCGCGCGGATCAACGGACGCGGAGGCCGGCTGCGGCTGTACGACATCAACGACCCACACGCCCCGGCCCTCACGGCGGCCGTCGACGACGACCAGGGTCTCGGCGCGGTCGCGTTCAGCCCCGACGGGCACACGCTCGCCACGAGTTCCGGCGGTGATACGGCTCGCGGGCGGCTACGGCTGTACGACGTCAGCGACCCGCGCGACCCTGTCCGCATCGCCGCCGTGGATGACGACCAGAACGTCGTCGGCGTCGCCATCAGCCCCGACGGGCACACCCTCGCGACCACCAGCGCGCTCCCCGACACCGACGGCGGGCGGCTGCGGCTGTACGACATCAGCGACCTACGCCACCCACGGCGGGTCGCCAGCATCGGCGACGACCTGAGCTCCTCGCTGGTCGCGTTCAGCCCCGACGGGCACACCCTCGCGACCGCGAGCGCCCATGGCGGCGCCGGCGGCGGCCGGCTGCGGCTGTTCGACGTCGGCGACCCGGGCGACCCGCGGCCTACCGCCGCCATCGACGACGACCAGGATCTCATCGCGGTCGCCTTCAGCCCCGGGGGACGCACCCTGGCCGTCACGAGTGCCGTCACGAACGTGGAGGGCGGGCGGCTACGGCTCTACGACGTCGGCGACCCGCACCATCCCATCTCCATGGCCAGCGTCGACGACGACCAGAACCTCTCCCTGGTCGCGTTCAGCCCCGACGGGCGCACCCTCGCCACCACGAGCGCCCACAGCACCGCTGCTGGCGGCCGGCTACGGCTGTACGACGTCACCACCCCGCGCGAGCCGACCCGCACCGCCAGCGTCGTCGACGAGCAGAACCTCCTCGGTCTCGCGTTCAGCCGGGACGGACGCACGCTCGCCACCACGGGCGGTATCGGGAGCGGTGGACGGCTGCGGCTGTACGACGTTCGCGGAACATCGGCGCTGAGCGGTCGTCTGCGCCCGGTGGCCTGCGGCGTGGCTGCCGGGGGGATGTCCCCGGCGGAATGGCGCGACGAGGTGCCGGACATTCCGTTCGTGCGGACCTGCTGACCGAGCACCACCCTGCGTGCGCCCTCCGAGCGGCCGACGTACCCACCCAGCCGTGTCCGGTGAAACGAACAATCAGGGTACGAAGCATCAATTTCCACACCTGGTCGACTAACAATGTCCGCCATTCCTAGCCCGGCCGACGGCGGTTAGGTTGGCGGCATGGAGTGGCTGCGCCGGCTGTGGCACCAGGGGCGCGACCGCTCGCGGCGGCCGATACACACCATGGGCAAGGAGCCGGACTATCGGTTCAGCCTGGCGAACGAGCGCACGTTTCTGGCCTGGATCCGCACGGCGCTGGCGCTGCTGGCCGGCGGCGTCGCGGTGGTGCAGCTCGTGCCGACCTTCTCGATCGGCTGGGCGCGCCATCTGCTCGGGATCGCGCTGATCGTGATCGCGATCGCGATCGCGGCGACCAGCTACGCCCGCTGGGAACGCCGGGAGCGCGCGATCCGGCTCGGCGCGCCGCTGCCCCCGTCACGGCTTCCCCAGCTCACCAGCCTCGGGATCGCCGTCGTCATGGTCTTCGCGCTCGCCTTCGTTCTCGTCGACGTCGCCCGCGGCCACCAGTGACGCGCGGCCCGGGCGGTCCACGGGTGCACCCCACCGAGCAGCTCGACCCGGGTCTGCAGAGCGAGCGCACCCACCTCGCCTGGCAGCGCACCGGCCTCGGCTTCGCCGCCCTCGGCGCGCTGTTCCTGCACAACGCGTTCGACGGTCACCTCGTGCTCGCGGTCCCTGGTCTGCTCACCCTGCTCGCGGCCGCGCTGCTGACGAGCCGCGCCCAGCGGCGCTACCGCGCGACCGTCGCGGCCATCCAGCTGGGCCGCTCCCCCGCCGACCGTGGCGTCATCGCCGCCACCGCGGCCCTCACCATCGCACTCGGCCTGACCAGCCTGGCCGTCATCCTGCTGCTCTGACGGATCCCGGCCCGGGCACGCCCGGGCCGGTCCCCGCGCCTCAGTCCATACCGCGGCGCCCCGGGGTCCAGAACGGATGGGTGATGACGGCGCGTCGCGGCCAGCCACGGTCCTCCACGAGGTGGCGCCGGACGGCCTGGATGGTGCGCGCCTCGCCGGCCACGTAGGCGACGCCGGGTTCGGCGGGCAGCGCGAGCGCGGCGAGGGCGGCCGGCAGGCGCGGCGAGTCGGCGGCCGGCTCGCCCTCGCGGTAGACGAGGGTGAGCTCGTCGCGGCGCGCGAGCGGGAGCGCGTCGCCCGGACGGTCATGCTCGATCGCGCCGAAGACCGGCGCGTCGGCGGGCAGGGCCCGCAGCATGGCTCCGAACGCGACCGCGGCGGTGTCGTCGCCCGCGAACACGTGGTACGGCGCGTCCGGCTGGGCGACCAGGTGACCCTCCGGTCCCTTGACCAGCACGGCCCGGCCCGCCGCGGCCGCGCGAGCCCAGCGGGCGCCCGGGGCGTCGCCGCCGTGGTCGTAGAGGGCCAGGTCGAGCCGGCCGTCCGGGTGGTAGTCCCACACGGAGTAGGTGCGCTTGAGGTCGCGCGGGTTGCGCAGCCAGGTGCCTGGCGCGGACGGGTCCGCGAGCACCATGCTGACGTGCTGGCCCGGCGTCCAGGCGACCCCGGCGAGCGCCTCGCCGGCGAGCCGGACCAGCCGGGTGCGCGCCGCCAGCTGCTCCGTACCGGTCACCTCGGCCCGCCGCAGCACCCGGCCCAGCGGGTTGCGCGACCGCCCCGACCGCCCCGCCGGCACGGCGTCTGTCGTCTCCATGACTTCCTCCGGGAGCGCTCGTTCTCGTTCGGTTCCACCGTTTTTACCGCAGATAGCTATACGATAGCTAGCAATCAACGCAGACTTCGGCCGGCCTGCCTGGCGCGGCCGGCCACCAACGGAGGTCATGGTGACTCCATCCGAGCCGACCAGAGCCGTCTACGTCCGCATGCCGGACAAGCTCGCGCAGAAGCTGGACAAGGCGGCCGAGCGCTTCGGCGTCAGCAAGCGCGACCTGCTGGCCACCCTCGTATCCGACCACCTCGACATCGAGGGGGATGAGCTCGTCTTCCGTCCGCACGGACGGGGACCGGGCGGGAAGGGCACGAGCGGGAAGGGGACGAACGAGCGCCCGGTCGGCGAGGACGAGGGCGCCGACGACCGGGCCCGCGAGGAGTCCACCGGCGCGCCCCGCGCGCCCAGGCCTGGCGACTTCTGGAAGAAGCGCGCCGCCGACGTCTGGAGCCCGGGGACCGGCGCCGGCGAGACGCGGGCACGGGCGGACCGGGGGAACACCTCCGATCCGGCACCCGCCGCCCCGGTCAGCGAGGTCCTGACGCTCGAGGAGGCCGCCGAGCTGCTGCGGGTCTCGGTCGACGACGTCCGCGCCCTGGTCGAGTCCGGCGATCTTCCCGCCCGCCGCATCGGCGAGGCCTGGCGGCTCACCCGCACCGCCGTCCTCGCCTGGCTCGGCACCGAGTCCCGGCCGGCGTCGGACTGAGGTTCCACCCAGGGGTCCCGGTGTCACCGTCGCGGGGCTCTGGGTCGGGTTTCGCCACGGGGCTCCATCTCGATCTCGGGATCTCGGGGCTCCGTCGCGGCCGCCTCACCGGCACGCGGTGACGAGACGCGGCGAGCCGACGAGGGCGGGCTGGTGGCGCGGCGCCGCGTGGCGGCGGTCCCAGGCACCGGAGACGACGCCGGCGCGCAGGCGGTCGGCGGCGCGGGCGGCTGCGTCGGACGCAATGTGACCCCAGGCGGACTGGGCTTCACGGACCGTCGGGTCGAGCAGGCATTCGGGGCGGCCGTAGAAGGCCTCCACGAAGCCATCAACGCAGTCGGCGGGATTGACACAGAAGCGACGGTTACGGTCCCGCCGAGCGCCGCCTGACCCGGTCGATCGTGAGCATGCGCCGGTTCTCGAAGGCGAGCGGCTCCGGGGCGTACTCGGCGATCCAGTGCGGCCCGAGCACGTCCGGGTCGAAGGTGAGGACGACGACCGGGGCGGGCTGCTCGGCGTCCGCGAGGCCGGGCACCGGAAGCACGACCTGCGCCAGCCGGCCTCCTCAGGCCGAACTCCGCCAGTCCGCATGCCCAGGCGGCGATCAACTAGGTCGTTTCGCGGAGCCCAGCCGATGATCGCTCATCCGGTATGTCCGCGGGCGTTCACCGAGTCTATTTACCCCATTTATGTATGCACCACGAACGATCAAGATTGCCGGATGCAGCCTAGTCCGGTCATGATCGCCCTTGGGGTATGCGCAGCGGCGCCCGCGGAGTGGCGCATCGGCGGCTCCGGCTAGGCCAGCCGTTGCGCGCGTTCACCCGCCGACGGCGACCAACATAGGGCCGGCCCTGCGACGGAATACCAGCTCCTACTGGTCGGTCTGGCCGAGGCGCGCGACACAGATGATCACGTCAGCTCGGCGAGACAGCGGCGCGACCCCAAGAAGCGACCTTCGAGGCGACCGACGCCCCATTCCCCGCAACCGGCCCTAGCCCCTGCGCCCCCGCGCGATTCCCTGCGACCCGTACGATTTTCCGCGCGTCGGCCCTCGCGCGTCGAACGACCATTCGAGGCGTGACGTCAGTTGGGGAAAACGGACCGTCGTCCACAAGGATCCGCCGGCCGCTTGCCTGTTCACCCGCACCGGAGAAACCTGCGGACGTGACCGATCTTGATCGCAAGAGGCTCGCGGACATGAGCCTCGCCGATGCCCTCCGAATCGCGCGACGACAGGACGGCATGATCACGCGTGAGCAGGCGCTGGAGGCCGGCTTGACGGCGGGCCGGATCAGGTGGCTGGTGCGCACCGGCAAATGGTCCCGACCGGGCCGGGCCACCTACCTAGTCCCAGGCGCCGACCCGATTCGGGGTAACGCGCGCGCGGCCGTTGTTCGGCGGCCAGACGCGGTGGTCTGTGGCATCACGGCGGCACGGGTCGCCGGACTCGACGCCTTGCCACTACCCGGTCCAGCCGAGCCCGTACACCTGCTGGTCAGTCGGTGTAACTCGCATGCCCCCGCGTTTGGGGTCGCATTCCATGTGGGCGAGATCGAGGCACGTGACGTGCACAACCTGGCCGGTATCCCCATCACCTCGCCTGCCCGAACACTCGCGGATCTCACGCTCACCTTTGATCGAATGAGGGCGATATCGGTTCTCGACGCCGGGCTGCGTGCGGGCTGGATTCCCGGTATGGACGCGGTCCGCGCGCAGCTGTTCGGACGACGAGGTGCGGTCGCCCGTCGCCCGTGGCTGGCCGAAGTCGATGGTCGCTCGGAGTCGCCGCTGGAGACACACGTGCGGCTGATCCTCGCCGACGCGGGTCTGGCAGCCGAAGAGTTGCAACACCATGTGCATGACGAGGGCGGCTCGATCATCGCCCGCCTGGACCTGGCCTGGCCATCACGTCGGGTCTTCGTCGAGGCGGATGGCGTTGGTTACCACTCGGCTCCCCTCCCGATTCACCGTGACCGTGACCGGCAGAACCGACTCGTCGAACGCGGATGGCGGGTACAGCGATTCACCTGGGCCGACGTCGAACACCGACCAGGATGGATCGTGGCGAGGGTCGCCACCCTGCTCGCTGTCCCGCCTGAGGTGATGTCCGCCTGACAGCACGACAATCGGCGCCAGGCCTGGTACCGGGCCACGCCGGGCCGGGCCGCGGCCAAGCCTGGCGGGGTCAGCCCGGGTCGGGGCGCCAGCGGCAGAAACGGGGCCCATCATGAACTCGAATGAGCGGCCTACCACCTGGTTGGCGGCCGTCTCCGGCGATCACCCAGCCCGCTGGATGCCTTGTGGATCTTCGCTGGGCGAGCGTCAACCTCCCGCACACCAGCGCGCATGCCCATCCGGCGATCTTTGGCGCGCCTGAGCGGTGATGAGCCAGGCTGATCGCGAACAAGGTACGCACAAATACGACAAATCGGGCCGTGGAGAACCAGTCCGCATACTCAGGTGGCGATCATGGATGAGGTCCCTCCGGTTGAGTGCCAATGATCGCCGACGGTGTAGGCGAACTGGCGCTTGGCGGGTGGTCGGAGGCCTGGACCCCGGCCGCCGGGCGGCGGTGGCCGACAGACCGGCGGCGGCCGACAGACCGGCGGTGGCCGACAGACCGGCGGTGGCCGCACATGACAACCGCCGCCAGCGCATGACCACTGTGAGTGCGCGGCGACCACTCTGGGGTACCCGCCGCGGATGGAAAGGCGACGCGAATCTCACGTTCACGTGAGATGGAGGTAGTAGCGTCGGAGGACGTGGCGACGTCGGAGAGCAGAGCGAAGAGCACAAGCCGGTCACAGAGCCCGCACAACACCTCGGCACCGCCGGGGCCGGGCGTCCCAGGCACCAGGACCGCCCCAGACGCGGTAGCCGCCCCAGGCACAGCGGTTGTCCCCGGCTCGACGGGGACAACGGGGGCGACGGCGGCACGGGACAGCGGCTACAAGTGGGTCGCCCTGATCAACACGACCATCGGCATTCTGATGGCGACGATCAACGCGTCGATCCTGCTGATCGCACTGCCGGACATCTTCCGGGGCATCAAGATCGACCCGTTGGCTCCGGGGAACACGTCGTACTTCCTCTGGATCCTGATGGGCTTCATGCTCGTCACGTCGGTGCTGGTGGTGAGCCTCGGCCGGGTCGGCGACATGTACGGCCGGGTCCGGGTCTACAACCTCGGCTTCGCGGTGTTCACCGCCGCCTCGATCCTGCTGGCCGTCACCTGGATGCACGGTGACGCGGCCGCACTGTGGATCATCATCGTCCGGGTCATCCAGGGCATCGGCGGCGCGATGCTGATGGCCAACTCGACGGCCATCATCACCGACGCGTTCCCGGCCGACCAGCGCGGCTTCGCGATCGGCGTGAACGGCGTCGCGGCCATCTCCGGGTCGTTCCTCGGCCTGCTGATCGGCGGTCTGCTCGCGCCGATCGAGTGGCATCTGGTCTTCGTCGTGTCCGTGCCGTTCGGCGTCTTCGGCACCGTCTGGGCCTACCTGAAGCTGAAGGACAACGGCGTGCGGACGCCGGCACGCATCGACTGGGCCGGCAACCTCACCTTCGCGGTCGGGCTGATCGCGGTGCTAGTCGGCATCGTGTACGGGCTGCAGCCTTACGGCGGGCACACCATGGGCTGGACGAACCCGTTCGTGCTCACCTCCATGATCGGCGGCGTGGTCGTGCTGATCGCGTTCTGCTTCATCGAGACGCGGGTGGCCGACCCGATGTTCGCGCTCGAGCTGTTCAAGAACAGGGCTTTCACGATGGGCGCGGTCGCCGGCATGCTCGGCGCGCTCGCCCGCGGCGGGCTGCAGTTCATGCTGATCATCTGGCTGCAGGGGATCTGGCTGCCGCTGCATGGCTACAGCTTCGAGCGCACCCCGCTGTGGGCCGGCATCTACATGATCCCGATGACCGTCGGCTTCCTCATCGCCGGCCCGATCGCCGGCCGGCTCACGGACCGCTACGGCGCCCGCCCGTTCGCCACGTTCGGCATGATCATCAGTGCGGCCGCCTTCGCCATCTTCGATGTCATCCCGATCGACTTCGGCTACGTCTGGTTCGCGCTGGCCCTGACGCTGATCGGCATGTCGATGGGGCTGTTCGCGGCGCCGAACACCACCAGCGTCATGAACTCGCTGCCCGTCAACCGGCGCGGCGCGGGCGCGGGCATGCTCAACACGTTCCAGAACTCGGCGCAGGTGCTGTCCATCGGCGTCTTCTTCACCGTCATCGGCCTGGGCCTCGCCTCGTCACTGCCGGACACGCTCTACTCGGGCCTGGTCGGGCAGGGCGTCGCCAGCGGCAAGGCGCACGAGATCGCCGGGATCCCGCCGGTCGGCAGCCTGTTCGCCGCGTTCCTGGGCTACAACCCGATCAAGCAGCTGCTCGGCGACGGCACCCTCTCGACGCTGCCGGCGGACAAGGCCGACTACCTGACCGGCCAGCAGTTCTTCCCGCACCTCATCTCCGGTCCCTTCGGCGACGGCCTGCACCTGGCGTTCGCCTTCGCGGCCCTGGCATGCCTGCTCGCCGCGGTGATCTCCTGGATGCGCGGCGGGCAGGACCCGCGAGTGCACCGGACGCTCGCCGCCGAGACCGCCGCGGGCCTGGCCGCTTCCGGCGACGTCGCCGCGGACGAGATCGGCGTCGGTGGTGTGGGCGGCCTGGACCCGGCGGAGGCGGATACGGACATACGGGTCGGTCCCTGAATGGCTTGGCATATCCCCGTGAGGGCGGTCGGGGCGAGGCAGACATCCGGCCTCGGACGCCCGGCGTGCTGCGGGCCGGCCGACTTCCTGGGAATACTGGAAGCATGACGGACGGTGGGGCGACGGGGCGCGGCGTGAGCGAAGCCGCGTTAGTGGGTGGCTCGGGCGACGACGGCGCGACGGAGCTGCTCGGGATCGGACCGGCGGCCCGCGAGGTGGGCGTCTCGGTGCGCTCCCTGCGGTACTACGAGGAGATGGCCCTGCTGACCCCGTCCGGGCGCACCACCGGCGGGAACCGGCTGTACGCGCCGGACGACCTGGCCAGGGTCCGCCGGATCCGCGAGCTGCAGCAGCTGCTCGGTTTCAACCTCGACGAGGTCCGCGAGGTGCTCGGCCATGAGGACCGGCTGGCCCGGGTCCGCCACGACTGGCAGGCCGCCTCGGCGGACGAGGACCGCCTGCGCCTGCTCGACGAGGCCCGTGAGGCCTACCTGAAGCTGCGGGACCAGGTGGAGGCCAAGATCAAGCGCCTGGACTCGTTCCGCGACGAGCTCGACGCCAAGATCGCCCGCGGCGACCGCCTCCGCGAGTCCCTGCCGACCTGAGGCGGGGCTGGTGGCGAGGCGCCTCATGCCTCGCCACCAGCCCCGCCGGGCGGGTCAGATGCCGGGGAGGCGGCGGGGAGACGGGCGCAGATAGACGGCCCAGGTGACGACGAAGCAGAGTGCGTAGAAGGCGATGAAGGCGATGTAGGCGCCGTTGCCGGTCTTGTACGTCAGGAACGACTCGCGGAAGGCCAGGTTCACCAGCACGCCGCCGAAGGCGCCGATCGCGCCGGCGAGCCCGATGAGCGCGCCGGACAGGCGGCGCGCCTCCCGGTTGGCGGCGTCCACGTCCGGGTCACCGGCGAGGACCGCCTTCGCCCGGAAGATCGCCGGGATCATCTTGTAGGTGGAGCCGTTGCCGATACCGGCGAAGGCGAACAGCAGCAGGAAGCCGACGAGGAACAGGGGCAGCGACTTCGCCAACGACGCCGCGAGCACCAGTCCGGCGCTCGCCGCCATCGCCACGAAGTTCGCGAAGGTCACCCGCGCGCCGCCGAGGCGGTCGGCGAGGATGCCCCCCACCGGCCGGATCAGCGAGCCGACCAGCGGGCCGAGGAACGTCAGGTAGGCGGCCTTGATGGGCGTGGAGAAGTCGGCCTTGAACTGCACCTGGAGCACCTGGCCGAAGGCGAACCCGAATCCGATGAACGAGCCGAAGGTGCCGATGTAGAGCAGCGACATCACCCAGGTGTGGCCGTCGCGGGCGACGTCGCGCATGGCATGCGTGTCGTTGCGGGCCGAGGAGATGTTGTCCATGAACAGGACCGCGCCCAGCGCCGACAGCACGATCAGCGGCAGATAGATCGCCAGGATCACCCGTGGGTGCTCCTTGCCCGCCGTCGCCAGCACCAGCAGCCCGACCAGTTGGACCGCCGCGACGCCGAGGTTGCCGCCGCCGGCGTTCAGGCCGAGCGCGCGGCCCTTGAGCCGGTCGGGGTAGAGCGTGTTGATGTTGGTCATGGAGGAAGCGAAGTTACCGCCGCCGACGCCCGCGAGCGTGGCCACGATGATCAGGGTGGTGTAGCTGACGCCGGGCTTCAGGATGACGGCCGTCACCGCGAGCGGCACCAGCAGCATCACCGCGGAGACGATCGTCCAGTTGCGGCCACCGAACTTCGCGACGGCGAACGTGTACGGCAGCCGAAGCATCGCGCCGGCCAGCGTCGGGACGGTGGTGAGCAGGAACTTCCCGGCCGGGTCGATGTGGTACTTGGGGCCGAGGAAAAGGACGATGACCGACCACATGCTCCAGATCGAGAAGCCGATGTGCTCGGAAAAAATCGAGAAGACGAGATTCCGACGGGCGACGCGCGCCCCGGTGTTCTCCCAGAACACCGGGTCCTCCGGCCGCCAGTCGTCGATCCACCGGCCCGATTTGGCCGGCGAGGCCACCCCGCCTACCGGCCGAACGCCTTCCGCCGTCGTACTCATGCCATTCCCTTCACTGCGCCTGGGGCCTTGAGGGCAGGCGAGAGAATTCCACGCCCCCGCCAGCCCGACGTCGGGTACCAGGTTCGACATGAACGTAGGAAGCCGCCGTTACGGCGGCAGCCTCCGGCCGTGACGATTCTTGATCCTTTCGCTCACGCCGCTCGCGCGGCCGATGTGAGCCGGCCGTCAAAGAGAAACCGGGTACCCGTGAGCGGGAATGCGTTCCGGCTCACGCGGGCACGCCACAGCCGCGACACGCCGCCGCGAGCATGCGCGGGGCGCGCCGGCGATCGGTCCGCCGGGCGCCCGGGCGGCCAGGCGCGCGGGCGGGCGGCAGGTCAGCCGGTGGCGAGACGGTAGCCGCGCTTGAGGACGGTCTCGATGGCCCGGCCGGCCGGGCCCAGCGCCGTGCGCAGCCGGGCGACCGTCATCTCCATCGCATGCTCGTCGGCCCCGGCGCCCGCCCCGGTGCGGGTGAGCAGCTCGGCGCGGGAGAGCACCCGGCCCGGCCGCTCGGCGAGGGCGACCAGCACCGCCGCCGCCTTCGGCGCGAGCATGACCGGCCGGCCGCCGTCCACGACCACCGCACAGCCCTGCACCCGCAGTCGGTGCCCGCCCGCGTCGACCTCACGGGCGCGCCGCGCGGGCAGCTCCTCGCAGACCGTGCGGACCAGCGCGCCGAGCCGGTACCGCTCCGGGTGGACGACCGGGATGCCCAGGCGGCGCAGCGGCCCGGCGCACACCGGACCGACGCAGGCGGCCAGCACCGGCCCGCGCATGGCGTCGACGAGCGCGGCGTGCTGCCCGAGCTCGGTCGCCGTGGCCAGCAGGCTGGCGACCGCGGGGGCGCTGGTGAACGCGAGCGCGTCGACGCCGCCGGACACCACCTGTTCGACGAGCCTGCGCACCGGCCGTGGGTCCTCCGGCGGCTCCCAGCGGTAGACCGGGACCTCGACGACGTCCGCACCGGCGGCCCGCAGCCCGTCGATCATGCCGGGCAGTGGCTCGCCGTGCAGCTGTATGGCGATCCGCTTGCCGCGCAGGTCCTGGCCGAGCAGGTGGTCGAGCAGCTCGGCACCCGATTCGGAGACCGGCGACCAACACTCCGACAGCCCGGCGGCACGCACCGCTCCGGTGACCTTCGGGCCGCGGGTGAACAGCCGCGCGGCGGCGAGGCCGTCGGACAGCTCGTCGCCCAGCCCCCAGCCGTGGGCGGCCTCCATCCAGCCGCGGAAACCGATCCCGGTGGTGGCGACGACCGCGTCGAGCGGCGCGGCCAGGCAAGCCCTGGTCGCCTCCAGCAGCCGGCCGTCGTCCTCGAGCGGCACGATCCGCAGCGCCGGCGCCTGCACGACCTTGGCGCCGCGCCGTTCCAGCAGGCTGGCGAGCTCGTCGCGGCGGCGGGCGGCGGTCAGGCCGATGGTGAATCCGAACAGCGGGGGTACCGGACCGAGATCCGGTTCCGACATTCCGCCTCCCTCACTGGCAATACGGCCGACCCGGGCTCATGCCTCGCAGACGATACCGGCCAGCATCATCGGAGGCGGTGTCCTGTCAATTTCGTCACGACTTCACCGAGGTAACACACCCGCGGCTCTCGAAGACGATCTCGACAACCTCACGTCGCTAGTGAGCGCTATGTGCGGACATCGTCCCATCGGCTTACCGCGGCGAAACAGAATAGAAATATCAGCCTGACGCCGGGTATTGCGACCGGCCACGCGTGAAAACGCCGGCGCACCCGCGTCGACTACTCCTCCGGGCGCGCTGGACGCTCGGGATCCTGCAGCCGGTCGGTGAGCTCGGTGACCGCGGGGAGGGTCGGCCAGCGCTCGGCGACCTGGTTGTGCAGCCTGCGCACCTGCTTCATGACCCGCCGGGAACCAGTGGCCCGGGCGATCGCGGCGGCGTCCAGGGTGTCCGCGCAGGCCTGCTCCGGCTCGGCGGTGTGGATGTGGGCGACGGCGAGGTGGTAGACGTACTCGGCCGCCCACTCGGCCCGGCGCATCTCGTCGGGGAGGCCGGTGAGCCCGGCCCTGAGGTCCACGGCGGCCTGGCGCGCCCGCCGCGGGTCGACGCGGGCCAGGTAGCGATGGGCGAGCCCCTCCTGCAGCCGGGCGAACGCCGGTGAGAAGTAGTAGCTCCACGCCGGCGGGCCGTCCGGGTGCTCGCCGGCCCTGCACCACATCTCACGGGCCTCGCCGAGCTTGCGGTCGGTCGCCTGCGCGTCGCCGGCCATCGCGTGCCCGCGAGCCTCCTGCCCGGCGTCGTAGGCGAGCTGGCCGGGGTAGACGTCGGGGACCCGCTGCGCGGCCTGGGACAGGCCGATGAGCGGCCCGACGGCGCCCGCCTCCCAGGCGAGGTGGCCCTTGTAGCTCAGGATGTTCGCGGTCAGGCTCCGGTTGTCCGACTCGGCGGCCCACTCCGCGGCGCGGTCGAGCCAGACCCGGGCCTGCGCGGTGGCGCCGGTGTTGGCGTGCAGCCAGCCGGCGAACTGGGCCCACTGCGCCGCGATGTCCACCATCGCCTCGCGAGCCGGGCCTCGGGCCTCGAACACCAACGGCACCAGCGCGGCGAGCTGCGCGGTGACCGGGCCCAGCAGGGGGGCCGACCCGATGGTGTCCTCCACCTCGCGCTGTGCCGCGAGGATCACCGACAGCGCATCGGCCAGCGGGGCGTCGGCCACTCTGGCCGCCCGGCTGGCGGCGCCGCGCAGCCGGGCGGAGGTGAGGGCCCTGGCGGCCGCCTCCTGCGCTCCCGCCGGCGCGTCCGTGCCGGGGCTCGCCGACGCGTCCACGGGCGAACCGAACTCGGCCGCGGGCCCCAGCGCCGTGAGCGCGTCGTACTCGTAGACGTCGAGCGACGCCGGCCGCGGGACCACGGCGGACAGCCGGGTCGCCAGCGCCGCGCGCGCCGCGGCGCGTTCGGCCACGGTCGCCCTCGATGACCGTCCGGCCGCCGGCTCCGACCTGCTGGTGACCGCCCGCGCGAACACGGCCCGGCCGCGGGCTCGCCGACGCGCGGTCGGCTCTCCAGGTGAAGGCTGGGTGCCTCGGGCCTGGTCGCCCGCGTCCCGCGGCTCCGGCGGCCCGTCAGCGCTAGCCGGCGAGCCCGGCCGGTCATCGTGATCGGCGAGGTGGGTCATCCCGGCCAGCTGCGCGAGGCCGTCCAGATCGGCCAGACCACCCAGGCGTGGCGGCCGCCGGACGCCGCTGGACCCACGCGCCGCCGAACGGCCGCCACCGCCACCGCCAGCGGCGGCGGCCTCCGACGGCAGCGCCGCGCGAAAACCCAGCGCGACCTCCGAAGCGGCGTAGAGCTCGCAGTAGGCCCGTTGGTACCGCGGCCCTGGATATGACTCGCCACGCTCGTGCCGGCCAACTGTCTGAAACGTGGCGTTCGGCGGCGTGAAACCCGCGAGGGCCAGATTGCGTATCGCGTCTGCGACCTGGTCGAGCGTCAGCCCGTGGCGTTCCCGGTACCGTCGCAGTCGATCCGGTTCCCAGCCGTGGTGCACACTCGGAGCCATTGGCGTCAGACGCTCCTTCCATGTCCACGCCGAGCATAACGGCCTATGCCAGTAGGCAGTTTGGCCCGACCACCTAAAGGTGGCCCACGGCTAACGGAACGGCTAATCCAACGGCTAATACGAGATCATCCGCAATGGTTCCCCGGATGGCCCCCGCCTACCCCGATTAGCCGAACGTGCTGGATCCGCTGCCGAGCGCAGTTGAAGCTACAGACGACGGGCTCGGCCGGCACCGCTCCCCGGGGCCGGCCGAACCCGGCAACGGTGGGCCGACAGCGTGGTCGGCGCACCGCAGGGCACGGACCGAGCTCCGCCAGGTCCCCGCGCCACAACCCGTCCCACCCGCGCGGCCTCCCCCAGGG
>NZ_KI912267.1:1567710-1576377 GCF_000235425.2 Pseudofrankia saprophytica
AGGCGCGAGCGCTGTCCGCGCGCCTGTCGCCGCCCGCCGGCCTCCGGCGCGCGGACGTCGCGCACGCCCTGGTCACCACCCGCGCCGCGCTGCCCCACCGAGCGGCGGTGCTCGTCGGGGGTTCCGGCCTGGCCGGCCTCGACCTGGTGGCGCGCGGCGAGCGCGCGCCGGGTGTGATCACCTCGACGGCCCGCGACCACGGCAGGGTCGCGTTCGTGCCGCCCGAGGACGGCGACGAGCTGCTGACGGCGGCTGTCGACCTGCTCGGCTTCGACGCCGCGTTCGCCACCCGGCTGGCCGCCTGCGCCGCGGCCGTCGAGCGGCACGTCCCGTGGCAGGTCGAGGCCGTGCTGCGCGGCGAGCCGGGCGCGCCCCCGCTCACGTCGGCCGAGGTCCGGCGACCGGTACTGTTCGCCGTCGAGACCGCGCTCACGGGTGTGTGGCGAGACCGCGGCGTCCGGGTCGACGCGGTGGCCGGCCCGCGGGGCGGGATCGTGGCCGATCACCTTGCCGGTGCCCTCACGCTGGAGGACGCCGCGCGCTTCGCCGTCGCCGGGGACGCGTCTCACGGCGCCGGTCCCACGGTGGACGCCCTCCTGGCCGCCGGCTACCGGGCGTTCGTGGTGCTCGGCGCCGACCGGGACGCAGTGGGTCTGGCGGAGGCCGCCTCGCGGGCCGACGTGCTGGTGCTGGCCGCGCTGCCCCTCGGGGAGGGGCTCGCCGAGGCGTGGGTGAACGGGCTTCCCGTGGCGTGGCCCGCACCCGCCGAGCCGCGGTTCGTCGACCTGCCGACCTACCCCTTCCAGCACAAGGACTACTGGGTCCGGGCACCCGCGGCCACGGCGCCGGCCCCCGCCGGGGCCGAGGCCGACTTCTGGACGGCGGTCGAGGAACGGGACGCCACCACGCTCGCGGGGCTGCTCAGCGCGAGCGGACGCGGCGCGGTCGAGCCCGACGAGGTCGAGCCGGTGCTGCCCGCGCTGGCGGCGCTGCTCGAGGAGTCGCGCCAGGACGCCGCGGTGGCGCACTGGCGCTACCGGACCGAGTGGCGGGAGGTGGCGCCCCCCGCGCCCAGGGAGCTGTCCGGGCACTGGCTCGTGCTGGTTCCGGCGTCCCTGGCGGAGACCGAGCCGTGGAGCGGGGCCCTGGAGCGACGCGGGGCGACGGTGACCCGCCTGGCCGTGCCGGCGGGCGTCGAGCGGACGACGCTCGCCGAGGACCTCGCCGGGGCGATGGCCGCGCGCCCGCCGCGGGGCGTCGTGTCCGCGCTGCCGATGGACGAGACCCCGCACCCGGGACATCCCGCGATCGCCGCCGGGCTGACCGGCACGCTGCGGCTGGTGGGTGCCCTGGTCGACCTGGGCGTCGAGGCGCCGGTGTGGTCGCTGACCCGGGGCGCCGTGGCGGCCGCCCCGGGCGACGCCGTCGACCGCCCCGCGCAGGCCGGGGTGTGGGGGCTCGGGCTGGCGCTGGCGGAGGAACACCCGCGGCTCTGGGGCGGCACGGTCGACCTGCCCGCGGATGACGCGGCCGCCGATCTGCTGGCCGCGGTGCTCGCGGTCGGCGGCGGCGAGGACCGGATCGCCCTGCGTGGGTCGTCCGTGCTGGCCCGCCGGCTGGTCAGGGCTCCGCTCGACGGCCGACGGGGACGACGGGCGTGGCGGCCAGCGGGAACCGTGCTGGTGACTGACGGCACGCACGGCACCGGGCTGGTGGTCGCCCGGGAGCTGGCTCGGGCCGGCGCTCGGCATGTGTTGCTGACCACCGCGCGGGAACCCGACCCGGCCCAGAGCGCCGCGCGCGAAGCCGAGTTCGCGGCTCTGGGCGCGCGGGTGACGATCGCCCGGTGCGCGTTCGCCGACCGTGCCGAAGGCGCTCGGGTGCTGGCCTCGCTCCCGGCCGAAGAGCCGCTGACCTCGGTCTTCCACTGCGCCGAGGTCTTCGAGGAGAGCCCGCTGGAGGACATCGAGCTGCCCGCGCTGGAGCGCGTCCTGCGGGCCAAGACGGTCGCGGCCGAGACCCTGGACGAGTTGACCCGGGGCCTCGGCCTGTCCGCGTTCGTCCTGTTCTCCTCCATCGCCGGGAGCATCGGGGTCGGCGTCGGACTTGGCGGCTTCGCCGCCGCGAACGCGCACCTGGACGCGCTCGCCTCGCGGCGGCGGGCCGCTGGGGCGTCGGCCACCACCGTGGCCTGGGGAGTGTGGACCGAGGACTTCGCCGACCCGGCCCGGGCCGCGCTGGAACGGGCCCGGCACGAGCGGCTGCGCAGGCGAGGCATCCCGGCGATCGCGCCGGACCGCGCGCTGGCCGTGCTGCGCCAGGCGCTGAACGCCGACGACACCGCGCTGTTGGCCGCCGAGATCGCCTGGCCCGACTATCTGCGGGCGACGGCGGCCGGCCGGGGCCCGCTGTTCGCCGGGCTCCCGGAAGCCGTCGCGGGCGGGCGGATCGACCGGGACGCCGGCGGCGGGCAGGCATCGCCCGCCCGGCTTGCCGGTGACGAGGAGCTCGGCGGCACCCGCCCCACGGACGCCGGGAGCACAGCCGATACCGGGAGCACCGCACCGGTCCCGGGATCCGCCGGAACGACCCTCGCCGGGCTCTTCGAGGCGGCCGTCGCCACGGGCCGGGCGGGCGGGTTCACCGGCCTGCTGGCCACGGCCGCCGGTTTCCGCCCGGTCTTCGACGACGCGGCCCGGGCCCCGTCGCTCGATCCGGTGCCCCTGGCCCGCGGCGACGCGCACCCCGCGGTCTTCTGCCTGCCCACCATGCTGGCGACCTCGGGGCCCGAACAGTTCGCCCGGCTCGCGACCGGCCTCGGCGGCGGTCGGGAGGTCTCGGCGCTGACGTTGCCTGGTTTCCGGGCCGGCGAGGCACTGCCGGCGACCCGCGAGGTGCTGGCCGAGGCGCTGGCGGCCACGGTCCGGCGGTCCGCCGCCGGACGGCCGTACGCACTGCTCGGCTACTCGTCGGGCGGGTTGTTGGCGCTGGACCTCGCGGCCCTGCTGGCGGCCGAGGGCACCGGCCCGAGGGCGGTCGTCCTGCTCGACACCTTCCCGGTCGGCGGCGGGCGGCTCGACGAGTTCGGGCCCGCGCTGCTGACGGCGATGGCCCGCCGATCCGAGATCACCGGGCTCGACGACGCCCGGCTGAGCGCGATGGGCGGCTACCTGCGGCTGTTGGCGGGCTGGCGGGCGATACCACCCCCCGCCCCCACCCTCCTGGTACGCGCCGCGGGACACGACTGGGGCGGCCCCGGGCCGGACCGCGCCGAGCTGGCCGCGCTCTGCGCGACGCTGGACACGCCCGGCGACCACTTCACCCTGATCGAGGAGCACGCGGCCGACACGGCGCGTACGGTACTCGGCTGGCTCGCGGAGCTGCCGACGCCCGCCGCCGCCCGGGCCTGACACGAAAACGGGATCCGGCGGGGTCACAGACCCCGCCGGATCCCGTCGGTCACGCGGCTGCCGCGGTCGATCCGGATCCGGTCAGTAGCCCGGCCGTACCGCCGGACACTCGCTCAGGCGGTACGGCCGGGCCGGCGGCTCAGTCGAAGAAGCCGTGGATCCGCTCGATCTGGCCGTCCTTCAGCAGGACGAAGTCCCGGCCGCTGGCGACCGGCGAGCCTCCGTCCGGGCCCGCGGTCCAGTCGAACAGCGCCGTGTCGTGATGGAACTTGACGGCGCCAAGGACGAAGATCAGTTGCGGGGCCTGCTTCCGGAAGCTCCCGATGTACGCGTTGATCCCGTCCCGGCCCGCGACCTCGGCGGTCGGGTCGGTGTAGAGCGCGTCCTCGGTGAAGACCTCGGCGATGCCTACCGCGCGGGCCGCGTCGTCCGTCTCGTTGAAGACCTCGATGTACCTCTGCAGGATTTTGGTGACGGCGTCGCTCATGCTCGTCCTTTCGGAGTCAAGGTGAGCGCGCAGCACAGGCCGTATTCACATGGACCGCGTTCGCAACAATCGCGTTCACAACAATCGCTTGCGCGAAGATCGCTTTCACGGGGAATACACGACTAAGAAGTCGTCGCAGCAGACGCCGCCTATGCTACACGCTCCGGGTGTACCAGCGGTGACCGAACCAGGTCACCCGGCAGATGTCAGCGCCACCGGGATCTCCCGATAGCTACGCTGGGTGATAGCCCCGTTGGTCGGGGGGTTGGGCGTCAGCAGCTCCGGCTTGAAACGGCCGAGCAGCACGTTCAGACCCACCTCGCTGATCATCTTCGCGATCGGCGCGGCCACGCAGTAGTGGATGCCGAACCCGAAGCCCACGTTGCGCGGCCCGACCCGAGCCAGGTCCAGCTCGTGCGGGTTCTCGAAGGCCTCCGGGTCGCGGTTGGCGGCGGCGTTCAGCATGTAGATCTCGTCGCCCGGCTCGAGCGCGATGCCGCACACCTCGGCGGGCTCCAGAACCATTCGCTCCAGCAGGTGCACGGTGCCGTCGTAGCGCAGCAGTTCCTCCACCGACCGGTCGCCGTGCTCCGGATGGGCCACGTAGTAGGCGAGCTGGTCCGGGTTCTGCATCAGCGCGACCGCCGACAGGCCAAGCAGGGCCTGCGGGGCGGCCCAGCCTGCCAGGAAGACGTTGGCCACCGTGGTGATGACCTCGATCTCGTTGAGCCGGTCGCCTGCGTCCTCGACCCGGATCAGGTCGGTGACCAGGTCGTCCCTGGGGTTCACCCGGCGGTCGGCGATCATCTCCTGAGTGATCTCCATCACGCCGTCGCGCACCGCGTTGCGCTGTGCCACCGCGTCGGGGGTGAGGGTGAAGCCCGGGTCGAGGCCGCGGCCGCCGTCGCGGCCGTACCCGATGCAGCGGTCCGTGTACTCGGCGGGCACGCCGACCAGTGAGTTGACGGACCGCACGGCCAGCGGGCGGGTGAACTCGGCGGCCAGGTCGCACGGCCCGTCGCCGTGCCGCTCGCGGGCGGTGGTGAGCAGCTCGACGGCTATCGACTCGATCACCGGGCGCATCCGCTGCACCACCTTGGGGGTGAAGGCACGGTTGACCAGCGCCCGCAGCCTGGTGTGGTCCGGTGGGTCCATGAACATGAGGGCATCGCGCTCGCCCGCAGGGGTCGGGATCTTGGCGTCCTGCGCGCCCAGGCCGTCGCCGTGGCCGAAGCGCGGATCGCGAAGGATCTTGTTGACCTCCTTGTAGCTGACGACGGCGACGCCGGCGTCCGTCGGGTGCACCGGCCCCTGCGCCAGCAGCCTGGCGTACATCGGGTAGGGGTTGGCGAGGAACTCCGGGTCCAGCGGGTCGTAGGGCAGGACCTTCGGGGGACGGTTCTCGGCGGCCGGCGTCCCGGTCGCCATCAGGGCCTCGGACATGCGCGGATCTCCTCGCGGGATCAGGCCGCGAGCAGCTCGACCGGCAGGTCGAGCAGCACGGCGTGCTTGTTGTACGGGGTGCGGGCCACGGGGCCGGCCAGCCGGATCTCGGCCACCCGGTCGGCGAGCAGCTCGATCAGCGGGCGCAGCACCAGCCGGCCCGCCTCGCCACCCGCGCAGTCGTGGGTGCCAGAGCCGAAGGACAGGTGCGGATTGGGGTCCCGGCGGATGTCGAAGGCGTCGGGGCGGGTGAAGACCGCCTCGTCGCGGTTGGCGGAGGGCCACCAGAGGGTGACCTTGTCGCCGGCCCGGATGGTCTGCCCGTACAGGTCGATGTCGCGGGTGGCGGTGCGCCGGTTGTACGGGTTGGGCGGCGCCCAGCGGAGCATCTCCTCGATCGCGCCGGGCAGCAGCGAGCGGTCCTCGCGCAGCGCCCGCCACTCCGTGGGGTGCTCGGCCATCGCCAGCAGCCCACCGGCGAGGACGTTGCGGGTCTGCTCGTAGGCATGCATGAGCAGGACGAGGTAGTTGTGTTCGCGCTCGTAGTCGGTCAGCGGCGCCTCGCCGCTGTTCTCGGCGAGCCGGCCGTGCGCGAGCAGCGAGCCGAAGTCCCGGCCAGGGCTGCGTCGCTTGGCCGCCAGCAGGTCCTTGAAATACCCGCCCATGGCCTGCACGGTCGCGAGCGAGGCGGCGTCCGTCAGGCCGGTGCGGCGGTCGGCCAGGCCGACGACGGCGTGCACCCAGGCCGACAGCTGGTCCAGGTCCTGCGCGGGAGCGCCGAAGAGCCCCGCGACGGCGCGCAGCGCGAGCGGCTCGGCCAGCTCGGCGACGAGGTCGCCGCGACCACGGGCGAGCGGCACGCCGAGCAGCTCGGCGGCGTGACCGCGCAGTTCGTCCTCGCGCAGCAGCGCGGTATCGCCGGTCAGCGATGGGGTGATCATGTCCTTGAGTGCCTGGTGCCGCGGGTCGTCCATCATCGGCAGCAGCACGCCGGCGTGCACGCCCATCTCCATGTCCTCGAGGTGGGTGCCGCCGCCGCCTCGGCCGCCGCCGCCTTCGGCGGAGAAGGCCGGGTCGGCGCCCGCGGCGGCGATGTCGGCGTGGCGGCTGAGCACCCAGAAGCCCTCGCCGTCCACGCTGTTCACGCCCGGCGGGTGGTAGAGCAGCGGGGCCTCCCGGCGTAGCCGGGCGAACAGTTCGTAGGGCGGGCCGGCCGCGAAGTGGGCGTGGTCGGTCAGGTCGAAGGCGCCGAGGATGTCCGGCGGCCTGACCTCGGGCGGTGTCGTCACAGGGACTCCTGGGCGGCCAGCCAGGCGCGGCTGATCTTGGCGTAGTCGGGTGGGTTGGGCTCCTGTTCGGTGGCGAGCCGCCGGGTGAGGTCGGCGACGCGGAACCCGGCCGCGGTGGCGTACACGTCGGCCAGGTCCTGCTCCGCCGCGCCACCCGACCGGGCCGCGCGGCCAAGCACCGCGCAGATGCCGAACAGCTCGGTGGCGAGCTCGCCGACGAGGATCACCGGCTCCTGCCGCTCGCCGGGTTCGGCGGGATCGCCGTGGCGGTCCGCGAGCCGGCGGCAGGTGCGGTGCAGGTTCTGGAACAGGTCGGCGGCGGCCGACAGGTGGCGGCGGTTGGCCGCGGACAGGTCGGCACCCGAGAGGTCGGGCACCGAGAACGCGCCGGCGGCCCCCTCCTCACCGGGGTCGCCGTAGTGGGCCAGCACGAGCTGCCCGGCCCGCAGGTCGTTCACGTAGTCGACGTTGCCGACCGTGCGCAGGACGCGCGCGTCGCGGTGATACCGCTCCACGGGGTGCGCCGCCGCGCCCCGGCGGCGTTTGCTCTGCGCGGTCTCGATGCCCTCGCCGCCGAGCAGCGCGACGGTGCGGTCACTGGCCCGCCAGGCCAGCGCCGTGGCGAGGTTCTTGGTGACGTAGAGCTCGAAGGACCGGTCCTCGGGGCCGGGGTCCAGCGTCGTCCAGCGCACCGCGCTCTCCACGGCGAACTCGGCCGCCAGGACTCCCGCGACGATCCGCTGGACCTTGTCGTACTCGGCCAGGCCGCGGCCGTCGATCCGGCGCCGGGAAAGGAACTCGGCGCAGTACTCCAGGCAGTTGCGGATGACGGCCAGGGAGCCGGCCGCCCCCAGGGCTGTGCGGCCGTAGAGGCCCTGCAGGGCGATGGTCCGGGGCAGGCGTGCGGCGCCGTCGCCGAGGATCGCGTGCTCCCTGGGCACCCGCACGTCGTTCAGCCGGAACGAGGCCGACAACCCGTTGACGCCGATGAAGTCGTTCGGCGCGACGACCTCGAACCCAGGGGTGCCGGTGGTGAGGAAGAAGACGCCCGCCCGCGGCCCGTCGGGCTCCGTCACGGTCGCGGAGACGCCGAGCACGTCGGCGATGCCGGCGTTCGCGATGAACAGCTTCTCGCCGCGCAGCAGGTAGGAGGAGCCGTCCTCGGTGAGCGTCGCGGTCGCGGCGGGCAAGGTGTTGTTCTGGCCCGCGGGGTCGGTGTCACCGAATCCCGACACGCTGCCGGCCGCGATCTCGGCGCGCAGGAAGTCGTGCAGCGGGCCGGCCGGCACCGCCGGGAGCAGGGCGCTGGCCGCGATGCCGTTCTGCACGCAGAGCATCTGCCCGACGCCCATAGAGCGGCGGGCGGCCCGCACGACGACCCGGATGAGGTTGTAGGGCGACAGCCCGCGGCCGCCGAGTTCCGCCGGGGCCGTGAGCTGGAAGTAGCCGCGGTCGCGCAGCTCCTCCAGCAGCCCGTCCGGCCAGATGCGGGTGCGGTCGAGCTCGTCGCCGTCCACCCACCCGTCGACGAAGGGGCCGAACTGCGCGAGGAACTCGTCTCCCGCGGCGGTCTCCCGCGGCCCCGGCTCCGGGAACGCGGCGAACAGCTCCCAGGGGAGCCGTCCCGAGGCGAGCGCATCGATGAAACTGCGTGGTGGGGCCTCGCCGGCGGTAGGGCTGCGCATGCCGGCTCCCTTCCTCTCTGGTCAGGTCTGGTGGGGTCGGGTCCAGGTGGGGTCAGGTCCAGGTGGGGTTAGGTCAGGCGGACGCGGTCTCCTGAGCGGCGATCAGGTGGGTGAGCCGGCGTTCCAGGCGGTCGAGCCCAGCCGGTTCGACCCCGGAGGCGGCGACGTAGCCGTCGGGGCGCAGCAGCAGGAAGCCGGACGCGGTCCGGCGGAGGTGGTGCTCGTGGCACACCGCGCCGCCGTGTGCCAGGGCCAGTCGGCGTCCGCGGTGCGCCAGGGCGGAGTCGGCGCGGCCTACGGTCAGCAGGCGGAAGCCGGCCTCGGTGCCGGGAGCGGCGCGGGGCACCCAGTGC
>NZ_KI912267.1:1576477-1586252 GCF_000235425.2 Pseudofrankia saprophytica
GGCCGGCCGGAGCGCGGCGCGCAGCCGGCGCCCGGCGCGCGGCCAGCGCCCGGAGCCGCCGTCCTGCGCGAGCAGCAGGGCATCCGGGTAGCCGACCCGGTGGCCGGCGAGCAGCGGGACGAACCAGCGCCGCAGCACCCCGGTGGCGCCGAGCAGGTTCCAGGAGAGGTTCTGCGCTCGGGAGGCGATCGGGCCGAGGGTGAACATCTTGATCAGCCGGTGCGTGGTGCCGACGATCTGCCGGGCGGCCTGCAGGCGCTCCGGCTCGTAGGTGTCCAGGATCACGGGGGCGTACCGGCCGTTGATGACGCCGGCGAGCTTCCAGGCCAGGTTGTGCACGTCCTGCAGGCCGAGGTTGAGCCCCTGGCCGCCGACAGGGGTGTGGGTGTGGGCGGCGTCGCCGACCAGGAACACCGGCCCCCTGCGCATGACGGCGGCGATCCGCTCGGCGGTGGCGAAGGTGGCGAGGGTGTCCAGCTCGATGACACGCAGATCGCCGCCGGTGCGCTCGTCCAGGAAGGCCTGCACGGCCTCGGCGGTGAGGGGAAAGCCAGGAGGCAGCACGCCGGAGACCCGGACCCTGCCGCCGGGCATCGGGCCGACGATGGCGGAGCCGGCGGGGCCGAGGTGGTAGTGCATGACGCCGGGACGCAGGTCGCCGTCGATCCGCCCCTCGGCGAGCAGGAACTCCAGCGGCAGCTGGTTGCCGGGGAAGTCGATGCCGAGCTGTTCGCGCACCACGCTGTGCACGCCGTCCGCGCCGATGAGCCAGTCGGCGTGGACCAGCTCCGTGACGCCGCCGGGGCCCTCGGCCTTCGCGGTCACGCCGGTGGCGGTCGGTTCGACGGCGGTGACCCGCACACCGCGCTCCACCCGACCGCCCAACCGCTCCAGGGCACCTTCGAGCAGCTCCATCGTCTGTTCCTGGGGCAGCATCAACGGCTCGTGGGCCGCGCCCAGGACCACGGTGAGGAGGCGGTCGCGCAGGTGGTAGACGTTGCTGTGGATGCGCAGGCCGCGGCGCTGCGCCTCGTCCAGGACTCCGATGCTCCGTAGCACCTCGAGGCCGGAGGGCCACAGCTGCACGGCACGCGAGCCGACGGCGCGGTCCTTCCTGGCCTCCAGGACCCGCACGGAAACCCCGTTTTGCAGCAGTTCGCAGGCCGCGGCCAGGCCGCACGGCCCGGCGCCGACGACCACGACGTTGCCGTTGGCGCGGCCGGGTGGGGGCGAGGTGCTTTCGGTCATGCGAGGTGCTCCTTCGTCTCACCGGTCGCGGTGCCCACCGGGGCGGGGGCGGCCAGCCAGGGTCGGACCAGCCGGGCGGTGGCCTCGGCGTGCTGCTCGAGCAGGGAGAGGCGGTCACCGGGCGCCCGGACGACGCGGTGCGCGGCGGGCCACGACGGCCCGGCCGCGCCGCCCGCCGCGCGCACCAGCAGGGTGGGGGTGCGCACTGGCCCGGGCGCGGGCCCGGTGAGCAGCGGGGCATAGGCGCCCAGGGCGGTGAGCCAGGCTTCGTCCTCCGGCTGCCCGAGGGGTCCGCCGTCCGGGTGCGGTGCGCCGGGGGAATCCAGTTCGGCGGCGGTCACCGCCGCGGTGTCCAGCAGGACGAGGCCGGCGGCCGGGCTGCCGGCCGCCTCCAGCCGGGCCGCGACGGCGTGCGCGAGCAGCCCGCCGGCGGCGTGGCCGACGAGGACCGCCGCGCCTGGCTCGGCCTGTCGGCCCAGCGCCGCCGCGGCGGCCTCGGCCACCGCGTCCAGCGTCCGCGGCACCCGCTCGCCGGCGTGGAAGCCGGGCAGGGCGAAGGCGAAGACGTCGTGGCCGCCGTCGAAGTGCTCGGCGAACCGGGTGAACTGCTCGGGCGCGGCGCCGCCCAGCGGGCTCGGGAAGCAGAACAGCGCCGGCCGTCCTTCGGCGCCTCGCGCCAGCCGGACCACCCTCGGCAGGTCGTGCTCTTCGGGCGGCGCGCCGAAGGACGGGCGGTAGGCAGCCAGACCGGTCAGGAACCGGACGAACTCGGCGGTCCGGCCCGCTTCCCGGGCCCGCCGGAACAGCGGGGCGATCAGACCTGGGCCAACGGACGTTTCCGGCGCGGGCACCGGCTCGGGCGCGGGCGAGCCGGTCCCGGTGCCTGGTCCGGCGGCGGGGTCGGCCGCCGAGGCCGGGAACAGGTCGGCGCGCAGCCAGGCCGTCAGGGCGTCCGGGGTGCCGTGTTCCAGGATGACGCGAACGGTCAGCCGGGCCCCCGTGGCGGCGGCGAGCCGGTTGCGCAGCTCGACCGACGTGAGGGAGTCGAACCCGAGCTCGATGAACAGGCTCGTGGGGTCCACCGCGGTGGTGGCCTGGTGGCCCAGGACGGCGGCGATCTCGCGGGTGACGAGACCGAGCAGCGCCTCCCGCTGGCGGGCGGGGGTGAGTTCGGCCAGGCCGGCGAGGAACGTGTCCGGGGCGGCTGGGCCATCCGGCACGCCGGACGCGGTCGTCGGGCGGCGGGCCGCCGCGACCTCGGGGATCTCCGCGAGGAGCGCGCCGGGCGCGACCGCGCCGTGCGCGGCGAGATAGTCCGGCCAGCGCAGGTCGGCGACCAGGGCCGTGGTCTCACCACGGGCCAGCACGCCGTCCAGCGCGGCCAGCGCCGTCTCGGGGTCGAGCGGCGGGATGCCGCGCCGGGCCAGCCGAGCGGCGCGGTCGGCCTCTTCCCGCTCGGGGGCGTCGGCGTCGGACCACACCCCCCAGGCCACGGACGACGCGGGCAGCCCCTGGGCGGCGCGGTACGTCGCGAGCGCGTCCAGATAGGCGCCCGCGGCGCCGTATCCGCCGAGGCCGAGTGCGCTGCCGAGCGTTCCGGCGAGGGTGGAGAACAGAACGAACGCGGAAAGGCCGCGGTCGCGGGTGAGGCTGTGCAGCTGCCAGGCGGCGGCCGCCTTGGGCGCGAGCACCTGGCCGAGCTGCGCTGGCGTGACGTCCTCGAGCGCTCCCTCGCCGCGCGGGTCGGCGGTGTGGACGACGGTGGTCAGCGGGAGGTCCGCGGGCACGGCGGCGAGAGCGCGCAGAAGCGCCTCTCGGTCGGCCGGGTCGGCTTCGAGGATCGTCGACCCGACACCCAGCGCGGCGAGCTCGGCCGCCAGCACGGCGGCCCGGTCCGGGTCCGGGCGCCCGGCACTGGTCAGGACCAGATGCCGCGCGCCGGCGCGGGCCAGCCACCGGGCGACGTGCGTGCCGGTGGCCGTCAGGCCCTCGGTCACCAGCGCCGTGCCGCTCGTCGACCAACCCGGCCTGGACCTCCCCGGGTCGCCGCGGCCATCGGCGGGTGACCCCGCCCAGTCCGCCGCCGCGCGCACCAGCCGGCGGGCGAACGCCCCGGTGTCGCGCACGGCGAGCTCGCGCTCCCCGCCCTCGGCACGGCGAGCGGCCGCCAGCAGCAGGGCCAGCCGGCTGCCCGACCGCGCGTCCAGACACGCCGGAAGGTCGATCAGGCCGCCCCACAGCGCTGGGCTCTCCAGCGCCGCCGTCTGGCCCAGCCCCCAGATCTGCGCCTGAGCCGGGCTGCGCAGCGGGTCGCGCGGGCCGGTGGAGACCGCGCCGCGGGTGAGCGACCACAACCGGGCCTCGGTACCGAGGATGGCCAGCGCCCGCAGCAGCGTCACCGTGCCGGCCACCGCGGCGCCCGGCATGCCGTCAGCCGCGGGGTCGCGCGAATCCCCGGCCGTGGCCAGGAGCGACACCACGCCGGCGGCCTTCGCCGCGCCTGCTTCCTTGAGCCGGGTGGCGAGCCGCTGCGCGTCCGGATCGTGCGGGTCCACGTCGATCCGCGGAACGCGGGCGCCGTGGCGGATGAGCGCCGCCGCGACCGCGTCCACGTCCGCCGTGTCCGCCGGGCCAGCCGCCGCCGGGGCGACGAGCAGCCAGTCGCCCGCCACCATCCCGGCGTCGGGTTCGGGCAGCGGGCGCCAAGCGGTCCGGTAGTGCCAGGAGGCGAGCGTGGCGCGGATCCGTCGGTCGCGGCGCCACGCGGTCAGCGCGGGCAGCAGCTCGCGCAGCGCACCGGTCCCGGATTCGCCGCGGAGGCGGAGCGCCTGCGCCGCGCCGGATTCGTCCCCGTCGTCGACCGCGTCCCACAGCGCGGTGAGCGCGCTCCCGTCCGCCACCCGTGGGACGGCGGCGGACGAGGGCTCGAACCAGTAACGCCGCCGGCGGAAGGCGTAGGTGGGCAGGTCGACGCGGCGAGCGGCGGTGCCGGCGAAGGCCGGTCGCCAGTCGACGGGCAGGCCGTTGGTCCAGGCTTCGGCGAGGGCGGTGTTGAGGCGTTCGGGGCCGCCGTCGCCGCGGCGCAGGGTGTTGAGGGTGAGGATGGCCGCCGCGGCGGGGTGGGTTTCGGCCGTGTGCTCGATGGCGGCCGTGAGGACGGGGTGGGTGCCGATCTCGAGGTAGGTGTGGTGGCCCTGGTCGAGGAGGGTGTGGATGGTGGGGGCGAAGTTCACGGGGTTGCGGCAGTTGTCGTACCAGTAGTCGGCGGTGAGTTCGGTTCCGGCCAGGAGGGTGTCGGGGTGGGTGGTGGAGTACTGGGGGATGGCGGCGGGCCGGGGCTTCAGGAAGGCGAGCTCGCGCAGGAGCAGGTCGCGCAGGGGCTGGACGCGTGGGCTGTGGGAGGCGACGGTGTCGGGGATGACGCGGGCGCGGATGCCTCGGGCGGTGAGGGCGTCGACGAGGGCGTCGAGTGCTTCGAGGTCGCCGGCGACGGTGGTGGCGGCGGGAGAGTTGACGCCGGCGATCCACAGCTGGTCGGGATGCTGGTCGAGATGGTGGGTCAGGTCGTGGGCAGGCAGCTGGATGGAGGCGACGGCGCCGTGGCCGGCCAGGTGGTCGGCGAACAGGCGGGAGCGGGTGATGATGACGCGGGCGGCGTCGTCGAGGGTGAGGGCGCCGGAGATGTGAGCGGCGGCGGCTTCGCCCTGGGAGTGGCCGATGACGGCGTCGGGGTGAATGCCGTGGTGCTGCCAGAGGCGCGCCAGGGCGATGTTCAGGGCGAGGATGACGGGTTGCAGGACGTCGATGCGGGTGATGGGCGGGGCGTCGGGAGCGGCGCGCAGCACGGCCTCGACCTTCCAGGGCACGTACTGTTCGATCACCGCGGCACAGTCGCGCAGGTGTTGGGCGAAGACGGGGTTGGTGTCGAGCAGGCCCAGCGCCATGCCAGGCCATTGGGTGCCCTGGCCGGGGAACACGAACACGGTCTTGCCCCGCTCCCGGGCGACTCCGGTGACCGCGTTCGGCCCCGGCTCACCCCGCGCCACCGCGTCCAGGCCGGCGGTCAGCTCGGTCCGGTCCGCGCCGAGGACGACCGCGCGGTGAGCCAGGGCTGAGCGGGTGACCGCCAGCGACAGCCCGACGTCCGCGGGGGCCGGGGACGGGTCGCCGGCCAGGAAGGCCCGCAGGCGGGCGGCCTGAGCCCGCAGTGCCGGCCCGCCGGCCCCGGACAGGCTCAGCGGAAGCGAGACCGGCCGCGGCGGCGGCGACGCGGCTTCGGGCTCCGGATCGCGGACCGGGGTCGACTCGTCCAGCTCGTCCGGGGCTGCCGGGGCTGCCGGGGCCTGTTCCAGGATGACGTGGGCGTTGGTTCCGGTGATTCCGAAGGCGGACACCCCCGCCCGGCGCGGCCGGCCGGTGCTCGGCCAGGGCGTGCGGCGGGTCAGCGGGGCGAGCGGACCGCCGTCCCAGTCGATCCACGGCGACGGCGGATCGGCGTCGTGCAGGGTGGGCGGAAGTTCGCCGTGACGCAGGGCCGTCACCGTGTGGATGACGCCGGCGAGGCCGGCCGCGGCCAGAGTGTGGCCGAGCCGGGACTTCACCGTTCCGACGAGCAGCGCCCGGTCGCCCGGCCGACCCTGGCCGTACGCCGCCGCCAGCGCGGTGGCCTCGGCCAGATCGCCGGACACGGTGCTGTCGCCGTGCGCCTCGACCGCGTCCACCTCCGCGGCGGTCAGCCTGGCGTCGGCCAGGGCCTGTTCGACGACGAGCCGGCGCGCCCGGGCGGCCGACCCGTCGGGGCCGCCATCCTGGTTGACCGCCGAACCGCGCACCACGGCCAGCACGGGGTGCCCGTCGCGGCGGGCCTCGGACAGCAGCTGGATCGCGATGACACCCACGCCCTCCGCGAGCGCGGTTCCGTCGGCCCCGGCGGCGAACGGCCTGACCCGACCGTCCGGGCTCAGCACGCCGCGCCGCCCGAGGTCGGTGAAGGCGTCGGGCGTGGCCAGCACCGTCGCGCCGCCGACCAGCGCCAGGGAGCACTCCCGGCGGCGCAGCGCCCCGAGCGCCAGGTGCAGCGCCACCAGGGAGGTCGAGCAGGCGGTGTCCACGGTGACCGCCGGGCCCTCCAGTCCGAGAAAGTAGGACACCCGGCCGGACAGCACGCTGCCGGCGAGGCCGGTCAGCCGGTAGGGCTCGATCTCGCTGCTGGGATCGGCGACCACGAGGGCGTAGTCCTCGGTGACGCGGCCGGCGAAGACACCGGTGTCGGTGCCGCGTAGTGCTTTCGGGTCGATTCCGGCGCGTTCGAGCGCTTCCCAGGAGGTCTCGAGGAGCAGGCGTTGCTGTGGGTCCATCGCCAGTGCTTCGCGTGGCGAGATCCCGAAGAACTCCGCGTCGAACTCGGCCACGTCCGGCAGGAACCCGCCCGTGCGGACGGCGCGCGCGCCGGGCCGCCCGAGGGGGTCGATGAACGGATCGGGCACCGCCCAGCCCCGGTCGGCGGGGAAGTCGGTGATCGCGTCCGCGCCGGCCAGCAGGAAGTCCCACAGGTCCTCCGGCGACCGGACACCGCCCGGAAAGCGGCAGGCCATGCCGATGATCGCGATCGGCTCGGAGCGAGCCGCCTCGGCCTTCTCCAGGCGACCGCGCGCATCGTGCAGCTCGACCGTCGCGCGCTTGAGGTACTCCCTGAGCTTCTGCTCGTCTGACATCTGCTCCGTGATCTTTCTGGGGGATCCGGATACCGGGCTGGTTCGGGCCTGGCGGACGCGGCGCGACGGCCCGACCGCGCCGTGACCGCGAGGGCTCCTGCCGGTGGTTCAGGAATCGGCGCCTTCACGCGCCATGCGGATCAGGTCCTCGACATCCATGGCGTCGATGAGGTCCGGGTCGACGCCTTCCGGTTCCTCGTCCACCGCGGCCGCGGCCACCTCGAGCCCGGTCTCCTGCTCGGCCTCGTCGGGGAACAGCTCGGCGACCAGGCGCCCGGCGAGCTCGGCGGGCGTGGGGAAGTTGAAGACGAGGGTGGCCGGCAGCCGCAGGCCGGTGGCCTTGCCGAGCCGGTTGCGCAGCTCGACGGCGGTCAGCGAGTCCAGCCCCAGGTCCTTGAAACCCTTGTCGGCGGCGACGCCATCGGCGGATTCGTAGTCGAGGGCGGCGGCCACCTGGGTGCGCACCACGTCGAGAACCGCCTTCGCCCGCTCCGTCGCGGACAGCCCGACCAGCCGCTGCGCGAGGGACTGCTCCGGCTGCGCGGCGGCCGCGGCGCGGGCGCGCTGGGCCGGGCCACGAACCAGTCCTCGCAGCAGGTGGGGCAGCTCGGCGCCACGGGCGCGCAGGACGGAGGCGTCGTAGATGACGGGGGTCAGCGAAGCCGTGTCGAGGGTGAGGGCGGTGTCGAAGAGGGTGAGGCCTTGGTGTGGGGGGAGGGGGGTCATGCCGGTGTTGGTGAGGCGGGTTTGGTTGGTGGTGGTGAGTTGGGCGGCCATGCCGGTGTCGGCCCAGGGGCCCCAGGCGAGGGAGGTGGCGGGTAGGGCGTGTGCGTGGCGGTGGGTGGCGAGGGCGTCGAGGAACGCGTTGCCCGCCGCGTAGTTGGCCTGTCCGGCGCCGCCCACCTGGCCTTGGACCGACGAGAAGAGGACGAAGGCCTTGAGGTCGAGGTGGGCGGTGGCCTGGTGCAGGTGCCAGGCGGCGTCGGCCTTGGGCCGCAGCACCGTGTCGAGCTGATCCGGGGTCAGTGCCTCGAAGGTCGCGTCGTCCAGGACGCCGGCGATGTGCACCACGGCGGTGACCGGTCGATGGTCGGGGACGGCGGCGAGCGCCGCGTCCAGGGCCGCGCGGTCGGCGGTGTCGCAGGCGGCGACGTCGACGTGGGCGCCGGCGGCGGTGAGTTCGGCGGTGAGCTCGGCGGCGCCGGGGGCGTGTGGGCCGCGGCGGCTGACCAGCAGCAGGCGACGGACCCCGTGGGCGGTGACCAGGTGCCGGACGAACTGCGCGCCCAGAGCGCCGGTCGCTCCCGTGACGAGCACGGTGCCCTCACCGAACCGGGCCGCACCCGCGCTCGCGGCCGCGCTCGGCGCCCCGGCCCTGGCCAGTCGCGGCACCAGCACCGCACCAGCCCGCACGGCCGCCTGCGGCTCCCCGGAGGCCAGTACGTCCGGCAACGCGGCCCAGGAGGAGGCGGCGCCGTCGACGTCGACCAGCACCAACCGGTCCGGGTGCTCGGTCTGGGCCGACCGCAGCAGACCCCAGACGGCCGCGTGCGGCAGGTCGGTGACGTCGTCGGTCGCGCCGACGGCGACCGCGCCCGACGTGGCGACCACCAGCCGCCCGTCCTGGAAACGCTCCTGAGCCAGCCACTCCTGAACCAGCGCCAGCACGTCGCGCGTCGCGGTGTGGACGGACCGCGCGACGTCGGCGTCGGACGAGCCCGCGAGCCGCAGCAGCAGTACGTCCGGCACATCCTCGACCGCGTCGAGCCCGCTCGCCGTCGTCGTCTCCACGCCCAGGCCGGCAGGCGGCAGGCCCAGCACCGTCCAGCGCTGGCCGGCGACGGCCACCGGCACGGGCGCGGCCGGCAGGCCACGCCACTCCATCCGGAACAACGCGTTCGCGGTCCCGCTGCTGGCGGTGTCGATGTGGTTTTTGGTGGCGGGGCGGGTGGTGAGGGTGTGGATGGTGGTGAGGGGGGTTCCGGTGGGGTCGGTGAGGTGGATGGTGGCGGTGGTGGGGGTGGTGGGGGTGATGGTGGCGTGGGCGGTGGGGGTGGCGGTGGTGTGGGTTTGGGTGGTGGTGAAGGTGAAGGGGAGGTTGGGGGTGGTGGGGTTGGGGTTGGCGGTGTGGGTGGGGGTGGTGAGGGTGAGGGTGTGGAGGGCGGCGTCGAGGAGGGCGGGGTGGATGGTGTAGCGGTGGGTGTCGGGGAGGGTGTCGGGGAGGGTGAGGGTGGCGTAGAGGGTGGTGTCGTCGTGCCAGGCGGCGGTGAGGTTTTGGAAGGTGGGGCCGTAGTCGAGGCCGTGGGTGGTGAGGGTGTTGTAGTGGTGGGTGAGGTCGATGGGGTGGGTGTGGGGTGGTGGCCAGGGGGTGGGGGCGGGGTCGGGGTTGGGTGTGGGTTGGTGGTTTTGGGGTGGGGGGATGGTGCCGGTGGCGTGGTGGGTCCAGGGGTGGTCGGGGTGGTGTGGTGGGGCGGGTGTGGATGGTGAGGGTGCGGTGGCCGGTGGTGTCGGGGGGTGTGAGGGTGAGTTGGAGGTGGTGGGTGTCGGTGGGTGTGAGGGTGAGGGGGTGTGGAGGGTGAGTTCGTCGACGGTGTTGGTGCCGGTGTGCAGGGCGGCGTGGAGGGCGAGTTCGAGCAGGCCGGTGCCGGGGAAGAGGGTGGTGCCGTGGATGGTGTGGTCGGCGAGCCAGGGCTGCGCCGCCAACGACACACTGCCGACGAACAGGATCTCGTCGCGATCGGCGATCGGCACGACGGCCCTGATCAGCGGATGATCCGTCGCGACGAGCCCCGAGCCCGGTGACGTTCTCCGGC
>NZ_KI912267.1:1586352-1722004 GCF_000235425.2 Pseudofrankia saprophytica
GGTTCCGGTGGGGTCGGTGAGGTGGATGGTGGCGGTGGTGGGGGTGGTGGGGGTGATGGTGGCGTGGGCGGTGGGGGTGGCGGTGGTGTGGGTTTGGGTGGTGGTGAAGGGTGAAGGGGGAGGTTGGGGGTGGTGGGGTTGGGGGTGTGGGTGGGGGTGGTGAGGGTGAGGGTGTGGAGGGCGGCGTCGAGGAGGGCGGGGTGGATGGTGTAGCGGTGGGTGTCGGGGAGGGTGTCGGGGAGGGTGAGGGTGGCGTAGAGGGTGGTGTCGTCGTGCCAGGCGGCGGTGAGGTTTTGGAAGGTGGGGCCGTAGTCGAGGCCTTGGGTGGTGAGGGTGTTGTAGTGGTGGGTGAGGTCGATGGGGTGGGTGTGGGGTGGTGGCCAGGGGGTGGGGTCGGGGTCGGGTGTGGGTTGGTGGTTTTGGGGTGGGGGGATGGTGCCGGTGGCGTGGTGGGTCCAGGGGTGGTCGGGGGTGGTGTGGTGGGGGCGGGTGTGGATGGTGAGGGTGCGGTGGCCGGTGGTGTCGGGGGGTGTGAGGGTGAGTTGGAGGTGGTGGGTGTCGGTGGGTGTGAGGGTGAGGGGGGTGTGGAGGGTGAGTTCGTCGACGGTGTTGGTGCCGGTGTGCAGGGCGGCGTGGAGGGCGAGTTCGAGCAGGCCGGTGCCGGGGAAGAGGGTGGTGCCGTGGATGGTGTGGTCGGCGAGCCAGGGCTGCGCCGCCAACGACACACTGCCGACGAACAGGATCTCGTCGCGATCGGCGATCGGCACGACGGCCCTGATCAGCGGATGATCCGTCGCGACGAGCCCGAGCCCGGTGACGTTCTCCGGCGCGGCCGGACGATGCCAGTAGTGCTTGTGCTGGAAGGGGTAGGTCGGTAGTTCGTAGGGGGGTAGGTCGGTGGTAGGGGTGGGCTGGGGGTAGAGGGCGGGCCAGTGTGGGCTGGTGCCGGTGGTGTGCAGGGCGGCGACCGCGCGCAGCAGGACGGCCGGCTCCGGGCCGCCGCGCCGCTGCGCCGCGACCAGCCGTGCCCCGGTCGCGCCGTCGGGGCCGTGGTCGGTAAGGGTGCGGCTGGCGAGGGTGGTCAGGGAGTTGTCGGGGCCGAGTTCGAGGTAGCTGCGTGTGCCCTGGTCGTGCAGGGTGGTGACGGCGTGGGTGAAGCGGACGGCGTCGCGGGCGTGGCGTGTCCAGTACTCGGGTGTGGTGAGGTCCTCGTCGGTGGCGGTCGTGCCGGTGAGGGTGGAGACGATCGGGATGCGTGGGGCCTGGTAGGTCAGGCCGGTGAGGACCGTGCGGAACTCGTCGAGCATCGGGTCCATCAGCGGGGAGTGGAACGCGTGGCTCACCCGCAGTCGCCGGGTCTTGATCCCCTGGCGTTCGAGAGCCTCGGCGGCGGCCTCGACGGCGGTGTGCTCGCCGGAGACGACCACGGAGTCCGGGGCGTTGACGGCGGCGATCGCCACCACGCCGCCGATCTCCGCCAGCACCGACGTGACCTGCGCTTCCGAGGCCTGGACCGAGGTCATGGCGCCGCCGTCGGGCAGTGTGTTCATCAGCCGACCCCGCGCGGCCACGAGCGCGGCCGCGTCCGGCAGTGACAGCACCTCCGCGGCGTATGCGGCGGTGATCTCGCCGACCGAGTGCCCGGCGAGGTGGTCCGGCTGGATCCCCCAGGCGGTGACCTGCCGGTACAGCGCGGACTCGAACGCGAACAGCGCCGCCTGCGTGAACACCGTCCGCCCCAACACCCCCGCGAACGCGCTGCTCTCCGCCGCGAACATCACCTCCCGCACCGAGGCCGCGCCGACCCGGGCGAGTTCCTCTCCCAGATGCGGGTCCAACGCCGCGCAGGCGTCGTCCAGGGCGTCACGGAAGACGGGGAACGCCTGGTAGAGGTCTCGACCCATCCCGGGACGCTGGCTGCCCTGCCCAGCGAACAGGAACGCCACTTCACCTGCCGGACCGGTGGCCTCGCCGGTGACGACCCGTGGATGTTCCCGCCCCTCGGCGAGGGCCGCCAGCCCCGCCAGCAGCTCCTCCCGGTCCGCCGCGAGCACCACGGCACGATGCGACATCACCGCCCGCGTCGTCGCCAACGCGAGCCCCACCCCCACCACACCCACCTCGGCACGCCCCCCGACGAACCGACCCAGCCGTCCCGCGACCGCCCGCAACGCCACCGCACTACGCGCCGACACCGGCACCAGCACCCCGACACCCACGCCCGCCCCCGTGTCGGCACCCACGTCGGCGGCGTCGGACCGCGGTGCCGGTCCGGTGCTCCCAGTGGTCTGCCGCGCCGGCTCGACGGGCCCACCGACACCGACGCCCGCGTCATTGCCGGTGTCGGCGTTCGTGCCGGGGCTGGCGGTTTCTGGGGCCTGTTCGAGCACGACGTGCGCGTTGGTGCCGCTGATCCCGAACGACGACACCCCCGCCCGACGCACCCGCCCCACCGCCGGCCACGCCCGCGCCGCCGACAGCAACCGCACCCCACCCGCCTCCCAGTCCACCAACGGCGACGGATCACCCGCATGCAACGACGCCGGCAACACCCCATGCCGCAACGCCATCACCATCTTGATCACCCCACCCACCCCCGCCGCCGCCTGCGCATGCCCCACATTCGACTTCAACGACCCCAACCACACCGGCTCACCACCCGACCGCCCCCGCCCATACGTCGCCATCAACGCGTCGACCTCAATCGGATCGCCAAGACGAGTACCCGTCCCATGCCCCTCGACGACATCCACATCAGCCGCCGTCAAACCCGCCGAATCAAGAGCACGACGAATCACACGTTCCTGCGACCGGCCGTTCGGCGCCGTCAGACCATTCGACGCACCATCCTGATTCACCGCACTACCCCGCACCACCGCCAAAACCCGACGCCCCTCCCGCACCGCATCCGAAAGCCGCTGCAACACCAGAACCCCCGCACCCTCCGCCCACCCCGTACCATCCGCACCCGCCGCAAACGACCGACACCGACCATCCCCCGACAACCCACCCTGCCGAGAAAACTCCACAAACGTCCCCGGCGACGACATCACCGTCACCCCACCCGCCAACGCCACCCCACACTCACCCCGCCGCAACGCCCCCACCGCCACATGCAACGCCACCAACGACGACGAACACGCCGTATCCACCGTCACCGCCGCCCCCTCCAGACCAAACACATACGCCACCCGCCCCGACAGAACACTGCTGGCTCCGCCGGTCATGTGCTGGCCCTCGAGGGGGTCGGGACCGCCGCCGGGGACGGTGTGGTCGTGGAACGCGAAAGCGCCGACGTAAACGCCCGTGTCACTGCCCCGCAGGGTGGTCGGGTCGATACCGGCGCGCTCGAACGCCTCCCAGCACACCTCCAACAAGACCCGCTGCTGCGGATCCATCGCCAACGCCTCACGCGGCGAAATCCCAAAGAACTCCGCGTCAAAACCCCCAGCACCCCCCAGAAAACCACCCCGCCGCGCAAACGACGACCCAGGAACATCCCCACCCCCACCAAAAAGACGCCCCAGATCCCACCCACGGTCACCCGGAAACTCCGACGTCCCGTCACGACCCTCCACAACCAGATCCCACAGATCCTCAGGAGAACCCACCCCACCCGGAAAACGGCACGCCATGCCCACGATGACGACGGGATCCTCCGCGTCGTCCTGGAAAGGGCGGCGCGCGGCCGGGGCGGGCAGCACGTCACCGCGCAGGTGGCGGATCAGGGCTTCGGGAGTGGGATGGTCGAAGACCAGGGTGGGGGCCAGGGTGACGTCGAGGGACCGGCCCAGCAGGTCGCGCAGTTCGACGGCGGCCAGCGAGTCGAAGCCGAGGTCCTTGAACGTGCGCTCCCGGTCGACGCGCTCAGGTGAGCCGTGGCCGAGAACGGCGGCCACCTGCGCGAGGACGAGTTCGGCCAGCGAGCGCTCGCGGTCGGCCTCGGGCAGCGCGGCGAGGCGATCCCGGGTCGTGCCGTCGGCGACCGGCCCGAGCGCGCCCGCGGTCGGTGCCGGTTCGGCCGCCTCCACCACCTCCGCGAGCGGCCCCGCGACCGCCCGGGCCGGTACCGACCGCGTACCCGTCCCGGCGGCCAACCAGTAGCTCTCCCGCTGGAAGGCATACGTGGGCAGCGAGACGCGGCGCCCACCCGCGCCTTCCAGGATCCGGTCCCAGGCGACGGGCACGCCGCGTACATGCAGACCGGCCACAGCCGCGGCGAGCGTGTCCTGCTCCGGGCGGCCGGCCCGGGCCGCGGGCAGGAGGGCCGCGTCGGCGGTGACGCAGTCCCGGCCCATGGTCGCGAGCACGGCGTCCGGTCCGACTTCGAGGTGGACCGTCACGCCCAGCGCTTCGAGCGCGCGCATGCCGTCGAGGAACCGGACACCCCGACGGGCGTGGCGCACCCAGTGGTCGGCGTCGAGCAGTTCCCCGGGCGCGACCGCGCGGCCGGTGAGGTTGGAGACGACCGGAAGCGTGGCCTGACGGTAGGTCAGGTTCTCGGCGACCCGGCGGAACTCTCCCAGCATGCTGTCCATGTGCGGCGAGTGGAAGGCATGGCTGACCCGCAGCCGCCGGGTCCTGCGCCCACGGGACCGCCAGGCGTCGGCGATGGTGCTGACGGCATCGGCGTCCCCGGCTATCACCGTGGCGGATGGACCGTTGAGCGCGGCGATCTCCACGCGGCCGGCGAAGTCGGCGAGCCGCGGGACGAGCTCGGCCTCCGAAGCCTGGATGGAGACCATCGCTCCGCCTTCCGGCAGGGCCTGCATCAGGCGACCGCGCGCGGCGACGAGGGTGGCGGCGTCGGCCAGGGAGAACACGCCGGCGGAATATGCGGCGCTCAGCTCGCCGATGGAGTGGCCGAGCAGAGCCGCAGGGACGATCCCCCAGTGCCGCAGGAGCCTGAACAGGGCGGTCTCGTACGCGAACAGCGCCGCCTGGGTGTAGACCGTCTGATCGAGCAGGGCGGCGGCGGGCGCGTCCGCGGGGCCGAGGACCAGGTCGCGGACCGAACGGTCGAGGTGCTTGTCCAGCTCGCGGCAGGCGGCGTCGAAGGCATCGGCGAACGCGGGCTGGGCGACGTGCAGAGCCGCGCCCATGCCGGGCCGCTGACTACCCTGACCGGTGAAGAGGAACGCGAGGCCGCGTTCGGCCGGCTCGGCGGCGGCGCGGACGACGCGGGGCGAGGGACGGCCGCCGGCGAGGTCGCCGAGGGCCGCGGCGAGGCCGTCGCGGCTGTCGGCCAGCAGTGCGGCCCGGTGTGTGAGATGGCTGCGCGTCAGGGCGGTGGTGCGCGCGAGGTCGGGCAGGGTGAGGTCGGCATGGGCCGCCAGGTGTTCGCGCAGCCGCTGGGCCTGGGTGCGCAGCGCGGCGTCCACATGTCCGGACAGCAGGACGGTTACCGGCCCGGGTTCGCTGCCGGTGCTGCCGGCGCCGTTGCCAGCGGCCGGCGCGGACAGCCCGGTGGCGTCGGACAGCACGAGGTGGCAGTTGGTGCCGGCCATTCCGAAGGAGCTGACGCCCGCGAACACCGGACCGTCGGCGTCGTCCGCGGTGAGGTCGACGCGGGTGACGGCGACCTCGAGGCCCAGGGCGTCGAGCGGGATCGCCGGGTTCGGACGCTCGTAGTTGAGGCTGGGTGGCAGGGTGCGCTCGCGCAGGCTTAGCGCGGCCTTGAGGAAGCCGGCGATGCCCGCGGCGCCTTCGAGGTGTCCGATGTTGGTCTTGACCGAGCCGACCAGGAGAGGAGACGCGGCGGGCCGGCCCCGGCCGACGACCGCGCCAAGCGCGGCGGCCTCGACGGGGTCGCCGGCGGGTGTTCCGGTGCCGTGCAGTTCGACGAAGCGCACGCGGGCCGGATCCACCCCCGCGTCGGCATAGGCCCTGCGCAGGACGTCACGCTGCGCGCTCTCGCTGGGCGCGGTGAGCGTGTCGCCGCCGCCGTCGTTGTTGACCGCTCCGCCGCGGACGAGGCAGTACACCGTGTCGCCGTCCGCGAGGGCCTGGCTGAGGGTCTTGAGCACGACGACGCCGCCGCCCTCCCCCCTTACGTAGCCGTCGGCGCGGGCGTCGAACGTGTGGGCGCGGCCGGTCGGCGAGAGAGCGCCGAAGCGCTCGGCCACGGTGAAGCCCTCGGGCAGCAGGTTGAGGCTGACTCCGCCCGCCAGGGCCAGGTCGGTCTCGCCGCGGCGCAGGCTCTCGCAGGCCAGGTGGACGGCGACCAGCGAGGACGACTGCGCGGTGTCGACGACGAGGCTGGGGCCCTGGAACCCGAGTGCGTACGAGACGCGGTTCGCGATGACGCCGCGGCTCAGGCCGGTGATGGTACGGCCGTTGACGGCCCCGGGTCCGAGCCGGTCGGCGAGCTTGGCGTAGTCATCCCAGATAGCGCCGAGGTAGACGCCGGTCCGGGTGCCCCGGCGGGTGGCGGGGACGATGCCGGCGTCTTCCAGGGCCTCCCAGGCGAGCTCGAGGGCGAGCCGCTGCTGAGGGTCCATGTCGACGGCCTCGCGCGGGGAGATGCCAAAGAACTCCGGATCGAAACGATCGACCCCGTCGACGAAGCCGGCGCGCGGCGGCCGCGCGCCCGCGGACCGCGCGCCGAACCCGGGCCGGCCCGGCGGCACGTCCGTGACCGCCTCGGCGCCGGCGCGCAGCAGTTCCCAGAACGCGGCCGGGTCGGGGGCGCCGGGCAGCCGGCAGGCCAGACCGACGACCGCGACGGGCTCCGCCGGGGCCAGCCGTCGCGCAGCGCTGTAGGAACGCGGTTCGTCGGTCATGGGGGCGCACCCTCGCCTTTCCATCCAGGCTTTTCTCAAGGCCGCTTCGCGCCCGGTCTTCCGGGCGGTCTTCGTTCTCCGCTCCGGCGGCGCCCGTCCCACCGCGAGCCCGACTCATCGGGTTTTCGAAACGGCGAGGACCTGTGTCCCGAAGTTTTACCGACCGCCCGAGACCAGCTGCGCCGGGCCGGCGGGACGCAAAGACGGCGACAGCGCGACGGACGGGCCGTGGCGCGATTTACCGATGAATTCGAACGAGCAAAACGCTACTTGCGGCCCGGGCGGCGGCCAACCCTTAGTCTCGCTCCCCTATCAGGGTTTCCCGTCTTTGCCAGCTAGGGGTGGCCTTATGGCCGACGTCGGCTCTCGGCGGGGCACGGCCACCGCGGCGGGCGTCGTTCGGACCGATACCCCTATGCGGCGCCAGAGAGTAGGGGTTGACCGATAGGGGTGTCTCGAAGGCGCGCTCGCGTTCCTGCCACACACGAATGCGTGACCGCGCGTCGGGTCGTAGAAAGCAACATCACAGTCGTCTTGCCGACACCGTGTATCTGGCGTCACGGCCGCCGTCCGGTGCGCGTGCCAGGACTCGTATGACATGCTGTCCATGACTAATGACATGCCGTCACGGCCGGACGAAGGCGTCCGGCCGCCACATTCGATCACGCTCACGCTTGGATGCGCCGTGCCGTTCCCGCCGCTCCTGGGGTGTTGGAAATGGGCGGAGGCCGGGGACGGCCGTCTGCCGGATTCGATTCCGGCCGCGCGCGGGTCGGGAGCCTCGACGATCGCGGCCATCAGGCACATGCGATCTCTCCGACCGCATCGCGGGCACCGCCCTCTGGCGGAATACGTAATACGCGCCACGTGGGCACGGGAAACAGCCGCGAAGAAGCAGAGGTTACCAGAGGAATCCAGCCGGCCGCCGAGCCGGAGAACCGTATAGCGAGGGTACGAACGGGGAGGCATTATATGCTACTCGTCGAACGCGCGGAAGAGCTACTCCTGCTAAGGCGCAGCCTCGATGAGGCACGGGGCGGCGCGGGGCAGGTCGTCTCCATCAGCGGCTCAGTCGGCTCGGGCAAGACCGAGCTCACCCGCCGGCTCGCCGACTGGGCCGCGGACCGCGGCGTACGGGTCGTGCAGACCTACGCGGCCCCGGCAGGGCGGGGAGCCAGTCCGGGAATCTTCGGCCAGCTCCTCGAGGCGTGCACGTCCGCGGCCGAGTTGCGGCACGCGGTGACCGCGGCCCCGGCCGCGGACACCCTGCCGCCCCAGCTGATGCTGCTTGTCTGCCACGATCTGCTGCGCTCGGCCGCCGAGGCTCCACTACTACTGATCGTCGACGACGTCCACCAGAGCGATCCGGAGTCCCTGCGAGGACTGCTCTACCTCGTCCGGCACTGCCGCACCGCGCCGGTCATGCTGGTGCTGATCACCGGCGAATGCCTGCAGCAGAGCCTCCCGCTCTTCCATGCGGAGCTGTCCCGCGAGCCGAACTACCGGCAGATCCAGCTGCCGCTGCTGTCGGTGGAGGGCGTCGCCGAAGTACTCGCCGAGCGGCTCGACGCCGACGCCGCGCACCGGCTCGCCCCGGCCGCCCACGCGGCCAGCGGCGGCAACCCCCTGGTGGTTCGGGCGCTGCTGACGGAGCACCTGCACATCCATCCGACCGACGGCCCGCGGTCCCTGGCGCCGGGCGACGGCTCCGCGACGGCGGTTCTCGCCTGCCTGCACCGCATCGGACGGGCCGGACTGGAGGTGGCCCGAGCCATCGCGCTGCTCGGCGAGCACGCCGTCCCCGAGCTGATCTCCCGGCTGATCTCCCGGCCCCGCAATCTGGTCGACCGGGCCCTCGCCAAACTGTCGGCGGCGGGCCTGCTCGGCCCCGACCGGCTGCTGTGCCACCCAGCGGCACGGTCGGTCGTGCTCAGCGACCCGAACTTCGACGACGCGGCCGAACTGCAATACGGCGCCGCCGAGTTGTTGCACGCCGAGGGCGAGGCCGCGCTGCGGGTCGCCGAGCACCTGATCGCCGCCGACCGGATCGGCAGAAGTTGGCATATCGCGGTCCTGCGCCAGGCGGCCGAGGACGCGCTGGCCGACGGCCGGGCCGACCTGGCCCTGCAGTGCCTGGACCTGGCGCTGCGGGAGTGCTCCGACGGCGAGGAGCGCGCACTGATCACCGCCGCCCGGGTCCGGGTCGAGTGGCGGATGAACCCGGCCCGGGCCATGTCCCACTTCGCCGGGCTGCTGGACGCCTTCGAACACGGGTGCCTTCCGGACCTGGAGGCCGTCATGCTGGGCCGCGCGCTGATGTGGCACGGGCGAGAAGAGGAGGCGGCCAGGATTCTGGACGCGATCCGCTCGCGCGCGCATGCGCCGGAGGTCGGTGAGGCGCTGCTCAGCACCGACCACTCGCTGCGCAGCACGCACCCCGGGTCCGCGGCGGTCCCGCGAGAAAGACCCGCGGCGGCCGGGCCGCCCGACCGGGATCCCGCGGCCAGACCGCTGCCCGACGCGGCGATGTGGCACTACCTGCGGGCCGGCGACCACGCGACCGCCGCGCGGTTCGCCGAGGACGTGCTGCGCGACGACAGGTCGCCGGACTACTGGCGCGGGCCGCATTGCAACGCGCTGTACGTGCTGATCTACGTACATGAGCTCGAACGCGCCGAGTACTGGGCCGCGCGAATCTACCGGGATGCCACGCCACAGGGCTACCGGACCTGGCAGGCCATGAAGTCCGCCGTACTCGCCGAGATCGCGCGCCGGCGCGGCGACCTGCCGGCGGCCGAGCGACTGGCCCGCGGCGCGCTGCAGCTCATGGGACCACGGGCCTGGGGGCCGCAGATCGATCTGCCGCTCTCGACCCTGATCTACGTGCTCACGGCGATGGGTAGGCACGGCGCCGCGGCCGAGTGGCTGGCATATCCGCGTCCCACTGGCGCGACGACGACCCGTTACGGCCTGCACTACCTGGACGCCCGCGCGCAGCATCATCTGGCGATGGGCCGCCATCTGCCGGCCCTGCAGGATTTCCTCGCCTGCGGGCAGCTGATGGCGAGCTGGGACATGGACATCGTCGGCATAGCGCCCTGGCGGCTGGGGGTCGCTGAGGCGCTGCTGCAGCTCGGCCGCACCGAGCGGGCGGCCCGGACGCTGGACGAGCTGGCGGAGCAGCCCGGCGCCGCGCACCCCCTGGTGCGCGGCGGCCTGCTCAGGCTGCGCGCGGCCACGGTGAAACCCCGTCAGGCGGTGGTGCTGCTACGCGAGGGCGCGGACATGCTCGAAAGCAGCGGGTCGCCCGCGGAGCTGCTGGCGGCGCTGCTCGACCTGCACCGGGTGCACGTGGAGCTGGGCGACTCGCACCTGGCGCATTTCACCGCCCGGCAGATCTGGCGGACGGCGGCGCAGTGCGGTGCCGAGGCCCGCGCCCGCCGGACGCTCGGCCCCGAGTTCGCCGCGCCGTGCCCGGACGACGGGACGCCGTCGGCGACGCCGGACACCACGTATACGGTGCTCAGTGACGCCGAGCTGCGGGTGGCGGCACTGGCCGTGCGCGGACACACCAACCGGGAGATCGCCAGCCGCCTGTACATCACGGTCAGCACGGTCGAGCAGCATCTCACCCGCGTATACCGCAAACTGCAGGTCGGTGGCCGGATCGACCTGCAGACCCGGCTGAACCCGAAGGTGCTGGGCACCGCGTGACGCGGGTTCCCGTGCCCCGGCGCCAGGCGCCGGGGCACGGGAACCCGCGTCGGCTTTCACCCTCCGGGTTGTTTGCACAGTGCTAGGTCGGTAATGCTGCGCGGATCCGGGTCAGGCCTTTGCGACCGACAGATTGAACTCTGCGGTCTGGAAGGTGTTGAACAGCCGGATGAACAGCAGCAGCGCGGCCTCGGTGGCGCGCGCGCCGACCACGTCACCGAGATCGATGATCTGATCCTCAGCCCAGCCAAAGGCCTTCAGCAGCTCGGCGACCTCGGCCTTGGCCGTCGCGTCGTCACCGTTGAGGAACACCGTGTGGTGACCCGGAATGCGGCCGGGGTCGACCATGACCTGTGCCGCCATGGTGTTCAGCGTCTTCACGATCCGGGCCCGCGGGAAGGCCTTCTGAAGCTGCTCGGCCACGCTGCCGCCGCCGGGGGTGGCGACCGCGACCACACCGTCCCTGGATTCGATGCCGTTCGAGACGTCCACCACGATCTTGCCGCGCAGGTTGTCGGCGCCGGCCGCGGTGAGCACGTCGAGGGAGGCGAGCCCCGGCGCGGTGTTCACCACGAGTTCGGCGACCGCGGCGGTCTGCGCGAGCGTGGAAATCTCGACGTCGTGCCGCGCGGCCCACTCCTTGGCCGGAGAGTTCTCGGGGTCGCGCGATCCCAGCGTGACCTCGTGCCCGAGTGAACGCAGTTTCGCGCCCACGACCTTTGCGACGTTGCCGGTGCCCAGGAGGCCGATGTTCATCGTATCGGTCTACTTCCGTGTATGTGCGGGCACTGTTGCCCGCGGAGTCTGGCCAGCGCCGGAATCGACCGCGATATTCCCGCCGGCCGCCAGGCGCCCCTAGTGACCCCTAGCCGGCCCAATGAAGGCCCCTGACGTGTGCCCCAAACGGTTCACCAGGCCCATACCGGCCGAATAATTCCGTATCAGACCACTCGTCCAGAATCACCGTGGAGGACTGCCGTGGAAGACATCCTCGACGCCCTTCTCGACACCGCGGCCTCCGATTCCTTCGCCCGGCTGAAGATCCCGAAAACCTACCGCGCGGTCATCGTCCGACGAGACGAGGCCGGCATGTTCGAGGGGGTACCGGCCGCGGAGCGGGATCCCCGCAAGTCGCTGCACGTCGACGACGTGCCCACACCCGAGCCAGGCCCTGGCGAGGCCTTGGTCGCGGTCATGGCCAGCTCCGTGAACTACAACTCGGTGTGGTCCGCGGTCTTCGAGCCCGTATCCACCTTCGCCTTCCTGAGGCGTTACGGCCGACGCTCCGAGCAGGCCCGGCGGCACGACCTGCCCTATCACGCGATCGGCTCCGACCTGGCTGGCGTCGTGCTGCGCACCGGTCCCGGAGTGCACGCCTGGAAGCCGGGCGACGAGGTGGTCGCGCACTGCCTGTCCGTCGAGTTGGAAAGCCCCGACGGGCACTCCGACACGCTGCTCGACCCCGAGCAGCGCATCTGGGGCTACGAGACCAACTTCGGGGGCCTGGCCGAACTGGCCCTGGTCAAGTCCAACCAGCTGATGCCCAAGCCGCGGCATCTGACCTGGGAGGAGGCGGCGAGCCTCGGACTGGTCAACTCCACCGCGTACCGGCAGCTGGTCTCCCGCAACGGCGCCCAGATGAAGCAGGGCGACGTCGTCCTTGTCTGGGGGGCCTCCGGCGGGATCGGCGCGTTCGCCACGCAGTACGCGCTGGCCGGCGGCGCAATTCCGGTGTGCGTGGTCTCCAGCCCGGACAAGGCGCGCATCTGCCGGGAGCTGGGCGCCGAGGCGGTGATCGACCGGCGGGCCGAGGGCTATGCCTTCTGGCGGCCGGATGGCGGGGGGCAGGATCCGGCCGAATGGCGGCGCTTCGGGGCCCGCATCCGGGAGCTGACCGGGGGCGAGGACCCGGACATCGTCTTCGAGCACCCGGGCCGGGAGACCTTCGGCGCCTCGGTCTACGTCGCGCGCCGCGGCGGGACCATCGTCACCTGCGCCTCCACCAGCGGCTACCTGCACGAATACGACAACCGGTACCTGTGGATGAGCGTCAAGCGGATCATCGGCTCGCACTTCGCCAACTACCGCGAGGCCTGGGAGGCCAACCGGCTCGTGCAGAAAGGCCGCATCCACCCTACGGTCCACCGCGCCTTCCCGCTGGAGGAGACCGGCCAGGCGGTATACGAGGTGCACCGCAACCAGCACCAGGGCAAGGTCGCCGTGCTCTGCCTCGCCCCCGACGAGGGGCTGGGAGTACGCGACGCCGAGCTGCGCGCCCGGCACCTGCCGGCCATCAACCGCTTCCGCAGGCGCGCCGACGGCACCGACCTGACGTGACGCGTCGGCCGCACGGCCGCACGCGACGACTCGACGACGGCGCCGGGAAACGGCTCATCGCCGGATCCGGCTGATGAACGCCGTTGGCTGCTGCGACGGAGGATCTGAGAAAATCATGGTTGGGACTCTGCACCGATGACGGAACTCACCGCGCGCGCCACCGTCACCGTGGCCGAACAGCGCCGAGCGCTGAACGACCCACGTGAAAGGCTGGCCCGTCTGCTCGATCCGGGAACACTGAACGTCACCTCCAATCTGCCCGGCAGCCGGGTCGCCGTCGCCCGCGGCCGCATCAATGGCGTCGCTGTCGTCGCCTACTGCACGGATGCCAGATCGCTGGGGGGCGCGATCGGTTCCCTGGGCGCACGCCAGATAGTGGACGCCATCAACGGCGCGGTCGCCGACCGTGCTCCCGTCGTCGGGCTCTGGCACTCCGGCGGAGCGAGCCTCGGCGACGGCGTAGACGCCCTGGATGGCATCGGGCAGATGTTCACCGCGATGATCGCGGCATCGGGCCGAGTACCGCAGGTGTCCGTGGTGCTGGGCCCGGCCGCCGGCGGGGCCGCCTACGGACCGGCGCTCACGGACGTGATCGTCATGGCGCCCGAGGGCAAGGTTTTCGTAACCGGGCCCGACGTCGTTCGCCAGGTGACGGGCGAGCAGATCGACATGGCGGGGCTGGGTGGATCGGACGCACACGGCCGGCGGTCCGGCGTCGTGCACGTGAACGCCCAGTCGGAGGCGGACGCGTATGCGCGGGCGCGGCGGATCACCACGCTGCTGGCAAGACCGGGCGCCTTCGACACCACCGCCGCGGACGGTGATGCGCGCGACGCTGGCTCCCTGCTGCCAGACCGTCCCCGTCGGGCCTATGACATCCGTCCGGTCGTGCGCGCCATCCTCGACGATCCAGCCCAACGCCGCGGCGCGACGGATGCGACCGGCGCGGCCGAGGACGACTACGAGGAACTCCAACCGCGGTGGGCACCCAATGTCGTCGTGGCACTCGGACGGATGACCGGGCGGACCGTGGGTGTCATCGCCAACAATCCGCTGCGCAAGGGCGGTTGCCTCGACTCCCTGGCCGCCGAGAAGGCCGCCCGCTTCGTCCGGATGTGCGACTCGTTCGGCATCCCGCTCGTCGTCCTCGTGGATGTCCCTGGATACCTGCCGGGCGTGAGCCAGGAGTGGGGCGGCGTCGTGCGGCGAGGCGCCAAGCTTCTCTATGCGTTCTCGGAGGCGGTCGTGCCACGGGTGACGGTGGTTCTGCGGAAATCCTATGGGGGCGCGTACATCGCGATGAACTCCCGCTCTCTGGGCGCGACCAGCGTCCTGGCCTGGCCCCAGGCGGAGGTCGCGGTCATGGGCGCCGAGGCCGCCGTGGGAATCCTGCACCGACGGACCCTTGCGGCGGCCGCGGCCGATGAACGAGACGCCCTGCGCGCCCAGCTCGTCGACGAGCACGTCCGCGAGGCCGGCGGGCTGCAGCGCGGTGTCTCGCTCGGTGTGATCGACAAAATCATCGACCCGGTCGACACGCGACGCGAGGTCGTTCGTGTCCTGGCGGCGGCACCTGGCCGCCAAGGCGCCCACGGGAACATTCCCTTGTGACAGGAGGCAATCAGGCCAAACCCGTCGCGGCGCCCGAGGTTCGGCGCGGACGGTCTGGCAGCCACCGCGCTGGCCCACGAAACGCGGTGGCAGCGGTGGACGGGATCTGCTTTGATCCTGCGCACCATGGGCAATTCGCCGGCCAGGACCATCGATCTGCTGCCGCTCACCAAGGACGAGGCCGCCGTGGTCGCCGCCGGGAAGCCGGGTGACGGCGAGCGGTGGGCCGAGGGTTTCCCACGTGAGGACGACTCAGAGCCGTGCGCCGGACTCGCCGGCAGTGCCGAGGAGCGGGGCCCGTTCGGGGTCTACCGCATCGTGCCGCTCGCGCACGGGCTGACGATCGGCACGGCCGGCTTCTACGGCCTCCCGGACGCCTCTGGCGAGGTGACCATCGGGTACGGCATGGTCGAACCGGAATGGGGCAAGGGCTACGGCACCGAGGCCGTGGCCGGGCTGATCGAGATCTGCCGCGCGCACGGCGGGGTGAGGGCGGTCAACGCCGACACCGATCTGGACAACATCGGCTCTCAGCGGGTGCTGGAGAAGAACGGCTTCCAGCGGGTCCGCGCGACGGAAGAACTCTGCTATTTCGTGCTGCGCCTGGGCGGGTAGAACCCAGGCCGTCGGCGTGGCCGACGAGATCGACGGAGTACGGACGCACGGCGCCTTCTCCTTCCGCGCGGACCCCGCCTCAGAGGCTCTGGCCGCCGGAGAGCTCGATACGCGCGCCGTTCGCCCAGCCGAAACCGTCGGCGAGGATCAGCGGCACGGCGGCGCCGATGTCGTCGGGCTTCCCGGCCCGGCCGAGCGGGATCGCGGCGGCGACGGTCGCGTTGACCCGCTCGTTGTCGCGGACCAGGCCGCCGCCGAAGTCGGTGGCGATGGCCCCGGGCACCAGCACGTTCACCCGGATCTGCCGCTCGCCCAGCTCGGCGGCCTGATACCGCGTCAGGACCTCGACCGCACCCTTCGCGGCGGCGTAGGCGGAGTTGCCCGGATAGGTGAACCGGGCCAGGCCGCTCGAGACGTTGAGGACGCGCCCCCCGTCGGCCAGGAGCGGCAGCAGCGTCTGGGTGAGGAAGAACGGGGCCTTCACGTGGACGCGAAAGATCTCGTCGAACTGGTCCGGAGTCGTCCCGTCGAACGGCGCGTGCAGCCCGATGCCGGCGTTGTTGACCAGATAGTCGAGATGGTCGGCACCGAGCCCCGCCAGGGTCGCGCGTACGTCCGCCGCGAACGCCGCGAAGCTCGTGCTGTCGCCGACGTCGAGCCGCAACGCCGCGGCCGGTGCGCCGTGGTCGGCGACCTGCGCGACCATCGCGTCGGCCTCCTCCTTGTTGCCACGGTAGGTGCCGATGACGCCGACTCCGGCGGCGGCCAGGTGCACGGCCATGCTCCGGCCAAGACCACGGCTGGCGCCCGTCACCAGCGCGATTTTCCTGTCCATCATGATTCCTCCCAGGCTGCGTTTCCCGTGGGTCTCACCGACGCTGGCCGTCCTCGACCACTGTCACTTCGCCCCTCGACCACTGTCACTTCGGCGCCGTGGCTCATGGGCGCTCAGCCTTTCCCCGGATCGCCAGTACGGGGATCGGGCGCGGCCGCGCCGGCATGATGAGGAGGGCGGCCCGGTGCGTGGCCGAGGTGGCCGCCCACCGCGAGGCCCGGAATCGCCTCGCGTCCTGAAGGCGGACACCGGGCCCGGCCCGCGGCGGGAGGAGCGAGCGGTCGTGGAACACGCGGAGCTGGGAGTCTTCCTCCGGCACCGTCGGGAGCAGTTGCGGCCGGCGGATGTCGGGCTCATCGCCGGCGGTCGGCGCCGGGCGGTCGGCCTTCGCCGCGACGAGGTCGCCCTCCTCGCCGACATGTCGACGGACTACTACGAGCGGATCGAGCAGGGCAGGGGGCCGCGGCCGTCCCCGGCGATGCTCGGCGCGATCGCCCGGGCGCTGCGCCTGACCCTGGACGAGCGCGACCACGTCTACCGGCTGGCCGGCCAGGCACCGCCGCCCCGGCACCGGTCGCTCGGCTACGCCGACGCCGGCCTGATGTGCGTACTGGATGCCCTCGCTCCGTCGGTGCCCGCGCTCATCTCGGACGACCTGTCGACCGTCGTCGCGCAGAACGCGCTCAACGTCGCGTTGCTCGGCCCGATCGCCCAGGCGGACGGCCGGCGACGCAACTTCCTCTGGCGCTGGTTCGCCGATGGCGACCTGCGGGCCCGCTATCTGCCCGACCAGCACGAGCGGCTGTCCCGCGAGTACGTCGCCGACCTGCGGGTCACCCTGGGACAGCGCCCCCAGGATGACGACATCCGGTCACTCGTCGAAGAGCTGTCCCGGGCCAGCGCCGAGTTCCGCGAGGTCTGGGAGCGCCAGGAGGTCGCCGTCCGTCAGGTCACCCGCAAGGTGCTCGTCCATCCCGAGGTGGGCCGGCTCGACCTGGAATGCGACATCGTACTCAGCCCACCATCCGGCCAGCGGCTGGTCCTCTTTCGCCCCCAGCCCGGCTCCGGGTCCGGCGCGCGGCTGGAAATGCTCGCGGTGCTGGGCACTCAGACGTTCACCGCGCACTCCAGCTCGACGGGGCTGTCGTCGACACCGTGGCCCACTCCGCGGACATGATCATGCGTGCGGTCGGCGGTCTCAGGGAGTGCCACCGGTCCCCAACCGGCCCTCGCGGAGTTGGCCGCCGGGCTGCTCGAGCGCGGTGCCGAGCCGGGGAACCGGGAACGGCTTCACCCGGGCGACGGTCGCGACGTACAGGAGGAGGCCGGCGGCGGTGAGCACGAAGCCGGCCCAGACCGTCGACAGAGTCCCCCACCCGGCGTCGAGGGCGACCGCGCCGCCGATCGCGCCGAGCGAGTTGGCCAGGTTGAGGGCTGCCAGGTTGAGCGCGCCCATCAGGGTCGGGGCGCGCGGCGCGAGACCGGTCAGCCGGACCTGGATGGTGGGGATCGCCGCCATCATGGTCGCGCCGACGCCGAACAGGCAGGGCAGCAGAATCGCCAGATTGCCGCCGGCCACGCCGATCAGCACCAGGAGCGCCAGCACACCGCCGTAGCCCCAGACCAGTCCGCGGTGCTCGTACCGGTCGGCGGCCCGGCCGCCCAGATAGTTGCCGACCGCCATGCCGAGGCCGAAGACGGCGAGCGCGATCGGGATGAGCGAGGCGTCCCGCCGCGCCGCGTCGGTGACGAACGGGCCGATGAACGTGTAGACGGCGAAGATGCTTGAAATGCCGAGCGCGGCGACGATGAACATCAACCAGACGTTGAGCTGGCGGAGGCTGCCCAACTCGTTCGTGATGGAGGTGCCGCGCAGGTCGTCGGTGTGTGGCAGCCAGGCCAGCAGGGCGACGCCGGCGAGCAGGCCGACGGCGACCACGGTCCAGTACATGGCGCGCCAGCCGGCGTTCTGACCGATGAAGGTGCCGAGTGGCGACCCGACGATGGTGGCGGCGGTGAGTCCTCCCATCACGGTGGCGAACGCCTTGCCACCCCTGCCCGGGCCGTACACATACGCGGCGACGACGGCACCGGCACCGAAATACGCACCCTGGACGCTGCCGGTGACGAACCGGAAGACGACGAGCGGCACGATGTCCGGCGCGACCGCGGAGAGCCCGTTGCCGACGAGGAAGAGCACGATCAGGCCGAGCAGCAGAGTGCGCCGGTTGACCCGGGCGGCGAGCAGGGTGATCGCCGGCGAGCCGATCACCACACCGAAGGCGTACGCAGTCACCGCGTATGTCGCGACCGGAATCGACACGTCCAGGTCGGCCGCGAACAACTGGATGATGCCGTTGCTGCCGAACTCGCCGGTGCCGATCGCGAAGGTGCCCAACGCCAGCGCGAACAGCGTCAGCCTCGGATGGCCGATGGGTGACCTGGCGGAGGCATGCCGATTTTCTTCGGCGGCGCACTGACCTTCGTATGCACGCTGATGCATCGTCCCCATCCTCCGTTCCGTGGCTGCGTCAGCCCGCGACGTCAGCCCGCGGCACGCTTGATGAGGTCGGCCGTCGCCCCGGGTTGCGCGATCATCGCGACGTGCGAGGCGTCGACCTCGACGGCGCGCGCGCCGGCTCGCTTCGCCATGAACCGCTGCGCCTCGGCGGGCAGCACGTTGTCCTTGCGGGCGACGAGATACCAGGAGGGAATGCTCTTCCAGGCCGGGGCGCCGGACGGCTCCTGCAAGGTGCGCAGGTCGCTCGGCCGCTGGCCGGCCCACATCAGGTCGGTGGTCGCCTTCGGCAGGTCACCGGCGAACACCTGCCGGAAGACCTCCTTCTTGATGTATCCGTCGACGCCCGCACCGTACGGGCGGACGTCCAACGCCGTCTCGGTGAGCTTGCTTCCCGGATACTTCGCCTGCAGGCCCAGCAGCGTCTCTCCCTGATCGGGCGCGAAGGCGGCCGCGTAGACGAGGGCCTTCACGTTCGGGTTGCCGGACGCGGCGTTCGTGACGACGATCCCGCCGTAGGAGTGCGCGGCGAGGACGAGCGGTCCGCTGAGGGTGGCGAGGATGCTGGCCAGGTAGGACGAGTCCGCGGCCACGCCCCGCAGCGGGTTCGCGGGGGCGATGACCGGGTAGCCGGCCCGGATGAGCCGGGCGGCGACGTCGTTCCAGCCGGAGGCGTCGGCGAACGCGCCGTGCACCAGTACCACGGTGGGTTTCCGCCTGGTGTCGGGCTGGGTGGCTGCCTGCGCGGCGGGCGCTCCGACGACGGCGCCGGCCGCGACAGCGGCGGATCCAGCGAGCACCATACGGCGAGTTGTCGTCATCAATGTAAACCCTTCAGTACGCGTTGCGGTCATCCTCGATCCGGGGTCAGCGTAAAACCGGGCAGTTGACGTCCACTGGATGAAGCCGGACGCGCACCGGCCACAGGTCAACAGGCGGTCCACTCGTCGTCAAGTGCGTCTACCTAACCTGCGGCCATGAGATCAGCGAAAAGCGAAACCGCCAGGAAGTTGGGCCTGAGGGCCCATGTTCTCTCCTATGTCCTGGCCAATCTGGCCCAGGTCGTGCTGTGGGCTTCTCTCACCCCGGACCATTTCTTCTGGCCGCTGTGGTCGATCCTGGCCTGGGGCATCGGACTGGCGTTCCACATCCGCGCCGACCACGCGCCGTCCAAAGTGCGCTCCGCGCACTGAGGAACAGCATTCCTCGCGGGAACGGCGCCGCGACGGCCACCGCCTAGGTAGCGGAGCCGCGGAGGTAGGCGAGGACGGCGGAGACGCGGCGGTCGGAGTCGGGGCCGAGCGGGAGCTTGGCGAAGATGTTGCCGACGTGCTTGCGGACCGCGGCCTCGCTGACCACCAGCACGTCGGCGATCGACGCGTTGGTGCGGCCCTCGGCCATGAGCGCGAGCACCTCGCGTTCGCGGTCGGTGAGCGCGGCCAACGGCCCGTCGCGCCGCCGCCGGCGCAGCAGGTGGCGGACCACCTCCGGGTCGACGACGGTCCCGCCGGACGCGACCCGGTCGAGGCTGTCGAGGAACTCGCGGACATGGCCGACGCGGTCCTTGAGCAGGTAGCCGATGCCGCCCCCCGGCGCGGAGTCGAGCAGGTCGGCGACGTAGGCGTCGGCGACGTAGGCCGACAGCACCATGATCGCGATCTGCGGGCGGGTGGAGCGGAGCTCGACGGCGGCGCGCAGGCCCTCGTCCGAGTGGCCCGGCGGCATCCGGATGTCGGTGATGACGGCGTCCGGCTGGGTGTTCGCGGCGAATGTCAGCAGCGCGTGGGCGTCGCCCACCGCCGCCACCACCTCGTGGCCGGCCCGTTCGAGGATGCCGACCAGGCCCTCGCGCTGCAACACCGCGTCCTCCGCGAGCACCAGGCGCAGCGGCCGCCGGACCAGCGGAGGGCGGCCCGACAGGCCCCTGGCACGCGGGTTCTCGTCCACCGGCCCTCCCAGCTCGCCTCGGCCCGGGTCCTCGGTCACGGGTCGGTACCGATCGGGCATTCCATTCTGACCTCGATCGGCCCGCCGGCCGGGCTCGCGACGGTCAGGGTTCCGTCGAGCGCCTCGACGCGCAGCGCGAGCCCGGCGAGCCCCGAGCCGGCCGCCGGATCGGCGCCGCCAGCGCCGTCGTCGACCACCGTGAGGACGAGCCGGCCACCGAACGTCCAGGCATGGATCCGCGCCGACCGCGCGTGGGCATGCCGGGCGATGTTGGTCAGGGCCTCGCTGACGACGAAGTAGGCGGCCGCCTCGACCGGCGCCGGCAGCCGGGCGGGCCACGCTGTCCAAGCCTTTTCCGCGAGGTCAGGCCTGAGCCGATCGAGGGTCGGCCGGGTGGTGTGCGTCGATCCAGGCGTCGACCACCGCCCAGTGCATGGTCAGCCAGTCCGCGCGCTCCCGGCCCACCGCGGGCAGCTCGTCGGCCGGGAACCACCACCAGCGCACCTCCATCGGCATCTCCAGCGGCAGGGCGCGCCAGATCTGGCCCGGGGTGGTCAGGCGGTCCAGGCCCGTGTGGGCGACCACGACCGTCCCGACGATGGTGCCCGCGTCGAGGGCGGCGAGCACCCCGGCGGGCCGCGGCGGAAGCACGTGGGTGAGGTCCTCGGCCACCCTCGCCCTGCTGTTCTGCCCCCGGCGGCGCAGGCCGACGATGACGCGGCGGCGGCGCCTGGCGGTGAAGTTCGCGCCCTCCGGGAAGATGACCAGGGCATCCCGGTCGGTCAGCCGGGCCGCGAGCGCGTTGACCCGAGTCACCGCCGTCGGGTCGGCGCCCTCGGTCCGCAGGAAACAGGCCCCGAGCCGGCCCAGCAGGATGTCGATCGCCGGGTCGAGCTGGAGACTCGCCAGCAGCACGACCCGAGGGGTGCGCCGGTAGCGGTTGAGCACCAGGTGGACGAGCGCGAACGAGTCACCGGCGCCGGCATGCCGGCTGGCCACCAGCACGGGGCGACCGGCGCACTCGAACGTCCCCGCGGGCGGCTCACGCACGATCAGCCGGAACCCCATCAGCCGGCCCGCCGCCGCCACGAGCGACCCCAGCATGCCGCGCAGCAGCACCAGATGGGCCCGCTCCCACCGCGACCGCAGCAGCGGCCGGACCAGCCACAGCCCGAATCCGGCGACGACGGCCACGGCCTCGGCGAGCAGGTAGGCCGCGGCGAGAGCGGACACCCGGCTCAGGCGCAGCCGCCGGTCGAGTGGCGCGACGGCCAGCCCCAGCACCGTCGACACGACGCCGAGGACCGCCCCCGCGACCGCGACCGGGACGAACAGCGGGTCGATGAGCAGGCGGCGAACGGCGCGGGGTGGCACCCTCACCTGGCGCCGCCAGAACCGCCGGACCTGCCCGATCCGACGGATCCGGCGGAATCGGCGGTGTTGGCGGTGTTGGCGGTGTTGGCGTCCTCCTTGGTGAGGTACTCGGCGGTGGCGTGGCGGGCCTGCTCGATCCGGCGGCGCACCCCGGCCGCGGAGCGGTAGCGCAGGCCGAGCAGCGGCGTCCCGACGGTGTCGCCGACCGGCAGGACGTGCACCGTCACCCCGCTGGGCAGGCTCGCCATCGCGTCGGCGAAGCCGCGGCGCCGGGCGATCTCGAAGGCGACCAGCCCCGCCTCCCACGGCCAGCGGCCGGGGCGCAGCGGCCGCTCGATCCGGCCGACGTGCAGCACGTACACCGTCCGCGCGCCGAGGGCCACCGCCCTGCCGACCGGGGTGCTGTCGATGAGACCGCCGTCCACGTAGTGCTCATCGCCGATCTTCACCGGGGGGAGCAGCGCGGGCACGGCGCAGGACGCGAGCACCGCGTCGACCAACGGTCCCTGGTCGAACCAGTGCGCCGACGCACGCTCGATGCTGGCGGCCACGCACTGAAACCGCACCGGCAGCTCCTCGAACGTGGCCGCCAGATGCGCGTGCAGCAACTTGCGCAGCGGGGCATTCGAGTGCAGGTAGCCGTGCTGAACGACCGTCGCCAGCTGTTTCGCTGGGCCTCCCGCGAACACGTCGGATCTACCCAGGTCGGACCACAGCTCGGTCAGCATCTCGATGGCCTCGGCGGTGGGATCGGCGGCGACGGCCGCGCCGTTGATGGCCCCGACTGACGTCCCGACGACCAGATCCGGCCGGCAACCGGCCTCCAGCAGAGCGCTGAGCATGCCGACCTCGGCCGCGCCGAGCACCCCGCCGCCGCCGAGCACGAACGCGGTCGGGCCCAGCGGTGAGGCAGCCGAAATCGTCGTCACCGGACGCTGCTACCCCCACCGTCGCTGCGCGAATCCGACGACATCCGGAAGGCTCACATCCCTGTTCCGCATGACTCCCTGGCAGCCACGTCGCACGTTACGCCGCGAGCCGGCCGCGCCCGCCCAGGCAGTCCTGGCCGGGCGGAGCGGTCACGGCCGGGAGCGCTCGCGCTGTCGGCGGAGCAGTCACGGTCGGCAGAGCACTCATGGTCGGCGGGAGAACTCTCGGTTGGCAGAGCACTCGCGGTCACGCCATAGGCTGGAAGGGTGTATGTGCCCGCGGCCAACCGTGTCGATGACGAGACGCTCATCCGCGAGTTCGTCGCGGAACGCGGATCGGGAACGCTGGTGACCGTCGGGCCGGACGGGGTCGCGGACGCGACGCTCCTGCCGGTCCTGTGGGAGGCCGACCTGGTCGTCGCGCACTTCGCCCGGGTGAACGACCACTCGCGGCGGATGCGGGACGGCGCGGCCGGGCTGCTCGTCGTCCAGGGCCCGGAGGCGTACGTGTCGCCGTCGTGGTATCCGGCGAAAGCCGAGCACGGCCGGGTCGTGCCGACGTGGAACTACTCCGCCGTCCACCTGCGTGGCCCGGTCACCGTGCACGACGACCCGGAATGGCTGCGCGCGGTCGTCACCGGGCTGACGGAGCGGCACGAGGCCGGCCGGGACCACCCCTGGGCGGTCACCGACGCGCCCGAGCGGTATATCGAGGGAATGCTGCGCGCCATCGTCGGCGTCTCCCTGCGCGTCGAGTCCGTCGAGGCGAAGGCCAAGTGGAGCCAGAACAGGTCCGAGGCGGACCGCGCGGGCGTGCTCGCGCAGCTGTCGGACCCGGCGGCACGGGCGCGATTGGCGTCCGGGTCCCTGTGACACCCGCCGGCGCCGACCGGCCAGCGGCACCTCGCCGGTGCCGTGGCTGGTCGGTCCGGGCGGGCGGCTGTCAGCTGACGCCGAGCAGGTCGACGACGAAGATCAGGGTCTCGTTGGGCTTGATGACGCCGCCGGCGCCACGGGTGCCGTAACCGAGGTGCGGGGGAATGACGAGCTGGCGCCGGCCGCCGACCTTCATGCCCTGCACGCCCTGGTCCCAGCCGGCGATGACCTGTCCGGCGCCAAGACGGAACTGGAACGGCTCGCCGCGGTTGTACGAGGCGTCGAACTCCTTGCCGGAGCTGTGGGCGACGCCGACGTAGTGAACCGACACGGTCCGTCCGGCGACCGCAGGCGCGCCGTCTCCCTCGACGACGTCCTGGATGACCAGGCCGGTGGGCGGGGTGGGATCCACGAAATTGATCTCGGGCTTCTCCATGACCTCACCCTATGGGCGCCGCACCGCGCCGACCGCGTGTGACGACCCGCGATCGCGCTCACCCACGGACGACCACGGCCACGGCCACGACCAGCGACCGACGACCGCGTCCAGCGGCGAGCAGTCCCTACCAGCAGTCCCGACCGGCAGTCCCGACCGGCGACAGGTGGTCGCGGCCAGAGAACCCGACCGCGTTCGTTCGCCCACACGGTCAGAACATGAGCTCGTCGAGGTTGCTGACTCTTGGGACGTCGGCTGTCGGGTGGGTGCCATAGCGGTCGACGAGGACCGCGTTGATGCCGGCCCCGACGGCGCCGAATATGTCCTTTTCCAGGGAGTCGCCGACCATCAGGGCTTCGTCGGCCTTTACACCGATGATGTCGAGGGCGCTCCTGAAGGCGCGCGGGTCGGGTTTTCCCGCGGGCAGCACGGACGAGGCGATGAGGAGATCGATCTCGTCGATCAGGCCGAGGCGGGTGAGCTTGAGCCGCTGCTGTTCCTCGTACCCGTTCGTGAAGACGGCCACGGTCAGTCCGGCCGCGCGGGCGCGGCGGAGAGCGGGAACGGCGTCGTCGAAGGCCGCCCAGCCGGCCTCGTAACGGACGAGGTATCCAGCGAAGATGGTGTCGGCCTCGTCGTCCGCCACCTGGAGTGAGAGAAATTCCCGTACCCGGGCCCGCCGCTGTTCGGTGAAGGAGATCTCCCGGCGCTGGTAGCGGGCGTAATGGGTCTCGGAGATGCTCGCCCAACGCTCACTGACCAGGTCGTCGGTGACGCCGTGTCCGGCCGCCCATTCGACGACAGCCGCGCTCGCCGCCGACTGCTGGTCGACAAGCGTGTCGTCAAGATCAAAAAATATCCCCCGAAGCACGACCAGGATTCTGTCATGGCCAGCCCGGCAAAGACAGGTTTCCTGTCGAACGCGCGGGAGCGACGGCCGATTGCCATGGATGATGTCGACGGAACGCGACCGATTTTTCCTCGAGGTTGCCTTCGAGGTCACCCTCGCCGCGGCTCTAGATGTCCCGTTCGAGATCGCCTTCGTCGCTATGCCACGCGCCGCTTTCCATCGACGGGGGGCCAGCGTTGGAAAACATCGGGAGCTATCCCTCCGGCGCGGGCTCCGCGCGGGCTCCGCGCCCCCTTCCACTCGCGCCGGAGAGCATCGCCTGGCTTCTCCCCGGCTCATCGGACATGGCGAACGGCTCTCGGCTCGGCGAGCCGAGACCGGCCGGCTCCGCCGCCCGATCGCCGACGCCAGGCGCGACGCCGGGCCGGCCGGGCCGCACACCGGACGGGCGTAGATTCATCCCATGACGGGCGGGCATGCGCTCCCACCCTTCGGCGAGCCGCTCGCCGACGCCAGCTCCTGGGCGTCCGCGGCCGCGGCCGACACCGACACCACGGGCCGGGGGCGACAGTCGGCGAGGATGGGACGGCCGGGCCTCACGACCGAACGCCAGATCGCCTACTGGCGCAGGTCGGGGCTGCTTCGGCCCGGGGCCACGGAGATGGCGCAGGCCCGCACGATCGCGGCGCTGCGGCGGGCGGGTGTCAGCATTACCCGGATCCGCGCCGCGGCCACCCGGCTGGAGTCCAGTTGGGCGAGCTGGGCGAGCTTTCACGATCACGAGCCGCTTTTCGAGCCCTTCGCTGGCGGCTCGCCGTTGCCGGACCCGCCGGAGTCCGCGACGGCCGGCCTCCCCCGTTTCGCCGTGCTGGCCGGAGAGCTCTTCATCCGCCACCCCGACGGAACCTGGGAGGGCGACAGCCAGCCCGGCCAGCTCATCATCGACGGCGTGCTTCCACTCCCCGGCTCGGTACCGGCCGCGACGACGCGGGCCGAACCGGGTTCGAGCGACATGTCCCACCGACGTCGCGCGCCGGGCCCCGACCGCGAGGCGATCCTCCGCTTCGTCGCCCGCGAGAACGCCCACCCGGCGCAGCGGGCACAGCCGCCGCCCTCCTGACCGCGGTGTCCCACCCCGACCCACGCGAAGCAGCCCTCACGAAGCAGCCCTTGGGCGACGAGGCAGTCCTTGGGCGCTGACCGCGGATGGCCGGGCCTGGGAACAGATGACCGGCCTGGGAACGCGCGGGCCGGCCACCGCCGCCGCCGACTACTCTCCGCTACGACCGACGACTACTCACCGTCACCCACGACGGCGGGTGAGCAGGGCCGTCGCCGGAATGCCGGCCAGGCCGACGCCCGCCAGCAGAACCGCGAGGACGTCGAGGGCGACGATCGCGGAGCTGTCGGACGAGGAGAGCAGACTGCCGTGGGCGACCACGAGGTCGGCGTCGCCCCCGGCCGGGTCGGCGGCGACCGCCGAGACGGCCGCGGACGAGGCGTCAGTCGAGGCAGCGGAGGCGGGCGCGCTGTCCGCGGTGGACGCCGACGCGACCGGAGTCGCCTGGCCGTCCCCGTCGAGGGCAGCCGCCGGGCCGCCGTCCGCCGGAGCGGGATTGGCATCCGCCGGAGCGCCCGGTGCCGGGCCAGCCTTTCCGGCGGAGCCTCCGGAGGTGCCGGTACCTCCGCCCGTCGCTACACCCGAGCCCGCGGTGCCCGAGCCCGATGTGGTGCCCGAACCGGACCCCGTTCCCGACGCGGGCATCAGGTCGCTCACGGCGTCCTTGGCCGCCTGGCCGAGCCTGTCCAGGTCGAACGCCGGCGGCCGACCAACCGAGTCGTCGATGTCGATCCGCACGTCCAGTGGACGGTCGAACAAGGAGGTGTCGGCACTGTCGGCCCGGGCAGGCAATGCCGTAAGGACCGCGAGCGGTCCGGCCACCAGTGCGCCGACCATGAGTCCGCGGACGGCCCGGGTTGCGCCTCGACCGGCCCTGCCGGTGAGGCTGTCGGTGGAATGGCTGGCGGCACGGCCGGCGGCGGAACGAGCCTGGCCGTGCCGGCCGGGCGTGCCGGCCGGCGAGCGGTGACCGCCGACGTGGCCGCTGTCGGCGCTGTGGTGCTTGGCCATGACCCGGGTCCCCTCCCGTTGGTGACGGACCAATTGTGCGGACGTTTTGATCCGATCACCACGTTTCGCGCCGTCAGTCCGGCGACAGAGCGTGTCGGCCGACGACCAGTCCAATTCCGGACATCAGCACGTAGTAATCAGCCGAAAGCCATCCGGCGCCCAGCTCGTCGCCGGATCTGTAGGTTCCCTCGTCGATCTTCCGATCGGCGACTTGCTGCCAGGGGTTTCCCGGGCTGGGCGTCACTAGGCGCAGTGCTGACTTACCAGCTTCCGATGGCCGTTCTGCGAGGACGCCTTCAAGGAGGTCTGGCTGCTGTTCGACAACGGCCAAGGCCGTCCACGCCGTCACCAGCCTGCCCACCCACCTGGCAAGCCCCGCCCTGCTCGCCGACCTCGCCCGCGGCCACTGGGCCATCGAGACCAAGCTCCACTGGATCCGCGACGTCACCTACGAGTGAAGGAACCGGTCGCGGCGGGTGGCTGATGTACCTCGTCGGTCAGTCGAGGGCGATGTAGTGGAGTTCGGGCTCGGCGCGGGTCTGGTAGAGGTCGACGTAGCGGGCGGCGATGACGTTGGCCTCGGCGTCGGGGCGGCCGCCGCCGATCCACGCGCTGATGGCGACGTGCGCGACGTAGATGCCGTGCTGCTGGAGTTCGGTGTGCAGGTTCAGGGTCCAGTTGCGCAGACCTGCCGCGGCCATGTTGATGTTCGCCATGAAGGGAGCCGGGGCGACGGAGCCGCCGCCGGTGGTGATGATGATCGTGCCGGCCTTGGCGGCGATCATGTCGTGGACTACCTGCCGCACGGCGTGGATCGCGCCGGTGAGGTAGAGGTCCAGCTGCGGCTGGAGGGTCTCCGGGGTGACGTCGAGGACCCCGACCGGGGCGAGCGCCCGGTCGGCGGGCGAGAACTCGAACACGTCGACCGCGCCGTACCGCTCCTTGAGGGCCGCGAACGCCTTGGTGACGGTCTCGGGCTCGCTGAGGTCCGCCGGGAACCCGGCGGCCTCGATGCCCTCGCCGGTGAGCGTGGAGACGAGCGCGTCGAGGTTGGTGGCGGTGCGGGCTATCAGGGCGACGGTGAAGCCCTTCTTGCCGAAGGCGCGGGCGATCTCGAGCCCCATGCCGGGGCCGGCTCCGACGATGGCGATGACAGGCATGTCGCTCTCTTCTGGTTGATGGGTGGGCTGAAACCGTGGGTGACGTACGAGGGCTGCCGGCGGCCGCCGTCATTCCTGGGCGGCTCAGCAGCCGGTGGATCGGCGGTCTCGTCCACCGATCCACCGGCTGCAGCCGGCCTCAGACTTGGCGGTGGCGACGGAAGGGCCGGCCCCTGGATCTTCACCGGGTGCGGGCGCTTCCGGTCGGAATGTCGCGCGGACGTGGTAGCCGTCCTGGTCGCGGATGCGGGCGATGTGCCTCCGCACGTCGTCTGCGGTGGCGAGAGGCTCGTCGCCCGCGATCGTGCCGCCGAGGTCGTTGACGACGACCTTGGCGCCGCGCGCGGCGAGGTCGAGGGCGTGGGTGCGACCCAGACCGCCGCCGGCGCCGGTCACGATGGCGACCCTGCCCTCGAACGAGATGGCTCGATCATGGTGAGGAAGAGCCAGGCCTCACTCTCATGTGCCGCCTGGGATTGGGTCAGGCCAGGCGGACGCCGTCCACGGTGATCCGCAGGGCCTACGGGCCACGCAGGTCGGCCGTCGGGCGCCAACCGGTGACGGACGATCCGCAGACTTCCGCCCGTGACCAGCACCAGCAAACCCATGGAGCGTCACGCCAGCACCTCCGACCAGCACGTTCGAAGATGGCGAAGGCTCAAAGGACGAGCACGGGGGCCCCTTCCTCGGCGGGCCGGGTGCCGGGGCGTAGGAGCGCGCCGATGACCACCGCGGCGGCGGCGAAGATCGTCGCGGTCCACCAGAAGGCGGTCGTGTAGCCGCTGAGGGTCGCGTGGGCGGCGGCGGTGCCGCTGGCGGGGTGGCTGGTGAGGTAGTCGCTGGCGGCGCTGGCGGCGATGGTGGACAGCAGCGCTGTGCCGATGGAGCCGCCGACCTGTTGGGCGGTGTTGACGGCGGCGGAGGCGACGCCGGAGTCCTCGGCCCCGACGCCGAGGGTCGCGCCGGCTATGGTGGAGGCGAAGATCAGGCCGCTCCCGGCGCCGACCACGATCAGGGGCGGCAGGATCTGGGTGGCGTAGGTGGCGTGCAGGGTGAGCTGCGCGAGCCAGGCCATGCCGCCGGCGGCGATGATGAAGCCCGCGGCGACGAGTCGTCGGGAACCGAGGCGGGGCTCCAGCGTGCTGGTGGCGAGCGTGGCGCCGACCGCCGTCGCGCCGACCAACGGGAGGAACGCGAACCCGGTCCTGATCGCGGAGTAGCCCAGGGTGTTGCGCAGGTAGTAGGTGAGGAACAGGAACACCGCGAACATGCCGACGCTGACGGTGAGCATGGCGAGCAGGGAGCCGCCGCGGTCGCGGTCGCGCAGCACCCGCAGCGGCAGCAGCGGGTGGGCGACCCGGGCCTGCAGCATGGTGAACACGGCGAGTCCGGCGGCGCCGGCGGCGAGGAACGCGAGGGTGGTGGTGTCGCGCCAGCCGTCCGTGTCGGCGTGGGACAGGCCGTAGACGAGGGCGAACAGTGCGCCGGAGACGGTCACGGCGCCGGGAATGTCGAGGTGGGGCCGGTCGGCGGACCGCTCGTGATGCAGGAGGATGAGCGCGCCGACGGCGGCGGCGGCGGCGAAGCCGACGTTGACGTAGAGGGACCAGCGCCAGGACAGGTATTCGGTGAGGACCCCGCCGAGCAGGAGACCGATGGCGCCGCCGGCGCCGGCGATCGCGCTGTAGATCCCGAACGCCTTGCCGCGTTCGTCGGGGTCGGTGAACGTGGTGGCCAGCAGCGACAGCCCGGCCGGAGCGACGAGGGCGCCAAACAGCCCCTGTAGGGCGCGGGCGACGACGAGCACCTCGAAGCTGGATGCGGCACCGCCGAGCGCGGATGCCGCGGCGAACCCGACGAGCCCGATCAGGAAGATCCGCTTGCGGCCGAACAGGTCGCCGATCCGGCCTCCGAGCAGCAGCAGGCTGCCGAACGCGAGCGCGTAGGCAGTGATCACCCACTGTCGCGAAGAGTCGGAGAAGTGCAGCGCACTCTGCGCGGACGGCAGCGCGATGTTCACGATGGTGGCGTCCAGGACGACCATGAGCTGGGCGATCCCGAGGACGCCCAGGATCAGCCACCGGCGCGCATGGTGCGGGTTGGGGGGGTGGCCCCTGTCGGCGGGTGCGGTGTCGGCGGGTGTGGTGTCGAGGGTCACGGGAGTCTCCTTCGCGTGCTGGGTGTGGGAGAACGAGCGGACGGCCGCGGCGGCGAGGGCCACGACGACGCCGCCGGCGATGGCATCGAGGAGGTAGTGGTTGGCGGTGCCCATGACCACGAGCGCGGTCAGCGGCGGGTAGACGACGCCCAGGGCTCGGATCACGGGCCTGCGGGCGTGACGGGCGATGAGCCAGCCCGACCACAGCGCCCACCCCACGTGCAGGGACGGCATGGCCGCGAGCTGGTTGGTGAGGCTGCCGAAACCGCGGGGTGCGCTGCCCTCTCCGGCCCACCAGCCCCAGCGGTGGGTGTCGGCGAGCGTGTCGTGGAAGGCGCCGCCGGGCAGCAGTCGCGGCGGTGTCGTGGGGAAGAGCCAGAAGCCCAGGAGAGCGACGAGGGTCGCGACGGCGAGCGTCGTGCGGGCCGCGCGGTAGCTGTCGGGATGGCGGCGGTACAGCCAGATCAGGACCGCCGGCGTGACGACGAAATGCAGGGCGGCGTAGAAGTAGCTGGCGATCACGGCAAGCGGCGGCACATGCCAGAGGAACTGGTTGAGCGCATGCTCCGGAGCCAGGTGCCACGCGCGTTCCCAACCGCTCAGTGTTCGGCCGTGGCGGTCGGCGGCGGCCGGGTCCCCGTTCCGCACCTCCTTCCGATGGATCGGGGCTCGAGGAGCCGCCGCGATCAGGCGGCGGCGGCCATCGCGGTGGTGAACCCGGCGGCCTCGATGCCCTCGCCGGTGAGCGTGGAGACGAGCGCGTCGAGGTTGGCGGCGGTGCGGGCTACCAGGGCGACGGTGAAGCCCTTCTCGCCGAAGGCGCGGGCGATCTCGAGCCCCATGCCGGGGCCGGCTCCGACGATGGCGATGACAGGCATATCGCTCTCTTCTGGTTGATGGGTGGCTGAAACGGTGGGTGACGTACGAGGGCTGCCGGCGGCCGCCGCCGGGGCCGGAGTGTCAACGCTCCGGCGAGCCGCTCTCGGGGCCAGTGGTGGACACGACTTCCGCGGCCGGGGCGCAGATCCCGGTCTCGGCGTCGCAGTAGCCGATCGGCTCGTCCTGGACCAGGAACTCCAGCGGCGCCTCGGGCGTGGGTCTCTCGTCAGCCATGGATCTGCTCCCAGGCCCGGTCGATGGCGCTGGCGTACTGGCTGACGCTGACCGCCCCGGGGATGCCGAGCCGCTCGCCGAGGACGGTGACCGGCACGCCGCGCGCGCCCAGCCGCACGGCGGCGTCGTGGTCGGCGCGCACGGCCTGGGCGTAGCGGTCGGTCGCGAGCACGTCGCGGATCTCGTCGGCCGGGATGCCGAGGTTCTCGCCGACCCGAACGAGGGTGTCGGGCGCGAACGCCTCCTGGTTGCCGGTGAACACCTCGGCCTGCAGGCCGCGCAGGTACTCCCAGGCGACGCCGTGCTCCGCGCCGAGGTGCACGAGGCGCAGCATGTCGAATGTGCCGCTATAGGGGCGGTCGACCGCGTAGGGCAGGCCGTCGCGCACGGCCTCCGCGGCCATGCCCTCCTCGATCGCGCGGGCCTGCGCGGCGGGCACGCCGAACTTGCTGGCCAGGTGGTCGACGGTCGGCGAGACGGCCGTCGTGGCCGTCGGGTCGAGCTGGAAGGTACGGGTCCGCAGGTCGATGTCCGCCGCGTGCCGGGACCGCTCGATGGCCAGGCTCAGGCGGTGCTCGCCGATGTAGCACCAGGGGCAGAGCACGTCCGCCCACATGTCGATCGTCAGTCGGGTGGATGTCGGGGCATCCGCGGACGGCGTCATCGGAGGACCACCTTCCAGTAAGTTGAGGGTCTCTCAGGATCGGAGGCTACCAGCTAACTTGAGTAGCCCTCAAAATGAGTCGGGATGGACATGACGGAAGCGAAGGCGGAACCGAAGGCCGTACGGCGTGACGCGCGGGACAACGCCGCGAAACTGCGCGCCGCCGCGCTCGAGATCTTCCTGACCACGGGGCTCGACGCGTCGCTCGGCGAGATCGCCCGGGCCGCGGGCGTCAGCATCGGCACCCTCTACCACCGCTTCGGCTCCCGCGAGGGCCTCATCGACGCGGTCATGCCCGACATCGCCGCCCGGAAGCTGCAGACCCTGGGAACCAGCGTTCAGGCGAAGGAGACGGCGCGGGAGCGCCTGGAGACGTTCGTCCACGCGATGATCGACATCCAGGTCGCCGATCCCGCCCTGAACGACGCGTTCCTGCGCCGGTACCCGGACGCGCTGGCGTTGCAGGGCGAATGTGACCGCGCGGCCGCGCTCGGACGGGACCTCGTGCGCGCGGCGCATGACGAGGGATCACTCTCGTCGAGCTTCACAGAGGACGATCTGTTCTGCCTGCTGTGGCTGGCGGGTGCGGCCAGCCGGGCCCCCGCCGCCCCGGAGGGTTGGCGCCAGGTCCTCGACCGCGCCCTGGAGTCGGCCTGGACCGCCCCCCGCTGACGAGGACCGCCATCAGGCCCGCGGCCACCGCGTCCGGGCGCTTGTGCGCAATCCTGCCGCCGTCCAGGCCCCAGCTGGGGTCGAGCTGATCCAAGGCACGCCCGCGAACATCGACGACATCCGCAAGGCCGCCCAGGGAACCGACGCGGTGATCAGCGCACTCAACAACGCCCGCGCCTCCGACAATCCCTGGGCCAAGCCCATCAGCCCGCCCGCCTTCATGACCGACGCTGCCCGCGACACCCTGGCCGTGATGGGCGAGGAGGGAATTCGACGGATCGTCCTGGTCTCCACCCAGGGCGCCGGGGATGACTGGGCACGGCTCAACCCCGTGGCCAAGGCCGCCATTAAGCTGTCCAACGTCAAGTTCTCCTTTGACGATCACACCGGCGTCGACAGTGTCGTTCGCGCCTCCGGCACCGACTGGACCCTGGCCAGGGCCGTCGTGCTCAGCGACAAACCAGGTGCGGGCCATGTGCGAGCGGCCGAGGCCGGCACCGCCAAGCCCGGTCGTCGGATCAACCGCGCCGACCTCGCCGGATTCCTCCTTGACGCCGTGGAGCAAGACACCTGGATCCAGCAGGCGCCACTGGTGTGGAACTCGCCAGGCTGACCGCCCCGTGCCGGGCAACGCAACGCCAGAGCTTCCCCTGGGGCAGGACCGTGCAGACCGCCGCGAAGGTCTGAAAGGCGGACCTGCGCCGCGATCTATGCCTTGCGTGTGCCGTCGAGAAACATCGTCACGGTTGTCTGACGATCCGGGCGATCGCCCGGTCCACCGGCAGCTCGTCCAGGTTCGCGGCGGCGTAGGCGTCGGCCAGCTCAGTCGTCCCTGCGACGGCTAGGCCGTTTCTCGTGGATCATCTGAGCCAGATGAAGATCGACGCAATGATGATCTCGTTGTAGAAGTAGTGGGCGCGCTTGGTGTAGCGGGTCGCCAGCGCGCGCCACTGCTTGAGCCGGTTGAAGAACCGCTCCGACGACGTTGCGGTTCTTGTAGCGCTTCTTGTCGAACTTCGGTGGCCGGCCGAACTATCTTGATCCACGAGAAACGGCCTAGTAAGGAAGATCGACTACCGCGCCCTCGGCGGACCCCAGAGCCCGCTACCGACGGACGTGCGCACCGCTTACCTCCGCGAACCCGCCGGCATCAACCCCGTCCATGGCCGTGCTCCCGTCCGCGCCGCGGTGGCTGCGGCGAGCACGACCACCGCGCTGCGGATACTCGAACTCCCCGACCCGGGGCCGGCCGTCGACGACCTGCGTCCTCTGCTCAGAAAACCCCGCTCGCAGGACCGGAAGCAACTGGCCAGGAACACCAGCCCGACCCTGATGGACATCATGCGACTCCTCTGGCCATAGCCCCCAAGCCGCCGCACCGGAGCGCCCGCCGCGCGGGACTGCCAGCAGTGGCCGACGCCATGACCAGACCGCCCGGCAGCCGCCCGCCCGCAACGCCGACGTCCGGTTGAGTGTTGAGTTCAGGGCGTGATCCGCATACCGCCAGCCTTCACAGCGCTGACGGCAGCCCGTGAGGGCGACGCCGGCCGCCGCTGGCTCGAACAACTTCCCGCCCTCATCGCCGACGTGCTCACCGTCTGGGGCCTGGAAGAGGCCGGCGATCCAAGGCACGGCCAGGTCGCACTCGTGCTGCCCGTCCGGCGGCACACCAGCGAGGACTGCATGCTGAAGGTCTCCTGGCCCGACGAGGAAACCCGCCACGAGCCAGCCGCGCTGCAGGCCTGGTCAGGCCACGGCGCGGTCCTGCTCCTAGCTGTCGATCAGCGGCGAGGCGCGATGCTCCTCGAACGCCTCGACGCCTCCACCACCCTGGAGCACCAGCCGATTGCCCACGCCCTCCGTGTCGCTGCGTCGGTCCTACACGAGTTGCACATCCCTGCTCCGGCCGGCCTGCCGACGACCGCGGCGACCGCCGAGCGGTGGCAACAGACGCTGTCCTACGAATGGCGCCGACTCGGCGAACCGGGACCCGCCCGCCTCATCGACGCAGCGACCGAGACCTGCGGCCACCTCGCGCGCGACACCGCGCCTCAGGTCCTGCTGCACGGCGACTTTCACTTCGCCAACGTCCTCGCCGGCGCCCGCCAGCCCTGGAACGCCATCGACCCCAAACCACTCGCCGGCGCTCCCGAATACGACCTGCTACCACTGCTGCGGAACCGCTGGGACGACATCACCGCCAGCCGCCAGCCCACCCACGCAGTCCGCTGGCGGATCGACACCCTCGCGGAAGCCAACGGACTCGACCGGACGAAAGTCCACGCCTGGAGCTTCGTCCGCAGCGTCGATGACGCGCTCTGGGGCCATGCCCAGCACGACAGCCAGTTCGAAGCGATCGCCTGGGAGATCGCACACGCCCTGGCTAGCTGATCGGGGCTGGTGCCCGAGCTCACGGGACGACCTTCAAGATCCCAGTGCTATCGCTCCGAGCAGGGGCCGCAGCTCGTCGATCAGCGCATCGACGCTGGCCCCGCGCTCGACAGCACGCGAGATCGCCAAGGCGACAGACGGCTCCGCCGCAGCCGCGACGAGGTCGGGTCGTTCCTCACGCCAGGCAACGGCCGCCGCCCCGCGCCCGGGAGGGCGATAGAAGTAGTGGCAGGTCACCAGGAGCCCGGTCACCGCTTCCACCACCTCGTCGACGGGTCCGACGACGGTGAAGCTGCGGCGGCTGATCTGGGGATACGCACGACCATGGACGTCGCCGCTCCGGCATAGGGATCCCGCCAGCCGTAGTGGAGCACGCCGACTCCGGTCTGGAGAGTGTAGGTTCCCCCGTTGATCAACGGGGGAACCTACACCGGCCATAGGCCCGGCCGGCCGCAACCGGTGGTTTGCCAACCAAGCGCTTGTTAGAGTCCACACGGTGCGGAAGCCTCCGGGGGTTCGGGGCGCGTCACGGACGGCGAGGGCCCGGGCGCGCCGACGATCGACGGGCATGGCGACCTGGGTGCTGGAGGCAAAATGATCACGACGGTGGTGGACGGCGCGGGAATCGCCGAGATCGTCGTCGACTACCCGCCGGTGAACGCGCTGCCGGTGGCCGGGTGGTACGCCCTCGCGGATGAGTTGCGCGCGGCCGGCGCCAACCCGGCGGTACGGGTGGTGGTGCTGCGAGCTGAGGGCCGCGGGTTCAACGCGGGCGTGGATATCAAGGAGATCCAGCGCGATCCGGGCCATGGCGCGCTCATCGGCGCGAACCGCGGCTGCTTCGCCGCGTTCGCCGCGGTCTACGACTGCCCGGTGCCGGTGGTCGTCGCCGTGCACGGTTTCTGCCTCGGCGGCGGGATCGGGCTGGTGGGCAACGCGGACGTGATCGTCGCGAGCGAGGACGCCACCTTCGGGCTCCCCGAGGTCGACCGGGGCGCGCTCGGCGCCGCGACCCATCTCTCCCGGCTCGTCCCGCAGCTCAAGGCCCGGGCGATGATGTACACCTCCGCCACGGCGACCGCGGCCGAACTGCACGCCTTCGGCTCCGTCCACACCGTCGTCCCCCGCGCGCGGCTGCGCGACGCCGCGCACGCGCTCGCCGCCGAGATCGCCGCGAAGGACCCACGGGTGATCCGGATGGCGAAGGAGGCGTTCAACGGCATCGACCCCTGGGACGTCAAGCGCAGCTACCGCTACGAGCAGGGCTTCACCTTCGAGCTCAACCTCGCCGGCGTCGCCGACGAGGTGCGCGCCGGCTTCGGCTCCTCCCCCGGGCCCGCCAGGCCGCAGGAGCCGGTCGACGCGAAGGCCGACACCGCGGCCGGCGACGAGCCGGCCGGCGACGGCGACGGCGGCCGCGCCTGATGGACCTGACCTGGTCGGACGAGGATGAGGCATTCCGCGTCGAGGCACGGGCCTGGCTGAGCGCGAACGTGCCGGCGGCACCGTTGCCGTCCGGCGACACCCGCGCGGGCTTCGCCGCCCATCTGGAGTGGGAGGCGAAGCTCTTCGCTGCCCGCTGGGCGGTCGTCTCCTGGCCGGAGCGCTACGGCGGCCGCGAGGCAAGCCTGTGGCAATGGCTGGTCTTCGAGGAGGAGTACGCCCGCGCCAGCGCGCCGCAGCGGGTCACCCAGAACGGGATCTTCCTGCTCGCCCCGACCGTGTTCGAGTTCGGCACCCCGGAGCAGCAGGATCGCGTCCTGCCCCGGATGGCGGCCGGGCTGGACACCTGGGCGCAGGGCTGGTCGGAGCCGGGCGCCGGCAGCGACCTCGCCGGGCTGCGCTCCGCTGGCGTGCGAGACGACGAGCGCGGCGGCTGGCGGCTGTCCGGTCAGAAGACATGGACGACCCGCGGCGCGTTCTGCACCCACCTGTTCGGCCTGTTCCGCACCGACCCGACGGCCGGCCGGCATCGCGGCCTGACCTATTTCCTGGTGCCGCTGGACGCGCCGGGGGTGACGGTCCGCGGCTTCGACCGGCTCGACGGCGACGAGGGCTTCGCCGAGGTGTTCCTCGACGACGTGTTCGTCCCGGACGAGAACGTGCTCGGCGGCGTTGGCAAGGGCTGGCAGGTCGCCATGGCGACCACCGGCTCCGAGCGGGGCCTGACCCTGCGCCCGCCTGGCCGGTTCCTGGCCACGGCGAACCGGCTGGTCGAGCTCGCCCGCTCCGTCCCCGGCGGCGCCTCGCCCGCCCTGCGCGACCGGGTCGTGCAGGCCCACATCGACGCGCGGGCATACCAGCTGTTCACGCTCCACCAGGTCAGCGGCATGCTGCGCGGCCGCCAGCCGGGGCCCGCGTCCAGCCTGAACAAGCTGTTCTGGTCGGAGATGGACGTCCGCATCCACGAGACCGCGCTGGACCTGCTCGGCGAGGGCGCCGAGGTGGACGGGCCGTGGAGCCGAGGCTTCCTGTTCTCGCTGTCTGGCCCGATCTACGCCGGGACGAACGAGATCCAGCGCAACGTCGTCGCGGAACGCCTGCTCGGCCTGCCCCGCGCCTGACCCGCCCCGGCCGAAAGCAAGACCGACCAAAGAAGCACGACAGGACCGAAAGCACGACCAGACGGACCAGACCAGACCGGAGAAAGGGGGCCGGATGGACTTCGAGCTCGACCAGGAGGCGGTGGCGCTGCTCGCGGCGGCGGGCGCGGTCCTCGACGCCGAGGCGACGCCCGACCTGATCCGCGCCGCCTGGCCCGACGCCGGCCGAGGCTTCCGCCCGGCCGGGCCGGAGCAGATGCGCAAGGTGTGGACGACGCTCGCCGACCAGGGAGTGGTCGGCGCGCTCGTCGGCGAGGACGCCGGTGGGCTGGGGCTCGACCTCGGGCACGTCGTCCCGCTGCTGGAGCGCGTCGGCTACGTCGGCCTGCCGGTGCCCGCCGTCGAGACGATCATCTACGCGGCCCCGCTGCTGGCCGCCGCCGACCATCCCGCGCTGCCCGACGTCCTCGCCGGCCGGGCCCTCGTCGCAGTCGGCGCCACCACGGTCGGCACCACCACGGCGGCCGGCGAGACGCTGGTTCCGCATGGCCAGCAGGCCGATCTGGTCATCCTTCCCGTAGGCCGCTCCAGCTCGCCCGGGGGCGGCTTACGGCTGTTCGCCGCCGGTGAGCTGGCGTTGGAGCCGGTGACGACCGTCGACGGCGCCCGGGCGCTGGCCCGGCTCATGGCCGCGCCGGCCGACGACGCCGGCACTGTGCTGGTGCGCGACCCCGAGGCCGCCCGGTCCGCCGCCGACGCGGCATGGTGGCGGACGGCGCTCGGAACGTCCGCGGTGCTGGTGGGTCTGGCCGCCCGGATGCTGTCGATCACGGTCGCGTACGTGAAGCAGCGCCAGCAGTTCGGCGTCCCGATCGGCAGCTTCCAGGCGATCAAGCACGCACTCGCGTCGGCGCACCTCGCGGTCGAGTTCGCCCGCCCGGCCGTGCTCGCCGCCGGCTGGGAACAGGCCGACGCCCACTCCCCCACCCGCGGTCTCGCCGCCGGTCCGCCACCGGAGGCGCGGGACGGGCGGGACGGGCGGGACGGGACCAGCGTCGCGAAGGTGCTGGCCGCGGACGCCGCCCGGCTGGCGGCCCGGGCGTCGATCCAGTGCCACGGCGCGATCGCCTACACCACCGAGTACGACCTGCACCTGTTCGCCAAGCGCGCCTGGGCGCTCATCCCCGCCTTTGGCGACCCGGCCTGGCATCGCGCCTACCTGGCCCGCGGCCTCGGCCTGCGGGACGCGGCCGCGGCTGCTGAGGCGCCATAACGAGCGTGGCGGCGGCATGGAACCTGTCCCGTTTCCCCGATGGCGGGCGACGCGGTGAACCACACTCATCACCAAGGTGGCGCGGCCCCGGGCACGGCGAGCCGCGCGAGCGAAGGAGATCGCGATGACCGAGCGGACCTTCCGGCCGGCGGCGCCGGATCTCCCCCCTGTGGCCACGGTCGCCGACACGACGGCGCTGGCGCAGGCCGCGGACGCCACCCGGGTCGCGGGCATCGGCGCGCAGAGCCAGCCGGCGCGCACCGAGCAGGCCACGGCCCCCGCCCTCGACCCCGCCGCGCCCACGCCAGCTGCCGGGGCCGATGCCGGGGCGAGGAGCGAGCCGGAGCCCGACGCGGCCGTCGTCACTGCCACCGAGGTACCGGTGGTGCTCTACGAGGTGGACGGCGCGATCGCGCGGGTCACGATGAACCGGCCGGAGTTCCGCAACGCGCAGAACTCGAAGATGACCTACGCGCTCGACGACGCCTTCTACCGGGCGGCGGCCGACCCGGCCGTCAAGGTGATCATCCTGGCGGGCGCGGGCAGGCATTTCAGCGCCGGTCACGACATCGGGACGCCGGGGCGCGACATCGACCGGTCGTTCGACCGACGCGCGGGCCTGTGGTGGGACCACGTCGGTGAGAGCGGTGCCCAGAGCCGGTTCGCCCGGGAGCAGGAGGTCTACCTGGGGATGTGCCGGCGGTGGCGGGAGCTGCCGAAGCCGGTGATCGCCCAGGTCCACGGCGCCTGTATCGCCGGCGGGCTGATGCTCGCCTGGGTCTGCGACCTGATCGTCGCCTCGGACGACGCGTTCTTCGCCGACCCCGTGGTGCGGATGGGCATTCCCGGCGTCGAGTACTTCGCCCACCCATGGGTGATGGGCCCGCGGGCCGCCAAGGAGTTCCTGTTCCTCGGCGAACGGTTCGACGCCCAGCGGGCCCTTGCGCTGGGCATGGTCAACCGGGTGGTCCCACGCGCCGAGCTGGCCGCCGACGTGACGTCGATCGCCGAGCGGATCGCCACCATGCCGCGTCTCGGCCTCGCCCTCACCAAGAAGGCCGTCAACCAGGCCGAGGACCTGATGGGACTGCAGACCGGCATGGACTCCGTCTTCGGCCTGCACCACCTGGCCCACGCCCACAACGCCGAGGTCGGCGCCGACTCCCTCGCCGGCCAGGATGCCCGCTCCATGCGCGACGCCCGCCGCGCCAGCGAATCCGGCACCTGACCGTCCCGCCCCCGCCATCCGCGGAGACGCGCCGGATCATTCGCCCCGGACGACGTCCTCCGCGGTCGCCGCGGTGAACGCGCGGTCGAACCACAGGTCGGCTTGCTCCGTGTCGGTGCAGGCCAAGATACGGTCCTGGATCTCCGCGGGCACCGCAACGCCACGCTTCTCAAGCAGCGCCAGCGTCGCCCGCGCCACACCCTCGACCCGACCCTCGACCCGACCTCGAGCCTCGGCCGTCGCGTCGATCTCGTTGTAGACGCGGGTCCGGTACCTCCGACCGATGGCGGTGGTCATGAGGAAGGTCTCCCATCGCTTCTGGGCAGCCTCAGAGAGGCGGCCCTTGATCTCATCATCGTAGAAAAGCCACTTGGCGGGGTCCAGCTGGGCGAGCGCCGCCAGCATGGCGGGGAACATCTCGTCGACGTTCTTGGCGTCCACATCGAGGTTGCACAGGTCCGCGAACAGCGTCCTCGCGGGGTGGGCCACCGCAGCCTCCTCTCTCACGACTCGCGGCAGGTCGGCCGGCGTGAAGAACCGCGGAACCGGCAGGGCGCCGCTGCTCGTCTGACCAGCAATCTTGTCCCCGTACCAGGCGGCGGTAGCGCGGTCAGGTACGAGGACCAGCAACGGGGCCTGGACCTTGAACCTGGCCTCCAGCTGGCCGACGTAGATCTTCCAAGTGGCCAGCTTGACAACGTCCCGACCGCGTTGGATCTCGTAGACGAGAGCGTGCACAGCCTTGTTGCTCTTGTCGCGGAAGACCACCATCGCGTCGCTCTGGTAGGTGCTCGGACGGACGTTCGGGTCGACGAGCTCCGCGTGGTCGAAGGCGGGCGCGACGTCGCCGAACACCTCGGTCTGCACCCAGGCAGGCAGGGACGGATCGAGACGGACCAGGTCCAGTGGCGTCTCGTGCTCGTTCGTGGGCATACCGCGACAATACCTGTCGGGTCAGACAGTCCCCCTGTCGGGTTCGACAGCCCCCACGCCACCGCCTCGGCCCGGCCGGGGCTACCCAGCGAACCCGTCACGGCCACCGCGGCCACCGCGTGGCCCCGGCCGGGCCGAGGGCGCTCGCGTCATGAGGAGTTCGATGGCGTCGGCGAGTTCGGCCGCGGGCCGTTGCCCGTCCAGCTCCAGGGTCGATCCCTTCCGCAGCCGCGGTTCGACCGTACGGGCGTAGTAGATGATCTCGTCCTGCTGTTCGACGGTCTTGCCATAGGGGTTGTTCGTTCGCAGCCGCACCCTGTCGATGAGTACGTGAACCGGAGCGCTGAGGAGAACGACGTGCTCGAAGCGGTCGTAGAACCGTCCCTGGTTCTCCACGCAGCCCGAGACGACAAGATCCAAATGCTCGGCCAGCAGCCTGGCCAGACGTCGTTCATCCCACTTGCCGTCGGGTAGCTCCCAGCCGCCGTAGTCGGTGTCCACCGTCAGGTGTCCGCGGCGATGAAGCTCGCGCAAAACCGTGCTCTTCCCCACGCCCGACATTCCCGTCACCAACACCCTTGCCACGGCAAGAACTGTAGGGACCTGAAATACCAGTAGGCGCGCGGTGGCCGCCCCCACATGGTGGGGGCGGGCCGCGCGGCAGGGCCCGTCCTTCAAGCGGAAGACCAGCAAAGATTGAGCTGCCGCCGTGTCAGACGATGCCGCGGGTGAAGGGTTTGCCGAGGGCGGCGGGCTGGCGGGTGCGGCGGACGACCAGGACCATCGCGGCGAGCGCCAGCAGGTAGGGCGCGGCGATCAGCAGCTGGCTGTTCAGCTTCAGGCCGACGGCGGGCAGGGCGAGGCGCATCGCGTCGGCGAGTCCGAACAGGACGACGCCGAGGATCGTGCCGCGCAGCCGCCAGGCGCCGAAGATGACCGCGGCGATCACCAGGTAGCCGCGGCCCGCCGTCATGTTGTCGTTGAACGAGCCGACCGCGCCAACGGCCAGGTGCGCCCCGCCGAGCCCGGAGAACAGGCCGCACCAGAGCAGCGCCTGCCGGCGCCGGATGTTGACCCGGATGCCGGTGACGTCGGCGCCCTGCGGGTTCTCGCCGACGGCGCGCAGCTCCAGGCCCCATCTGGTCCGCTCGACGAGGTACCAGGTCAGCGGGACGAGCCCGAGCAGCAGGTACACCGGCCAGCGCTGGACGAACAGCGGCTCGCCGATGAGCGGGATGTCGCGCAGGACCGGGATGCTGACCTGGGCGACCTGGTGGCCGGTGAGGTCCATGCTCTCGTTGAAGAAGCTGGTCGCGCCGAGCGCCAGCACGTTGAGGGTCAGCCCGACGACGAAGGTGTTCACCGCGAGCCGGTGCGACGCGGTGCCGTGGATCGCGCCGAGGACGAGGCCGGCGATGGCCCCGGCCAGCAGCCCGAGCGTCGCCGAGCCGGTCGCCGACGCGGTCGCCACCGCGGTGAACGCGCCGGTGATCATCATCCCTTCGATGGAGATGTTCATCGTCCCGGCCCGCTCGGCCAGGTACTCGCCGCAGGCCGCGAACCCCAGCGGCGCGGCCAGCCGGATCGCGCTCGACAGGATCGTCGCGCCGTCATCCAGGATCATCGCCGCTGCTCCTCTCCCCCGTCGCCCCCGTCGCCCCCGTCGCTTCGTTCGCCGTGGATCGCGCCACAGGCGTCGCGCACGCCGCATGCGCCGGGCGAGCCGCGCTCGCCGTTCACGCGGCGACCCCGGACGGCGCGGCCTGGGCGGAGGTGGCGGCGGCATGGCGGCGGCGGTCGGTGGCCGACCGCCACAGGGCCAGCAGCGCCGGCGGCAGTACGAAGGCGAACACCAGCAGCGCCTGGGTGATGTCGATCAGGTATGCCGGCACGCCGGTGGAGGCGAGCACGCCGCCGCCGGAGCGCAGCGCGCCGAACACCAGCGCGGTGACGACCGCGGCGATCGGGTTGTCCCTGGCGACCAGCGCGACCAGCAGGCCGTCCCAGCCGTAGTTGTCCGACATCCCCGGCTGCAGCCGGTAGACCTCGCCGGTGAGCACCACCCCGCCGGCCAGCCCGGAGAACGCGCCGGAGAGCACGAGAGCCAGCCCGCCGAAGGTGGCCTCGCGCACGCCGGCGTGGCGGGCGGCGAGGGGGTTGTGGCCGAGCATCCGCAGCCTGAAGCCCCAGCGGCCGCGGGCGAGCAGCACCGCCACGACGATCGCGAGACCTAGCGCGAGGAAGGCGCCGAGACTGATCGTCAGGCCCGGGTAGTCCCCGATGGCGGGCAGCCGGAACGACGGGGCGAGCGCGTTGGACTGCGGCGCGACCACCTGCCCGGCGACGCGGGTCTCCTGCAGCAGCCAGGGCTTGCTGACGACGAAACTGACCAGCTGCTCCGCGAGGAAGATCATGAGCAGGGTGCTGACGACGACGTCGACGCCGCGCCGGTAGCGCATCACCGCGGGGATCGCGGCCCACAGCGCGCCGCCGAGCGCCGAGCAGACGAGCGTCAGGGTCAGCACCAGCGCCGGCGGCCCCTGGGTGCGCAGGCCGACGTAGGCGCCGAGCGAGGCGCCGATCAGTAGCTGACCCTCCTGGCCGATGTTGAACACGCCCGCGCGGCTGCTGATGCAGGAACCGACGGCGACGAGCAGCAGCGGCGTGGCCTCCAGCAGTGTCTGGCTGAACGCGCCCGGGCTGCCGACACTGCCGTCGAGCATCGAGGAGAACACCTCACCGGGCGTCCCACCGACGATCGCGACCAGACCGGCGGTGATGCCGAGCGCGGCGGCGACGGTGAGGACGGTGACCACCGCGACGGCGAGTGGCGGGCTGCCGGACCGGGTTGGCGCGAGCAGCGCCCTGGCCGCGCGGTCGACGGAGCCCAGCGGGCCGCCGGAGCGGGCGAGGCCGGCCGGCCTGGTCGACCCGGTCGACCCGGCCGATCCGGCCGAGTCCTTGGTGTGGGACGGCGTCTGGGTGCTCACCGCTCACCACCTCTCGTCGTCGCGCCGGCTGAGGCGAGGCCGGGCGAAGGGGCGGGACCGGCCGCGCCGCCGACGAGCAGGCCGAGTCGTTCGGCGTCGGCCTCCTCGGGGGCAAGCTCGCCGATCACCCGGCCGGCCGAGATCACCGCGATCCGGTGCGACAAGGCCATGACCTCCTCAAGTTCGGTCGACACGAGCAGCACCGCCACCCCGCGGGCCGCCGCGGCCCGCAGCTCGGCGTACATCCCCTCGATCGCGCCGACGTCCAGGCCGCGGGTCGGCTGGGCGGCGACCAGCACCGCCGGCCGGCCCGCGAGCTCGCGGGCGAGCACCACCCGCTGCTGGTTGCCGCCGGACAGGGTGCGCAGCGGCGCGTCCAGCGACGGGCAGGAGATCTCGAACCGTTCGGCGAGCTGGGCGGCGTGCCGCAGCTGTCGGCGCCGGCTGATCAGCAACCTGCCACTGACGGGCCCGAGGTCGGTCATCACCAGGTTCTCGGCGACGCTCATGTCCAGCACGACGCCGGAGCGGTGCCTGTCCTCGGAGATCACGCCGACGCCGGCGGCGTGCAGCGCGCCGGGCCTGCGCAGGTCGACGGTCCTGCCGGCGACCCGCACCTCGCCACGGTCGGGCACGACCAGGCCGGCGAGCACGTCGCCGAGCGCGAACTGCCCGTTGCCCTCGACGCCGTACAGCCCGACGATCTCCCCGGCACGCACGCCGAGGGTGAAGCCGTCCAGCGGCGGCGCCCCGGTGGGCGCGCTCACGGTGACGGTGTCCAGCTCGAGCACCGCCGCCCCGTCCCGAGCCAGGTCAGCCCTACCGGCTACGGCGGCGACGACCTCGGCAGCCGTGTTCTCTCCAGCGGGGACCTCGGCACCGGTCACGCCGGGCACGCCCGTTCCCGGCGTGACCGGAGTCAGGCCAAGGGCGGCGGCCTCCTCGCCGAGCGAGACCTCCCGGCCGACCATCTCGCGGGCCAGCGTGGCCGCGTCCGTGCCGGCGGTCGCCCGGCGGGCGACGACCCTGCCGCGGCGCAGCACGGTGACCCGGTCGGTGGCGCCGAGGATCTCCGCCAGTTTGTGGCTGATCAGCACGACCCCCTTCGCCGGGGCGTCGTCGTCGGTACCGTCCCGCGTCGCGCCGTCGCCGGTGACGGCACGGCGCAGGACGGCGAACAGGTCGCGGGACTCGGCCAGCGAGAGCACCGACGTCGGTTCGTCGAGCACGATCACGTCCGGGTCCCGGCGAAGGCACTTGATGATCTCGACACGCTGGCGCTGCCCGGCGGACAGCGAGTCGACCCGGGCCAGCGGGTCGACGGTGATGCCGTAGCGCTCGCCGACGCGGACGACGTCCGCGCAGGCCTCGTCACGGCGCAGCCGGCCGCGCCGCCCGCGCAGGCCGGCGAGCCAACCGGCGCCGCGCGGCTCGTTCGCCCCGGCGGCGGCGGGGCCGCCGTCGCGGCCGTCGCCGAGGACGACGTTCTCCCAGACGGTGAGCGCGCCGACCAGGCTGAAGTGCTGGTGGACCATGCCGACACCGATCCCGGCGGCGACGTGCGGGTCGGCCACGTCCACCGGCACGCCGTCGCGCAGGATCACCCCGCTGTCCGGGCGGACCAGCCCGGACAGCACCTTCATCAGGGTGGACTTGCCGGCGCCGTTCTCGCCGAGCAGCCCGTGGATCTCCCCGCGCCGGACGGCCAGGTCGACGCCGTCGCAGGCGATGACCTGGCCGTACCGCTTGGTGATGCCCCGCAGCTCGATGGCCGGGACGGTGGCCGCGGCCGGCGAGGCTCCCGAGGAGCCTCCCCGGTCGGGTCCGCCGATCGAGAAGGCCAGGGGGGCCCGCGGGGTCTGTGTCATCGTCGGTTCCGCTCCGTTCTCAGCGAGCGCGGCTCGGCCTTCTCAGCGAGCGCTCCTCGGCCGTCCCAGCCAGCACGGCTCGGCAGTCCCAGCGAGCGCTCCTCGGCGGTCCTCAGCTGGCGAGCTTGGCAACCTCGTCAGCCGGGACGATCTCACCCGAGCCGACCTTGGCGATGAAGTCCGCGACGGCCTTGTTCTGCGCGTCGGTGCCCTTGCAGAGCTTCACGGTCGGCACGGCGTCCTTGCCCATGCGCCATTTGCGGGTCTCACCCATCTTCAGGTCGCCCGCGGCGAAGGACTGGAGGGCGGCCGTGAAGTAGTCACCCGGGCTGAAGATCACCGATACGGCGAAGTCGGCCGTGGTGTCGCCGCACCGGTCGGTGCCCGGGGTGAGCGAGGGCACGCCATGCTCGGTCGCGACCTTGGCGGCCGCGTCGGTCGCCCCGCCGAGGTACGGGTAGAGCATCTGCACGCCCTGGTTGATCTGAGCGAGCGCGGCCTCCTGGCCCTTCGCGGAGTCGTCGAAGTCGCCGGTGTAGGTGGCGACGACGTCCGCGTTCGGGATGACCATCCGGACGCCGGCCTTGAAGGCCTTGTAGGCGACGACGGAGAAGTCCAGCTCGGGGCCGGTGACGTAGCCGGCCTTGGTCGCGCCCTTGTCCTTCATCAGCAGGCCCGCGGCGTAGCCGGCGGCGAGCAGGCTCTCGTTGGCGTCGTCCGACGAGGTCGAGATGTACTGGGTCTGCTCGACGCCCTGACCGGCGGCCACGTACCAGTTGGTCTTGGCGCAGGCCGGCTCGGCGGCGACCGGGATCGCGTCCTTCAGCTCGCTCGCGCCGACGGCGACCAGGTCGACGTTCTGCCGGCACATGTTGCGGGCCGCGCTCACCGCGTCCGCCGGGTTGAGCTTGTCCTGGGTGATGACCTTCCAGCCCTTGTCGTCGGCGAAGGTCTTGGCGGAGGCGACGAAGCTCTCGTAGTAGCCGTTGTCGTTGGTGTCGCCGGGGCTGAGGATGCCGATGACGACCTTGCCGTCGCCGTTCACGTCGGGCTGCTTCGCCGCGGCCGGGGTACCGCTGGCCGTGGTCGTGGTGGTGTCGGCCGAGTTGTCGCCACAGGCGGAGACCAGGAGCATCGACAGGGCGGCGGCCCCGGCGGCGAGAGCGGCGGCGCGTGGGCGCAGAGACCTAACAGTCACGTCGTAGTCGTACCTTCCGCGAAAGAGCTGGTGAAAGATCGTTATGTCGCGGCCTACGACGTTGTAAGGCCGTCTCCGCCGGCCAGTGGACGAACCGGCCAGCAGGCGCGACCCGCCCTGAGGGTCCGGGGCGGGCCCCCTTACTGACCTGAAGGCTAGACGAGCGCGCGTCGCGCTCCCATGTGCCTTCGGCACCAACCGTTCCGGGCGGTCCCGGCCGCCCCCCGGTTCGTTACACGGACCTGTCCCGACCGCTACATGCCGGCAATCTCCGAGCGAGCCGCCGGCACCCGCGCCGCGGGCGGGATCTGCTCGGACGGGTCGTAGGGGATCCGGTCAAGCTCAATCATGGTCTCGGGCTGGGCGACCACGAACCAGGGAAAGCCCATCCGGCCGACGGCGGAGATTTTCGCCGGATCGATCCGGTTCGGCTCGGTGAGCAGTTCATCGTCGACGACGACGCAGATCACCTCGGCGAGCACGATGTGGATGCCGGCGAACGGCTCATCGGGGTCGCCCCGGTCGATGATCTCGCGGACCCGGCACTCCAGCTGCGCCGGGCTGTCCGCGAGCGACGGCGGCGCGACCCGCTGCGACGGCTTGAGCCTCCAGCCGACGAGGGCGGCCTCGTTCACCCCGGCCGGGTACTCGCGGGCGATCGTCTCGAGGTGCTCGGCGAGCGGCGCGGTGGCGACGTTGATGACGAACTCGCCACTGGCGACGAGATTCGTGAACGTGTCCTTCGGCTCCGGCGTCGCCTCCCGGCGGGTGCCCATGGTGATCGCGACCGTCGGCGGCAGGCCGCAGACCGGCATGTAGTAGCTGTAGGGCGCGACGTTGACGGCGCCGTCCGCCGACATCGTCGAGATCACCGCGATCGGCCGCGGCACCACCAGCTGCGACAGGATCCCCTGCCGCTGCGCCGGACTCCGATCAGCAAGGTCGATGACAGGCATGCGTCTCCTTTCCCTCCGGTGTGCCCGCGGCTCCCTCTGGTGTGCCCTGCGACCTCAGTCGCCCCAGCGCTCGCGGATGGTGGCGGCGGCGGCGATGCGGAAGCGGCCGGTGTCGTCGCCCGGGCCGACCTGGCGGGCGTCCGGCGCGGCGACGACGACGTGCTTGCCGAACCGGGGTACCAGCGGCCGGTCGACGTTGCGGCGCAGCCAGATCCGCAGCAGGTGACGTTGGCGCGCCCGGTCGGGGCCGTTGACGAACTCGGTCCGCGAGTGCAGCGCGGCGTAGTTCAGCAGCCACTGGATGTCGCCGGGCTGGAAGTCCATGTCCAGGGCGATCCCGGGCTCGTAGGTGATCTCGTCGACGAGCGCCAGCAGTTCCTTCCGCGCCCCGGTGAGCGGCGGAACGCCCGGGTAACGGTGCGCCGACTCGATCATGTCGGCGCCGGCGTACATGCTGAACGTGCCGCGGGTCCAGCTGACGATCGGCGAGGTGTAGGTGTCGGCCGGGGCGTTCGGGTCCTGGCGGCGCCAGTCGTAGTGCCACGGCTCGAGCAGCAGCGGCGCGAGGTCGGGGCGGCGGGCGAGCACCTCGTTGAAGACCGTCGCACCGCTGACCAGGCTGGACAGGCCGCCGGCGGCCGGCGGGCGCAGGCACATCAGCGCGACGGCGTCCGAGCTGTCGGAGTGGAACGGCAGCTTGTCCCGGGTACGCGACGGCAGGCCGCCCTCGGTGTACTTCTTGTCCGAGACGCCGACGATGTGGTCGAGGACGTCGCCGAGCAGGTTCTGCCGCATCGGCTCGCCTAGGTGCAGCGCGACGAGGTAGAAGATCGCGGCGGCCAGGGTGTCGTCGTACTCCTCCATCCGCAGGCCGCGGATCAGCACGAAGCCACGGCCGGAGTCCAGATCGGCGCCGAACGCGCGGATCGCCTCGGCGCAGACCGGCAGCGGGTACTCCGTGGCGGTGACGAACCGCAGGTCCGGGTCGTCGGCGACGAACCGGCGCCCGGCCTCCTCCAGTTCGGCGACCTGCTCGTCGCCCAGGTGGAAGATCCACTCGTCGGTCCCGGACAGCTCGTCGCCGCGCCAGACGAACGGCCCCCTGACCGGTTCCAACGTCGGCGAGGTCGTGGTGTTCATGGGCCGGCCATCCCTTCTACGGGCGAGGGTCTGGGCACAACGGCTACTCGCCGGCGGCGAGCGGCCAGGAGCGGGGGATCTCGATGCCGGCGCGGGAGAGCAGGGACGCGGAGCGCTCACGCGCCCACGCCCACAGCTCACCCTCGTCGACGGTGGTCACATGGCCGTCGCGGACGACCGGTCGGCCGGCGACGAGCACGTCCCGAACGGTGTGGGTCGGCGCGTTCCAGACGAGCTGGCGGGCATGGTCGCCGAGCGGTACCCAGGCCGGGTCGTCGGTGCGGAAGACCACGAGATCGGCCTGCCTGCCCTCGACGAGGGCGCCGGTCACCTCGCCGAGCCCGATCGCCTCCGCGCCGCCGACGGTCGCCACCTCGAACGCCTCATGCGCGCGCAGCGACGGCACGCCCTCGACCGGCGCGTCCTGGGACAGGCCGGCGAGCAGCCGGGCGGCGCCCAGCACGTCGACCCTGTCGCCCGCGTTGTGCGCGTCGCAGCCGAGCGCGAGCCGCCCGCCGGACCGCAGGAACGGCACGTGCCGCCCGGCCCTGGTCAGGCCCTGGCCGAGGCGCAGGTAGGCCCACGGGCAGCAGGCGACGGCCGTGCCCGTCTCGGCGAGCGTCGCGATCTCGCGTTCGGACATCCAGACGGCGTGGCCGAGCAACAGCCGCGGCCCGAGGACGCCGAGCTCGGCCAGGTGCTCGGCCGGCCCGCGCCTACTGCGCTCGGCGTAGGCGTGCCGGTCGTCGACGCTGGGCGCCAGGTGCATCGTGAAGCCGGTGTCCAACTCCTCGGCGAGCTGGGCGGCCCCGACGAGCAGCTCGTCGCTGGCCAGGTAGTGCCCGACGAGCGTCACCCAACCGGTGACCAGCCCATCCCCGCCCGCACCGGCGGGCGGGAACGCACGGATCACGTCGGCCTGGCGGGCGAGCGCCTCGCCCGTCGGCAGCGAGAACGGCACGTCCGGGACGTCCCAGCCCCAGGTGCCGAGCGTCGCTCGGATCCCCGCCCGCCGCAGCGCCGCGCCGACCGTCAGCGGATGCGCGACGGTGCCCGGCTCGACGATCGTCGTCACCCCTGCCCGCAGCGCCTCGACCGCGGTCAGCAGCGCCGAGACCTCGTCGTCCTCGGCCTCGTGCGCGGCGTGCAGCGGCACCGCCCACTGGAAGATCGACGCCCGGGAGTCGATGTCGTCCGGGATCGCGCTGCGCGCCAGCGGGTCCCCGGTGGTGTGCTGGTGCGCGTCCACCATTCCCGGGGTGACGACGCACCCCGTGGCGTCCAGCTCCGGCGTCCCGGGGAACGCCGCCCTGACCGCGGCGGCCGGCCCCACCATCGCGATCGTGGTCCCGCGCACCGCGACCGCCCCGCCCGCGACGACCCGCCGCCCCGCGTCCATCGTCACGACGTCCCCGCCCACGACGAGCAGGTCAGCGCCCCGGGTCCGCGCACTCGGCCTGGTCGGCTCGGCTGTCATAGGCCGGATGCTAGAAACCACTCGCGCGAGCCCCTATGTGCTCGCGCCACAAGGCCGCGCCAGCACGCTCGCAACCGGCCGGACACCCGGGGTGGCGATGCTCATAGCCGGCGCGGCACTGCGCTCAGGAACGGTCCATGGCGTTCACGGCCGATGGCCGATTGCTCGCCGCCGGTGGCACGTGCGGGGCCAGGTGGCCCAACGCACCGCCGCAGTGCGTTCGGCTTGTGCGGCCACTGGGGCGACGTCGTGGTTGCCCGCACGCTGGGAGAATCGACCCATGCAGTTCGGAATCCTCGGGCCGTTGGAGGTACGGTCCGCCACCGGGGAGACGATTCACGTCGGTGGGCCCAGGCCGCGCGCGCTGCTGGTGATTCTGCTGCTGAACGCGGGGCGCGTGGTCGGCGTGGAGCAGATCATCGCCGGCCAGTATGGCGATGGCCCGCCCGATGGAGCCGTGGGCGCGGTGCAGGCGCACGTGTCGCGGCTGCGCCGGAGCCTGCCCGCGGACCTGATCGCCTTCCAGGGTGCGGGGTACCGGCTCACGGTCGACCCCGAGGACGTGGACGTCCATCGGTTCGATCGGCTGTCTCGGGAGGGGCGGCGGCTGCTCACCGCGGGGGACAACGCCGGCGCCGTCGCCGCGCTGAGGGCGGCGTTGGAGCTGTGGCGCGGGCCCGCTCTCGCCGACCTGCCCTACGGTCAGGCGCAGGCCGCCCGGCTGGAGGAGCTGCGGCTCGCCGCGTCCGAGGATCTTGTCGAGGCTGAGCTCGCTCTGCCGGAGGGCAGCCCGGTCGCCGAGCTACGGGCACTGGTGTCTGCCCACCCGCTGCGGGAGCGGCCGCGAGGGCAGCTCATGCGTGCCCTGCACGCGTCTGGGCGACAGGCCGAGGCGCTGGCGGAGTTCGAGGAGGCTCGGCGGCTACTCGCGGACGAGTTCGGCGCCGATCCTTCGCCTGAGCTGGCTGATACTCACTTGGCGATCCTGCGCGCGCGGCAAGCCGCCCCGCCCTCCCGACGGCAAGGCCTGGCCGCGCAGCTCACGAGCTTCGTCGGCAGAGAACGGGAGCTCGCGCGGCTCGACGAGCTGCGCGACGCCCGGCTGGTCACGATCATCGGGCCGGGTGGGAGCGGCAAAACCCGGCTGGTCATCGAGTCCGCCGGACGGGCGCGTCCGGAGGTGTGCTTCGCGGACCTTTCCCCGCTCGACAGCGGGGACCAAGTGCCCCAGGCGGTGCTGGGTGCGGTCGGGCTGCGCGAGTCGGGTTTCCGGTCTCCCGCTACGGACCCGACCCGCCGCCTGGTGGCCGCGCTCGACCGGGAGCTGCTCCTCGTCCTGGACAACTGTGAGCATGTCATCGCCTCGGTTGCCGCGCTGGCTCGCACGTTGCTGGCGGAGTGTCCCGGGCTCGCGATCCTCGCGACCAGCCGGGAGCCGCTCGGGCTGACCGGCGAGACGCTGCTGCCGCTGGCTCCGCTGGACACGCCACCGCCGAATACGGCGGCGGGGGACGCCCTGGCCTACCCCGCGGTTCGGCTGTTCGCCGACCGGGCGGCCGCCGTGCGGCCGGGCTTCACCGTGCGGCAGGACAACGTCCAGACCGTGGTCGAGATATGTGCCGCGCTCGACGGGCTGCCCCTTGCGGTCGAGCTGGCGGCGGCTCGGCTGCGGCAGTTCACCGTCGTCGAGATCGCGAACCGGCTCGCCGCGCACGGCCACTTCCAGTTGCTGTCCCGCGGCGACCGCACGGCGGCGGTCCGCCAGCAGACGCTGCGTGCCGCGGTGGAGTGGAGCTGGGACCTGCTCGGCCCCGCCGAGCAGGTGCTCGCCAGGCGATTCGCGGTGTTCTCCGGCGGCGCCTCGCTGGCCGCGGTCGAGGCGGTCTGCGAGGTGGCCGACGCCGACGAGGTGCTGGCCGACCTGTTGGACAGGTCGCTGGTGGAGACTGACGGCGAGCGCTACCGGATGTTGGACACGATCCGGCTGTTCTGCGCGGAGCGGCTGGCGCAGGCCGGCGAGCAGGAGCCGTTGCGGCGCGCGCACGCCCGCTACCACCTTGAGCTCGCCCAGCGCGCCGATCCGCACCTGCGCAGGTCCGAACAGCTCGACTGGCTGGCCCGGCTGTCGGCGGAGCACGACAACCTGATGGCCGCGCTGCACTGGGCGGTCCGCGACGACCGGGAGACCGCCTTGCGGATGGTCGCCGCGCTTGCCGCGTACTGGTGGCTCAGCGGGCGGCGCGGCGAGGCCGGCCAGGCCGCCGCGGAACTGCTCACCAAGCTCCCTGATGAGGACAAGGTTCCCGACGGGCTGGAGGAGGAGTACGTCAGCTGCGTCGTGCACGCCGTGCCGAAGGCGAAGCCCGAGCACTGGGTGCGGGCGGGCCGGATCATGCGGACCCGTGACCGGGCGCTGCTGCACCCCTTCGGTGCGGCGCTGTGGGGCATGGCTGCTGGGCCGCCGGTCTCGCCGGTCTCCGGGGCCGACCGGCTGCTTGGCTCGGATCCGTGGAATGTGGCCCTGGGCCGGCTGAGCCATGGCCTGTTGAAGGTGCTCGGCGGGCGGCCGGCCGACGGCGAGCGTGAGTTGCTGGATGTCCTCGCTCTGTTCCGCGCTCTGGGCGAGCGGTGGGGCACCGCGCAGGCGCTCGACTGGCTGGCGCAGGTGGCGAGCTGGCGGGGCGAGTGGAAACGTGCGCACGAGCTGTGGTCCCAGGCGCTGGAGCTGCTGGAGCAGCTCGGCGCGCTGGAGGAACACGCGGACCTGCTGTGCGGACGGGCCGGGTGCCGGGTACGCCAAGGCGACCTCGACGGAGCGAGCGCCGACTACCGGCGGGCCGTCGGGCTGAGCGCCCAGGCGGGCCAGCCGGGCACACCGCCGGCAGTCCAGCTCGGGCTGGGCGAGATCGCCCGGCTGCGCGGTGATACGCGTGCGGCCGGGACCTGGCTCAGCCAGGCGCTGGAATCCGCGCAGTCAGGCGACTTCGGCACGGAGTCGACCGTGGCTCGTGCCCTGACCGCGCTCGGCCGCCTGGCCGGGTCCGCCGGCGAACCGGCTCAGGCGCTACGTCGGCACGACGAGGCGTTGGCCGCGGCACGGACCTCCCCGTTGGCCTCCGTCCTCGCTGACACCGCCGAGGGACAGGCAGGCGCGGCCCTGCTGAGTGGCTCTGATGAGCGGGCCGCGCTGCTACTCGGGGCCGCGGTGGCGCTGCGCGGAACGGCGGTCGCGGGCGATGTGGACGTGACGGGGATCGCCCGGGAAGCGAGCGAGCGCCTGGGTGCCGCGGCGTTCGCCGAGGCGTTTGCGCGGGGCGCGGCGATGACTCCCGAGCAGGCGCTGACAGCCCTTGACGGTGCGGGCGGGTAACCGTCAGCCGACCATCGGTGGGCTGTCAGCGCCCGCCGCGATGCTGCCGGACATGAAGAACACGACGGTCCTCGTCTCCGGCGCGAGCATCGCTGGCCCTGCCCTCGCTTACTGGCTGAACCGCTACGGCGCCACTGTCACCATCGTGGAGAAGGCGGCCGCGCTGCGTGCCGGCGGCCAGGCCGTCGACTTCAAGGGCGCTACCCACCGCGAGGTCCTCGAACGGATGGGCCTCCTGGAGGAGGTCCGGCTGCGCCAGACCGGCGGCCGCGACCAGACCATCATCGACGCGAGCGGCAAGCCGCTGGCCGTCATCCCCGGCGAGTTCACCGGCGGCGAGATCGAGATCCGCCGCGGCGACCTGGCCCAGCTGCTGTACGAGCGGACGGCGGGCAGCTGCGAGTACGTCTTCGGCGACTCCATCACCTCACTGACCGAGACTGCCGGCAGCGTGCACGCCACCTTCGAACGCGCCGCGCCGCGCACCTTCGACCTCGTCGTCGGCGCCGACGGCATCCACTCCAATGTCCGGCGGCTCGCCTTTGGGGCCGAGGCCGACCACGTGCGTTTCCTCGGCCACTACTACGCCCTAGCGGACCTCGGCGTCGACGGCGAGGCCGTCATGTACAACGAGCCCGGTCGGATGGCCGCGCTCGGCGGCCCCAAGGCCCCCGCGTTCTTCGTCTTCGCTTCGGAACAACTTGAGTACGACCGCTTCGACACCGAGCGGCAGAAGGAGATACTCGTCTCCGCCTACCGTGGCGGCAAGTGGCGTATTCCCGAGCTGATGTCCAGGGTGCCGCAGTCGGGCGACTTCTACCTCGACTCGATCAGCCGGGTGGAGACCGAGCACTACGCGAGGGGCAGGGTTGTCCTGCTCGGCGATGCCGGGTACGGGAACACCCTGGGCGGCTTCGGTACCGGCCTGGCCATCGTGGGCGCCCACGTCCTGGCCGGCGAACTGCTGGCGGCGGGCGGGGATCACCGGGTCGCCTTCCAGCGGTACGAGGAGGAGTTCCGCGACTACGCGAAGATCGCCAAAAAGGGCAACGCGGGCCCGTTCCTCGCGCCCGGGAGCAAGGCGAGAATCCGAATGCGCAACTGGACGTTCGCGTCGAAGTTCCTGCTGCGGGCCATGCTCAAGGCGACGGACAAGTTCGCCGCCGGCATCGACCTCAAGGACTACCCGTCGCTCAGTGGCCCGCCCGCGTGACGCCGCGCGGCACCTTGTCTGGTCGCGAACACCCGCCAAGGCGTGACATCGCCACCGCCCGTCACAACGGAGTGATCACCCGGCGACGACTCGTTCCCACGCGCGGCGGATCGGCGCTGGCAGGACCAGCTCCGGCCAGGCGTCGACCAGCAGTGCTCCGTCGACGTAGGCGAGGATGTCCTCGGGCTGGCCCTCGCGCAGCACGATCTCGTACACCCGGTGACGTTGCTGCCGATCGGCGAGATCATAGATCCGCTCCGGGTCGGACCAACCCAGGTGGATCGGCAGGCGCACACGCGCGAGCGCCTGGCGCAGTGGAAGCCTGGGCAGCTTGTCCGGCACCGCGAACGGTCGTGCGCGCCCGTCCGTCACGATCTCGAAGGACGGTGGCGGCCGTGGTCAGGTGATGGGCGAGGGCGGCGGCGTGCAGAGTGGTGAGGCGGCCCGTCGTCGGGTGGGCGCCGGTGAGCTCGTCGAGGAGCGTGGGCAGGCGGCGGCGCAGCTTCGCCGGCTGGGTATCGAGGCGGGCGGCCACCGCGTCGAGGGTGCCGTCGGTCTCCAGGTAGGCCGACAGCAGGTCGACGCCGCTCGGGTCGAGGCCGGCGAGGGCGCGTTCGGCGAACGCGCGCAGCTTGGCGACGGGGACGCCCAGCAGCAGGCGCTCCAGGCCCAGCTCGTCGAACAGCAGCGTGGTCCTGTCCTGGTCCGGGTCGCGTTCGTGGCTGGTGCGCAGCAGGGCGAGGACGGCGTCCGCCGAGCGGAACGAGGCCGCGGTCTCGGCCGGCTCGGCCGGGTCACCGGGGGCCTCCGGCCCGGCGGCCGCCAGCACCGCGCGCGGCGAGCCGAGCTGGTAGGCGAGGTGGCTGCACAGACGGGCGAGCTCGGCGGGCACGTCACCGGACAGCAGCGTCCAGGCCCGCGCCGCCTCGCGCAGCACCGGAAAGCCGATCGGCCCCCAGGCCGCCGCCCACGCGTCGAGATCCTTCCCCACGTACTGCAGCGCGACGCCGGCATGTGGGATGCAGACGTCCAGGCCGAAGCTCTCGGCGACCCGGACGAACTCGGCCGCCGGCCGGACCGCGCCGTGCCGGATGTCGTCGATCACGACGTCCACCCGCCGCGCGAGCGCCGCCGCGTGCGCCTCCCGCCGGACCGCGGCGATCGCCAGCGCCGTCGAGGCGGCCGCGACCAGCTGGCCGGCGCGCGCGTCCGCACTCTGCCCCGTGGCCGCCTCGATGAGCAGGGCGCCGAGGTAGCGGTTGCCCATCCGGATCGGGTCCCCATGACCGCGCCAACCGTCGCGGCAGGCGACCGGGGCGTCCGCTCTCCCCAGTGCGTCGCTGAGGACAGGCCCGAGAGCCGGGCCGACCAGGAGCGCGGCCATGGCGACGGCGGTGCTACCGCGGGCCGTCTGGTCGGCGGCGGGGCCGGAGGCGGTCGGTTCCGAGGCGGCGAGGAGGTTGCCCGTCATGTCGAGGAGGCGAACCGAGCGGCCCGCGGCGGCGGCGAGCTGGGCGAGCAGGCCTGGCCATTCGGCCCCGTCGAGGGCGGCGGCGACGAGATCCGCCTCCAGCCGGGCCAGGTCGGGGCCCGTCATGGCGGCGGCGCCTGACCAGGTTCGGTGGCGACGACGACGAGCTGGCCGGGCAGCAGCTGCCGGGTCGTCCACGGGACCAGACCGACCTCGGCGAGCCAGGACAGCAGCGTGGGCAGCTCGATGACCTCCGCCTCGTAGGTGTTGGCGAGGATCGTGAGCGCCATCGACTGCGGCAGGCTGCTCTCCAGGTCGGGCGCGGTGGGCGGCTCGGCGGGGCGGAAGTAGTCGGAGATGACGACGAACCCGCCGGGGCGCAGGGCGCCGCGGGCGCGCAGCAGCAGCGCCTTGGCGAGGTCGGCTGACTGCAGGCCGATCACGTGGCCGATCGTCACGACCGCCGCCTCCCCGATGGGGAGTACCGCGTCGAGGTAGCTGCCGGCGAGGACGTCCAGGCGGTCGGCGACACCGTGCTCGGTGGCGGCCGCCTCGGCGAACGGGGTGATCGTCGGCAGGTCGACCGCCAGCGCCCGGGCGCGCGGCCAGGCGAGCAGCATGCCGATCGCCCACGGCGCCGCGCCCGCGCCGAGGTCGAGGACCAGCGCGCCGGGGCCGGGGTCGGGCAGCAGGGCGGCGGTGGCCCGGGCGACGGCCTGCTGGGTGGGAGCGCTCGCGGCCGCGAGCCGGCCGTAGAACAGGCCGGCGTCGTCCTCGACGGAGCGGGTCGGCCGGCCGCGCCGCAGCGTCGCCGACAGCTCCGGCCAGGCCGTGCGCGGTCCGGGCGAGTACCGGACCATCTCGACCATCGACAGCGGCGCGTCGCGCAGCAGGTAGCCGCGCGCCGCCGGGGTCAGCTCGAAGCGCCGGTCGCCGGCCGTCGTCAGCAGCCCGACGCTGACGAGGTAGTCGAGCACGACGGCGAGCCGGCTGCCGGCGACACCGGTCGCCTCGGCCAGCTCGTCGAGGCGACGCTGCCCGCCGGCCAGTTCCTCGAACACGCCGAGGTCAAGCGCCGCGACCACCAGCCAGTACCGGGTGTAGCCGGTGATGACCTCCCAGATCGGGGTCGGCGGCCCGCCCGAGTGCGCCAACCCACCCACCCCCGCCCTCCCAAAAAATCTGATCGTGAATCTGTGGCAGATGGCGCCCTCTATGGGCCTTCTGAGGTGACACACCCGGACGTTCGGAGCGTGTCACCTCAGGGAGCCTATGGGCTCCGCCATCTGCCACGATCCGACGTTGGGCGGCGGGGTCTACAGGGCGGGGAAGTCGCTTTTGCGGATCTTGCAGTGGACGCCCTTGACGTCGTCGACGACCTGACTGACGGCGAAGTCGGCGGCGGCGGACAGGTAGGCCATCGCGTTCGCGCGGCTCATCCCGACCTTGGTCGACAGGAAGCCGATCGCGGCGCGGGTGGCCTTGCGCATCGCCTCGTCGAGGTCGCGGTCCATGCCGACCGGCAGCCAGTACTGGTCGGTCTCGCCGAACGGCTCGCGCAGCGCGCCGATGACCCGGTCGGCATCGTGGCCCTTGAGCACATCGAGGACGACGGTGGCCCGCAGCGGAGCCTCCAGCGCGGTGAGCGCGACCTCCCCGTCGCCCTGGGCGTAGTGCGGGTCGCCGACGTAGAACAGGCCGCCGTCGACCTGCACGGGCAGGTAGAAGGTGCTGCCGGCGCCGAGCAGGGCGATGTCGTGGTTTCCACCATGCGCCCCCGGCGGGACGGAGCCGACCGCGGCGGTGGTGTCCGGGGCGACGCCCATGATCCCGAGGAACGGGGCGAGCGGGAAGACTGCCTCCGCGTTCGGCAGGCCGGGGTTGCCGAACGGCAGGACGCCGTAGTCGACGCCGCCGACGGTGCGGGTTCGGGTGAAGGTGAGCACCGAGCCGTAGCGCTCGGGATGGTCCTTGTCGGCGTCGGGCTGGCGGACGGTGCCCTCGGGGAACTCGCCGGCCAGGCAGCCGAGGCCGTGGCGGTTGCTGATCACGCCGAACGTGGCACGCAGCTCGAGGCCGACGACGCGGACACGCAGCACGTCACCGGCGACGGCGCCGTCGACCTGGATCGGGCCGGTGACGATGTGCGGGCCGGCGTCGAAACCGTGCTCGATGCCGGACGCGGCGATCGCGACCTGGTCGGCCGGGATCTCCTCGGGCCGCACGCCGTGGGAGCCGAAGTAGGCCACCGGGTCGCGGCCCTGGTCCTCCATGACGCCCTCGTGGCTGACCGTGTCGACGGTGACCGCGGTGCCGGGGGCGACGCGCAGGACGGGCTCGGCCGCCGCGTTCGGCAGGAAGCCCCAGCGGACTGTCTCCGGCGTGGACGCGAGGTAGGCGTTGCCCGTGGCCGCGCTGCTGGTACTGCTGCTGGTACTGCTGCTGACGGTGGTGGTCATGCGGCAACCTCACGGTCGGTCGGGTCGGAGATCGGCGCGAGGGCCGGGGTGCCGGCGCCAACTCCGGTGCCAAGGTTGGCGCTGGCGCTGGCGCTGGTACTGGCGCTGGTACTGGTACTGGCGGACGAGGTGCGGCGGCCGCCGTCGGGCCAGTTCTCGGTGTAGCGGCGCACCAGCCACTGGTTGAACTGCTGCTGCGCCTCCTCCAGGTAGGAGTACCGGCCGCGCGGGGCGAACCGGCTGGTCAGGCCGCGCTGGACGCCGGTGGTCGCCAGGACATCCTGGGCGACGATGCCGTTCACGCCGGCCTCGGAGAGCTGGAATCTCTCCTCGAAGAGCCGGTCGCGCAGCGCCTCGGGGTGGAAGAGGTAGTGCACCTCGACCTCGATGTGGCCGGCGTCCTTCGGCCGGATCAGGAAGTAGAACGCCTGGTCGGGCGCGACGCCGAGGCACAGCGTCGGCGGCACCAGCGCGAACGCCGCCCGTGAGCGTTCCTCCTGCGTCAGCCCCGGAAAGATCGGCAGCAGCGCCTTCTGCAGCGCGTTGAAACCGCCGTCGGGAAACAGGAACCCGTTGGTGCGGGCGATGGCGGCGTCGTCCGGCCCGTACGGCAGGAACGACGAGCGGTTGGACGGGCAGAAGTCGTGCACGCCCGCGTGCAGCCGGCTGGCGTGGTAACCGTCGTTGAAGTTCTCGAACATGATCTTCCAGTTCCACGGCATGGAAGGGCTCTCGAACGACTTGCGGGACACGCACCGGCCGAGCTCGTAGTGGGCGAACAGCTCGTCGAGCTTGGCCAGCCGCGGCGCGAGCGGCTCCGGGGCCGCCCGGAGGCTGGTGAAGACGAAGCCCTGCCAGACCTCGACCGGCAGCGACGGCAGACCCCAGCGGGACCGGTCGAAGTCCTCCGTGCGGTCCATCTCGCGGGCACCGACGAGGCCGCCGTCCAGGCCGTAGGTCCAGTGGTGGTAGGCGCACTTGAACGCCCGGCAGTTGCCCCGGCCCTCCGAGACGAGCATGCCGCGGTGCTGGCAGACCGGGGAGAGCACCCGGACCGCGCCATCCTGGCCGCGGACGAGGGTGAGCCGCTCGCCGATGATCTCGACGTTGACGAAGTCACCGGGGTTCGGGACATCGGACTCGCGGCCCAGGCAGAGCCACTCCTGGCCGAAGACAGCCTCCTTCTCGAAGGCGAAGAACTCCTCGTCCGTGTAACAGGTAGCCGGCAGCGTGCTGGCCTGGGACGTGGGCAGGACGGAGGCGGCGAAAGACTCCAGCAGCTGCGGGGTGAGTACCGTCATAGCCTCTTCTCGCGTCTCGTCTCCGCGCGTCTCGTGCACGCGCGCGTCGTGAAATCGTCTACGGGTTCCGTGTCGGAACGGTTAAAGGGGACGGTTAGACCAGGGGCCAGCGGGCCTTGTTCGGCAGGCCGGAGCGGGCGGTGATGGCCTCGCCGGCGGCCTGCGCCTCGGCGTACAGGCGGTCCTCGTCGAGGGTCGTGTGGTGGTAGTTCTCGACGACCCGGCGGCCATCCACCCAGACGCTGTGGACGCCCCGGCCGTCGGCGGACCAGACCAGCTGGTTGGCCACGTTCAGCAGCGGGCGCCACTCGGGCCGATCGGTGTCGTGCGCGACCAGGTCGGCCTTGCGGCCAGCCTCCAGCACACCGATCTGGTCGGTGAGGCCAAGCCCGCGCGCGCCCGCGAGCGTCGCCATCTCGAAGGCCTGCTCTGCGGGGAACATGGTCGCGTCGCGGCGGGCGTCCTTGAACAGGCCGGCGACCAGGTAGGTCGCCCGCATCAGGTCGGAGTAGTTCGACGCGTTGTTGCCGTCGGTGCCGATGGCGACGTTCACGCCCCTGGCGACCATCTCCGGGAACTTGCCGATCTGGGTGACGCCATACGACACCTTCAGCGCCGTCGTCGGGCAGTGCGCGACGGACGTGCCGGCCTGCGCCATCAGGTCGATCTCGTTGTCGTCGACGTGGACGGCGTGCGTCAGGATCACGTTGTCGCCCAGCACGCCGAGGTCGGCCAGGTGCTCCATCGGGCGGCGGCCGTAGGTGGCGAGGAAGTGCTCCGGGTCCAGGCGCGCCGGGGACATGTGGAACGACAGGCCGGTGCCGCGGTCGCGGGCGAGCTCGGCCGCGGCCCTCCACAGGTCATCGGTGCAGGTGGTGTGGCCGACCAGGATCGGCCAGGCCGACAGCCGCCCGTCCGCGACGCTCGCGAACCGGTCCAGCTCGTCGACGAGGCCCTTGATCGCCTCGTCCGTCGTCTGCCGGTAGACCTCGGGCTCCGGCGGCAGGTCCCAGGTCCAGCGGCCGACCCGGCCGCGGATGCCGGTCTCGACCAGCCCGTCGACGACGGCGTCGAGGAAACGGATCGTGCCGGCCTCGAGGAACGTCGTGGTGCCGGTGCGCAGCATCTCCAGCGCCGCGAGCTGGCCGGAGATCCGCTCCTCCCGCTCGGTGTGGTGCGAGTACAGCGGGGTGAGCCAGACGAAGACGTTCTCGAAGAAGGGTGTGTCGTCCGGGACGTATCCGCGGGTCAGCGGCTCGCCGGTGATGTGGATGTGGGCGTTGACCAGGCCGGGGGTGAGCACGAAGCGCCGACCGTCGACCAGCTCGCGGGCGCGCAGCGCGGCGAGTACGTCGGCGGTGCGCCCGACGGCGGCGATCCTGTCCCCGTCGATCGCCACCGCGCCGTCCCTGATCACCCGGCGCTCGGCATCCATCGTGACGACGAGCGCCCCCGAGATGATCGTGTCGACCTCGCGGGGAAGGGCTCCGTCACCGGCGCCGGCAGCGACCTGAGGCCGGGGTTGGGGCTGGGGCTCATCGGGCGGCATGCGTTACTCCCGGCTCTTGGACGGAGGGTAGACCGACCCGAGGGGCCGTAGCCCGGGCCGTGGGACAGGCCGGGCGGCAGCCGCGGGGCCGGCGCCGGGGCCGGGGCGGGTCGCGGTGAGCACGATCTGGCCGGGCAGCGGCGTGTAGGTCGGCCCGGGGACCAGTCCGGCGCCGCGCGCCCAGCCGTGCAGGTCGTCGGCCCGGAACGCGCCCTGGCCGCCGGTGGTCGCGAGGATCGTCAGCGCCATGAGCGTCTCGGTGGTGGCGGCGGGCGATGGCACCTCGGGGCGCGGGTAGTCGGCTACGACGAGTGTTCCGCCGGGCCGCAGCGCGGCGGCGGCCCGGGCGACGAGGCGGCGGGCGGCGGTGCGCGGCTCGATGCGCAGCACGTGGCCGAGGACGACGACATCCGCCCCGCCCTGCGGCAGTTCCACCCGGTGGAAGCTGCCGGCGACGACGTCCAGCCGGTCGCCGGCCGGGTCCGCGGCCACCGCCTCCCGGGTGACGTGGACGACCTCGGGCAGCTCGACGGCGAGCCCACGGGCGTCCGGCCAGGCGTCGAGGAACGCCAGCGCCCACGGGGCCGCACCGGCGCCCAGGTCGACGACCAGCGCCTGGTGCCCGCTCGGGGCCGCGAGCTCGCGCGCGACGGCGGCGGCCACGACCCGTTGGACCGGCGCCGTGCCGCGCGCGAGGTTCGGGTAGAAGGCGCCTGGGTCGTCCTCGACCCGGGCGCTCGGCGCGCCACGACGCAGCGTCTCGGCGAGCTCCGGCCACCGCTCGTGCGGGCCGGGCGCCGCCCGGACCAGCCTCGCCATCGACCGCTGGCCGCCCGCGAGCAGGTAGTTCGCGGCGACGAGGCCCAGGTTGTAGACGAGCCGCCCCGAGCCGGCGGCGTGGTCGGCCGACGCGGGCGACGCGGGCGACGTGGGCCGTGCGGCCGGCGCGGGCGGTGGCTGGGACTCGGGCCCCACCGCCGGGACCTCGGGGGTGGCCGTGAGCAGCTCCATCGCGGCCAGGGCGTCGGCGAGCAGGCCGGCGCGGTGGATGTCGACGCCGACCGCCTCGGCCAGCGCCGCCGCGTCGAGCGGCCCGGACGCGAGTGCCTCGAACAGGCCGAGGTCCAGCGCGGCGACGAGCGCCCAGTACCGGCGGAAGCCGTGGATGATCTCCCAGACGGGCGCCGGCGTAGGCGGCGCCGGCGGCATCGCCGGCGGCCGCATCGCTGGAGGCTGCGTCGGTGGCGGAAGCGGGCTCGGCCGCCACCCTGACGGGGGGTTGGGGGCGGCCGAGCCCGCGCTCTGGGGGGCGGGCGCGGGGGCAGCCGCGGGCGTCGGAGGGGGCACGGGCATCGGAGCGGAGGAGGATTCGGTCACGGCCGTAGCAACACCTTGCCGATCGCCCGCCGTTCCTCGAGCCGGGTCTGCGCGGCCGCGGCCTCGGTGAGCGGGAACTCCGCGTCGACCGGGGTGACGAGGCCGCCGCGCCAGTAGCGCTCCAGCACCTCGGCGAACTCGCGCGCCGGGTACGGGTCGGAGCCGAGGAGGCGCAGGCCGAAATGGAAGGCGTACTCCAGCGGAATCGTCACCTCGGGTCCCGTGGTGTCACCGACGAAGACCAGCCGGCCGCGCGGCGCGAGGCTGAAGATCGACGCTGGCCAGGTGGCGGGACCGACATGGTCGAGCACCATCTCGACGCCCCGGCCGCCGGTCGCCTCCCGCACCGCCGTGACGACCTTCTCGGTCGGCGTGTCCGCGTCGGCCAGCACGAGGTGGTCGGCGCCGATGGAGCCCGCGAACACGAGCTTGTCCTCGCTGGAAGCGGTGGCGATGACGGTCGCGCCGAGCTGCTTCGCCAGCTGGATCGCCGCGAGGCTCACACCGCTGGCGGCGGCATGGACGAGCACCGTCTCCCCGGCGGTGAGGTTTCCGGTGGCGCCGACCGCGTGCCAGGCGGTGGACCAGATCGTCGGGATCAGCGCCGCCTCCGCCAGCGGCACCTGGGCGGGGACGGGGTAGGTGTTACGCGCCGGGACCTTGACGTACTCGGCGTAGCCACCGGGAGCGGTGGCGCCGATGATGCTGGCCGCGTGGCAGTAGCCGTCGTCGCCGGCGAGACAGGCCGGGCACTCCCAGCACGACACCGCCGGATTGACGACGACCCGGTCGCCGGCGGCGACGGCCGTGACGTCCCGGCCGACGGCGGTGACGACGCCGGCGACGTCCATGCCGGCGACGTGCGGCAGCGCGAAGCCGGGGATCTTGGCCGGGCCGCGCCGCTGCATGATGTCGAGGTGGTTCAGGCCGCAGGCGGCGACCTGGACGACGACCTCGCCGGGCCCCGGTGCCGGATCGGGAAGCGACTCGACGGCGAGCACCTCGACGCCACCGAACCCGTTCTGCACGACCGCCCGCACGCCCGCCTCCGTTGTCACAGTGATGCACCGGGCCGGGCCTCGGGCGCGCGGCGCCCGTGGTCACGCCTCGTCGCGGGGCCCGGTGAGACAACCACCGCCAACGCTTTGTAGCGGCGCCCACGGGCGCGACGGAGAACGTCTGGCGCCCACGGGGGCCGAGTGTTGGCGACTGCGGAGAACGTAGGCCGCCGCCGGCGGCCGACCGATGTGCCCGGCGCACAAACGCGCCCGCCGGCCACCGGGCGGGGCGCACGTCAGTCCGCTTCGAGGCCGAGCTCGCGTAGCACGCCCGAAACGCGCCGGGCCACGGACAGGTGCGCCCGAACGCGCCGTCGACGACGACCGTCGACGAGGACGGTCGACGACGACAAGGCCCGGCGCGTCACGGGACGCGCCGGGCCATATCCGTGTTCAGGACTGCCGGGTTCAGAAATGCCCGCCCGCGGGCCAGACCGCGGCACCGGGTCGCGGGCGGCGGCCGGACGGCGGCCCCCAGCGGTGCCTCAGCTGGGACTCAGCTGAGGCACCGCCGCTGGACTCAGCCGAGCCACAGCTCTGGTCTCAGCCTTGGTCTCGGCGGAGGCTCAGCCGGTGACCTGCACGGGGGCGGCACCGACCGGGCTCACTCCGGCGGGCGCCGCGCCGGCACCGACCGGGGCGGCTCCACCGCCGCCAGGACCTGCGCCCGCAACGGGCGCGGCACCACCGACGGGGGCAGCGCCACCGACAGGAGCGGCTCCCCCGCCGGGAGCGGCCACGGAGCCAGCGGCCGGGGCGGCGGCCGGTGCCGGGTCGGCCGCCGCCACGGGCCCCGCCTCGGCCGCCTTGCCTTCGGCCACCGAGTCGACGGGAAGCGACCCGTCAGGACCCGCCGGGGTGGAACCGATCGTGGCCGCGTCGGGCTCGGTGGCGGCCAGCGGGGCGGTGGGCTGGTCGTCGGGGATGGTGAGGTTCGCCGGCGGCGAGGTGACGATCGTGCCCTCCGACTCGATGATGCCGGTGGCGGTCGAGACGTCGGTGATGAAGGTCTTGTCGAAGTCGCCCTGGGTCGTCACGTAGGTGGCGGTGCAGGTCTTCGACGTGCCGGCGGTGAGCGGCCCGTCGGGGCATGCGACCGGCGAGAGACCGGCGAGCGCGTCCTGCACGGCGACGCCGTACAGCGTCTTGTCCCCGTTGTTCGTGACCACGTAGGACAAGGTCAGCGTCTGGCCTGGCCCGGTGAACGACGCCGGCTGGGACGACGTGGCCAGGGCGAGCGGGTATGTCGGGGCGTCGGCGCTCGCGGCGTCCGGACCGAGGATGACGACGACTCCGGTCGTGGCTGCGAACCCGACCAGGGCGAACGCGGCGGGCGCCGCCAACCGTGTGGAGACAAGAGACAACCGGGCCCGGGGCCCGGACCTGTCGGCAATACGCACTACAGCTCCTCGAACTTCAAGCCCGGCGCGCCGGCGAGATGCCTCGTCGGGGCGTTCGGCGGGACGCGGTGGGCAATACTCTCCGCACGCAATAGTTACACAAGGTAATCAGCTAGCTACATAGCGCTGATCGGCGTGTCGAGAGCAACCGGACGTACCCGGAGCGGGCCGCTAGAAGACGGGACTGCCGGTGATCGTGATCGGCGAGCCGGCGGGAACGGCACGCAGCCGCGCGAGATCGGGCAGATGCAGACGGACACAGCCATGCGAGACCTGGGCACCGCTCTCGCCGATCGCGGCGTCGGCGCCGAGCGGGCCGTGGATGCCGACGATCGCGTCCCCGGAGGAGTCCCAGTCCGTGATCTTCGTGGAGTGAGCCGACGTCACCAGGATGTAGTCGCCGTAGCCGGGCCCAGGCGGCGGGGCGAACAGGGCCAGGAAGAACTCGCCCGTGGGGGTCGGGTCATCCGGGGTGCCGACGCCGGCCGGGGCATCGAGCGTCATCTTCCCGTGCTCGTAGAGGCGCAGCCGCTTCGCCTCGACGTCGATCGCGATCCGGTAGGCACTGCTGACCAGCCGCACGTCGGCGGTGCGGATCCAGGCGGTGGAGAAGTTCGGTCGCTGCGCGAGACGCACCCGCAGCCAGCCGGGCCGAGTGTCGATCACCGGCAACGCCGACGGCCCGCCGCGCCACCGCCCGGGCACCATACCGTCGCGAGCCCCCTCGTCGGGCACGGTGAACCGCGGCACGTCGTGGGAGAGCTGGGCGATCACCGTGACGTCGGGCGGCACGGTGACCCCGGCGGTGGCCCCCGGCTGCGGGGTCGCCCCCGGCGCGCCGTCCAGCAGCTCACGAGGCTGGTCAGCGCGGTCGACCACCAGGATGAGGGCCGCCAGCACGCCGGCGGCCAGCGACAACGCCGCCGCCGCGAGTCCCAACCTGGATCTCATGCCAGCCTCCCTCATGACCCACGGCTCCTCCGCGCCGCATCGCTCAGTAATCATCAAAACACGTATAGCAACAGGCGCGGCCATCTGGCCGAGCCAGGCGGGTCGGGCCACCGCCCGGAACGGGGCCCGCCAGGCCGTGGCCGAGGGTGACGAGAGGCCCGCCGCCCAGAGCCACACCCGCGGAACGCGAGGCGAGAGAGCGGCGGCGGGGGGATTTGTGCCGACAGCACATCGGTCAGACCGAGTCGCCGTTCCTACCATTCCGGCGAGACAGGTGGCCCGCCATCGGCGTCGGGCCGGCCGCCGCGGCGCGGGCTCGCGACCGGCCGCCGTGCCACGCCGCATGCGGGGTACAGCAGCACTGACCAGATCCTCACGCGGGTTCTCGAACCCGAGTTCCGCGCGGCACGTCCACGCCGCGCGCGGGCCCGCCGCGCGGAACTCGCCGCCTGGGCCGAACAATGCGAGCCTGCCCCACCAGGGCGTGGCCCGACAGAGCCGACCGGCCGGTGCCGCCTGGCACCGGCACCTGCAGAGGAGTGACGCCGGTGACCACCGAAACGACGCAGTCCGCGGCATCCCCGGCGAGCGCGGGCGGCTCCGGGATCAGCCAGCCCCGCTGGACGCACATAGCACTACCGAGCGGCGACCTCGACAAGTCGATCGAGTTCTACACGACCATGACCCCGCTCGTCGTCGTCGCCACCCGCGCGGACGCCGACGGCCGCAACGCCTGGCTGTCCAACCCGGGCCAGTGGGAGACGCCATTCGTCCTGGTGCTCTCCGCGTTCAACTCGGCCGCCGGCACCCAGCAGGGCATCATGAAGCCCTTCGCGCACATCGGCATCGAGGTCCCGAACCGGGAGGACATCGACGCGATCGCCGCGAAGGCCCGCGCGAACGGCAGCCTCTGGTGGGAGCCGAGGGACATGCCCGACCCGATCGGCTACATCTGCGCGGTCCACGACCCGGACGGCAACGTCGTCGAGTTCAGCCACAACCAGGGCGTCTTCTCGACCGTCCGCCAGCTGTGGGGCCCGGAGTCGTCGTGACGGCCCGGGCCTCCCGCCCCGCCCAGGCCGATCCGGCGGGCGGCGCGGCACCGGCCGGCGCGGCACCGGACGGCGCAGCCGCAGGCGGGGCGGCGGCCGGGGCCGGCTGGAGTGGGCTGCCGGCGCCGGCCGCAGCCTACGTCGCGGCGATGAACACCGGCGACCCAGACGCGATCGCCGCCTGCGTGACCGTCGACTTCCGCAACGAGCACGCCTCCCCGCGCGGCCGCGGCTGCGAGGGGCGGACGACCTACCGGGAACGGCTGCCGGGCTTTCTGGCCGCCTTCCCCGGCCTGCGCTACTCCCCCGACCCGGACCAGGCGCCGGTCGCCGCCGGCGGCCGGGTGGCCATGCCGTACGTGATGACGGCGACGCTGCCCGCCGGCCCGCTCCGGCTGCGCGGCCTGTGGCTGCTGACCCTGCGGGACGGGCAGGTCTCGGCCCGGCTGGACTACTGGGACAGCGGCTCCGTTCCGCCCTAGTCCGCGCGTGGGAGTCCGCGCGTGGGAGTCCGCGCGGACGAGCGGTGAGCAGCCGGCGAGCAGCCGGCGAGCAGGCAGGGCGCTGGACGGCCAGGCAGGACGCTGGGTGACCCCGCCCGCAGGGTCGACCGATGTGACAATGCCGTCCCATCCACATGACCGCGGCGGCGACACAACGTGCGTGCGATCCTCACAGAGGTGCCCGAACCGGGAGGCCGGCCGCGCAAGGACGCCGGGGCACCGATCAGGCGAGGTAGCGAGGGCGACATCGAGGTCGCCGACCGTCGACAGCGAGGTCGGCATCGATCGTCCCCAGGCCACCCTCGAGAGGACCTGACGTCGTGGCGAACCCCGAGCTCCTCGCCGTTGCTCGGCCCGAGCGGCAGGTGATCGCCAGCCCGCCTACCGTGATCTCCGTGCCACACCAGTCGTCCCGCCCGCCCCGGTCCATGCCGGCGCCACGGCGCGACCCGGCGGAGCTGGCCAGGGAGCTGACCGAGCTCGCCCTGTCCGGCAACGGCTGGCGCCCGATGATCCGCACGATCGCGTCCGCCACCGGTCGGTCGGTGCGCCTGCTCGACGTCCACGGCGCGGTGCTCGCAGCCAGTGGCGCGGCCGGCGCCGAGGCCGCCGGCCTCACCCCGGACGAGACACCCGCGGTCAGCGGGGTCGTCGGCGGCGTCCCGGCGCTGCTGGCCCGCCCCGGGTTCACCGAGGTGACCTGCGAGGACGGCTGGCGGGGCCGCGGCGCGACGGTGCGCGCCGGTTCCCGCTACGTCGGCCTGCTACTGGTCGCCGTCGAACCAGGCGAGACCGACCTGGGCTGGCTGGACGCGCGGGTGAGCGCCGCGCTCACCGCGCTCGCGATCGTCGCCGTCCGGCAGGACGCCGAGGCGGCGGCCCGCGCCGAGAGCGCCAGCCGGCTGATGAGCGAGCTGCGTTTCGGCTCGCCGCGCGGCCACGACGAGCTGCTGCGCTCCGCCGCCCGGTTCGGCCTCGACCTCACCGTCCCGCACGCCGCCGCGCTGTTCTACTACGACGGCCGGCACGGCCGGACGTGGACCACCGGCCTGACCTGGATCGAGAACGGGGCCGCCCAGGACGCCGAGCTGGGCTGGACTGTCCTTACCGGCGACGTCGAACGCGAGCTGGCCCGGATCCGGGACCGGTTGCAGGGCATGGTTGGGCCGGACCGCCCGGTGCTCGCCGTCGCGGGTCCCGTCGTCACCGACAACGGTCACGACGTGACAGAGACCGCGGCCTCGTTCGCCGAGGCCGAGTCGGTGCTCGCGTTGCTGCGCCACCGCGACGGCGCCACCACCCTGCTGCACTCCCAGCTGGGCCTGGCCGGGCTGCTGCTGGCCGTGCCGCGTGGCCGGCTGGAGGCGTTCACCCGCGCCGAGCTCGGCCCGCTGCTGGAACGCCCCGACCTGCTGGAGACCCTGGCGGCCTGGCTGGAGACCAACGGCAGCCGGGCCGCCGTCGCCGAGCGCATTCACGTCCACCGCAACTCGGTCGGCTACCGGATGAACCGCGTCCGCGACCTGCTCGGCCTGCACGAGGACGAGCCCGCCCGGATGTGGCGCCTGCACGCCGCCGTCGTCGCCCGCGAGGTTCTCCAGGCCCTCTCGGTGCCCCCGCCGCCCGACCCGGACAGCCGCCGATCCTGACAGTGCCACAATCCCACGTTCCAGGGATCAGGGACCAAGGACCAGGAACGCGTGAACGAACGCACCGCTCGGCTCGCGGGGGGGGCGGGCGGACGACGTCAGCCTTTCGTGCGGGTGGCGACGTGGAAGCCCGGTAGCTCACCGCCGCCGTGGACCTCGAGGTCGGCGCCTGTGACGTAGCCGGCGAGCGGCGAGGCCAGGTAGAGGCAGGCCGCGGCGACGTCCGCCGGCACGGCGGCGCGGCCCATGGGCACGACCGCGTCGATCGCGGCGGTCGCGTCGCCGTAGAAGCCGCCGGCGTCGACGGCCGTGTTCGCGAGCCCGACCGTGACGTGGTTGACCCGCACCTTCGGCGCCCACTCCAGCGCGAGGGACGCGGACAGCGCCACCAGGCCGGCCTTGGCCGCCGCGTAGGCGGACGAGCCCGGCGCCGGCCGTCGCCCGGACACGCTGCCGATGTTGACGATCGCGCCGCCGGCCTCCTGGGCCTGCATCACGGCGTTCGCTGGCTGGCTGACGTAGAACGCGGCGTGCAGGTTGAGCGCGACGACCCGCTCGAAGAACCGTGGCGACACGGTCGCCGCGTCGGCGACGGGCGCGCCGCCGGCGTTGTTGACGAGCACGTCGAGCCGTCCGTGCCGCTCGACGGCGGCGTCGACCACGGCCTTGGCCTGGGTGGCGTCGCGCACGTCGGCGGCGACGAAGCTCGCCGCGCACCCGTCGACCACCGGCGCCATTTCGGGCTCCTTGCGCCCGCACACGACGACGTCGGCGCCGGCGGCGAGGAACGCAAGCGCGATGGACCGGCCGATTCCCCGGGTGCCGCCGGTGACGATCACCGACTTGCCGTCGTAACGCGGCCCACGCTCGGCCGCCGTCGCCGCCGCCACGACCTCGCCGTCAGCCCGCGCCGCCTCACCCATCCGGCCCACCTCACCCGCGAGATCCATCACAGTATGTAATCGTTCACGTGCGGCTGAGCGGGCCACTGACGGGCGAACGCCGACCCGCCGGTGGGGTGACCTGCCCCAACGACAACCGCCCGCATGCAGCCCTCCCGCCAAGCGCACCGGCGAGCACGGAAGCGTGGCAGCTCACCGTGCCCATAGGCACGCTCATCTGCCACAGATCGAAACCGCGGAACGGAAGCGTGGCAGATGGGCACGTCTATGGGCACGGTGAGCTGCCACGGTTCGCTGCGTCAGAGGCGTTCGAGGATCGTGACGTTGGCCTGACCGCCGCCCTCGCACATGGTCTGCAGGCCGAAGCGGCCGCCGGTGCGCTCCAGCTCGTGAAGAAGGGTGGTCATCAGCCGGGCGCCGGTCGCGCCGAGCGGGTGGCCAAGCGCGATCGCGCCGCCGTTGACGTTGACCTTGTCCACGTCTGCACCCGATTCGGCCGCCCAGGCGAGTACGACCGAGGCGAACGCCTCGTTGATCTCGACCAGGTCGATGTCGCCGAGCGTGCGGCCGGCCTTCGCCAGGGCGTGCGCGGTGGCCGGGATCGGCGCGGTGAGCATCCAGACCGGGTCGGCGCCGCGCACCGACAGGTGGTCGATGCGAGCGCGCGGGGTCAGCCCATGCGTGCGCACCGCTGCCTCGCTGGCGATCAGGAGCGCGGCGGAGGCATCGGAGATCTGGCTCGACGTGGCCGCCGTGACCCGCCCGCCCGGGGTCAGCGTGGGCAGGGACCGGATCTTCGGCCAGTTCGGCGCGCGCGGCCCCTCGTCGGCGGAGAGCCCGAACGCGGGCACGATCTCACGGTCGAAACGCCCCTCGGCGCGGGCCGCGATCGCCCGCTCGTGCGAGCGGACCGCGAACTCCTCCATCGCGTCCCTGGTCAGCGACCACTTCTCGGCGATCATCTCCGCCGAGCGGAACTGGGAGACCTCCTGGTCCCCGTACCGGGCGCGCCAGCCCGCCGAGCCGCTGAACGGGTCGGAAAAGCCGAGCGCCTGCCCCGCGGTCATCGCGTAGGAGATCGGGATGGCGCTCATGTTCTGCACGCCGCCCGCGACGACCAGGTCGGCGGTGCCAGACATGACAGCCTGGGCGGCGAAGTGCACCGCCTGCTGGGATGAGCCGCACTGCCGGTCCACGGTCGTCCCCGGCACGTGCTCGGGCAGGCCGGCGACCAGCCAGCAGGTTCGCGCGATGTCGCCCGCCTGCGGTCCGACGGTATCGACGCATCCGAAGATCACGTCATCGACCGCCGCCGGGTCGACACCGGACCGCTCCATCAGTGCGCCGATCGCGGCCGCACCCAGGTCGGCGGGGTGCACGCCCGAAAGCGCTCCCCCACGCCGCCCGACCGGCGTCCTGACCGCTTCGACGATGTAAGCCTCCGCCACGAGCACAGACGCTACCAAGCGCTTGCTCGGGAAACCAGCGATCCGCCGGCACCCGGTGGGAGGTCGACACTCAGCTGGATGGCCGACACCCCGCAGAGCCGGTCGGCGACCCGCCGCTACGCCGTGGCCCGGGCGCGCGGGCCGACGGCGGCACGCAGGTCGACGGCGGCGGCGCGCAGGCAGTCGGCTAGCGCGCGGGCGGCCGGTGTGGGCGGGCGGCCGACGGGCTCGGTGACGCCGACCGACGAGCCGAGCGAGGGCAGCGCGACGGGCAGGTGACACAGGCCAGGCTCGCCGCGGATGACGAGCTCGGGCAGGGCGGCGATCGAGTCGGTGTGCAGCAGCAGGTGGCGGGTGGTCAGGATCGACATGCACTCGACCCGGTCGGGCGGCAGCGGCAGCGCCTCGTGCAGGAAGGCCGCCTCCAGTTCGCGGCGCAGCGCCGTCTCCGCGACCGGTACCACCCACGGGTAGTGCATGAGGTCCCCGAGCCGGACGGTCCCGGCCCCGGCGGCGGCAGCAGCGGTGGCGGCCGCCGCCGGGTGCCCCGCGCGGGCGACCAGGCGGATCGGCTCGCGGTAGAGCGCCTCCTGGCGCAGCCGCTTCGCGTCGTCGAGCACGGTGAGCCGGCCGACGACGAGATCGAGCGTGCCGGCGAGCAGCTCGGCGGTGAGCGCCTCCGGGTTGGCCTCCCGCACGATCACGGTGATCCTCGGCCGCGTGCCCTTGAGCCGCTCGATCGCCAGCGGCAGCAGCAGGTTCGAACCGGCGAGGTAGGTGCCGACGGCGACCGTGCCGGTGTCGGCGCCGGCGAGTTCCGCGAGGTGGTCCGACGCCGAGCGCAGCTGGGCGAGCACGGCCCGGGCGTGGTCGACGAACGCCTCCCCGAAGGCGGTCGGGGTAAGCCCCCGCGGGCCGCGGTCGTAGAGGAGCACGCCAAGGATCGACTCGACCTCCTGCAGCGCCCGCGTGACCACCGGCTGCGTCACGTGCAGCCGCTCCGCGGCTCGGACGACACTGCCGGTGGAGGCGACCGCGTCGACGAGGACGAGATGTCGGATCTTGAGACGTCCGTCCAGGAGCTGAGGCCGTTCCATCCCGCGAAGCTATACCCATTCAGGCATAGCTCCCCGCCCCCTTGGTATTTGCGGAACATATCTGGGGGCCAGACACTGGACCCATGCAGTCCCCCGGCCGATCGGTCGCCAGCCCCGGCCAGGCGCCTGCGCCGCCCATGCTCCGCGGCTTCGTCGACGGCGGCTACGTCGAGTCCGCCGGCGACGCCTGGGACAACGTCGACCCGGTCGACGGGTCGGTCCGCGCCCGGGTCCAGGAGGCCGACGCCGCGCTCGTGGGCCGGGCCGTCCGAGCCGCCCGCGCCGCGCTCGACGGCGCCTGGGGCCGGACGTCGGTGGCCGAGCGGGCGACCCTGATGCGCCGGGTCGCGGACCGGATCGAGGCCCGGTCCGAACAGTTCGCCCGCGCCGAGAGCGGCGATACCGGCAAGCCGCTGGCACAGGCCAGGGAGCTGGACGTCGCCCGCGCGGTCGCCAACTTCCGCGCGTTCGCCGACACTGTCGCCGCCGCCGGCCAGCCGTCCTTCCTCACGGAGCTCCCCGGCGGGAAGCGGGCGCTGAACTACGCGGTGCGCAGGCCGCTCGGTGTCGTCGCCGTGATCGTGCCGTGGAACCTGCCGCTGCTGCTGCTGACCTGGAAGGTCGCGCCGGCGCTGGCCTGCGGCAACACCGTCGTCGTCAAGCCCAGCGAGCACACCCCGTCGACGGCGACGATGCTGGCCGAGGTGCTCGCCGAGGCCGGCGTCCCCGACGGCGTCTACAACGTGGTGCACGGCTTCGGCCAGGGTTCCGCCGGCCAGTTCCTCACCGAGCACCCTGGGGTCGACGGGGTGACGTTCACCGGCTCGTCGGCGACCGGCGCCGCGATCATGCGGTCGGTGGCGCCCCGGGTCCGCCCGGTCTCGTTCGAGCTGGGCGGCAAGAACGCCGCGGTGGTGTTCGCCGACGCTGATCTCGAGGCGACGCTCGCCGGCCTGACCCGCTCGGTCTTCGCGAACACCGGTCAGGTCTGCCTGTGCACCGAACGGGTCTACGTCGAACGGCCCGTCTTCGACGAGGTGGCGAGTGGACTGGTCGAACGAGCGAAGGCGCTGAAGCTGGGCCACCCGGACGACCCGGCGACCACCACCGGCCCGCTGATCTCGGCCGAGCACCGCGAGAAGGTGCTGACCTACTACCGGCTCGCCGAGGAACAGGGCGCCCAGGTCCTCGCCGGTGGCGGCGTGCCGGCGCTCGGCGGCGGGCTCGACGGCGGGTCGTGGATCGAGCCCACGCTGTGGACGGGGCTCACCCACGCCGACCGGCCGATGCGCGAGGAGATCTTCGGCCCGTGCGCGGCCCTCGTCCCGTTCGACACCGAGGACGAGGCCGTCGGTCTCGCCAACGACACCGACTACGGTCTCGCCGCGGCGGTCTGGACGACGAACCTCTCCCGCGGCCACACGGTCGCCCAGCGGATGCGGGTGGGCCTGTCCTGGGTGAACACCTGGTTCCTGCGCGACCTGCGCTCCCCGTTCGGGGGCATCGGCCTGTCCGGCATCGGCCGGGAGGGCGGCGAGCACTCGCTGGACTTCTACACGGAGCTGACCAACGTGTGCGTCGCCCTGTGAGCGAGCGACGGAGGGAATCAGAGATGCCGCGTCCGGCGGGGATGACCGGGGAGACGACGGACCACGCGGACTACCTCGACGGGGCGCGGCTGCGGGTCGAGGCGGTGCCGCAGCTGCCACCGGGACTGGCGCTGGCGGACGCGTACGAGATCCAGCACGCCGTCGTCGGCCGGCGGTTGGCGCGCGGCGAGCGGCTGGCCGGCACGAAGCTCGGCATGACCAGCCGGGCCAAGATGGCGCAGATGGGGATCTCCGAGGTCATCTGTGGCCAGCTCACCGACGCGATGGCGGTCCCCGACGCCGGGACGGTGGATCTCGCAGGGCTGATCCACCCCAGAGTGGAGCCGGAGGTGGCGTTCCGGCTGGCCCGCGACGTCGACCTGGCCGATCCCGGTGTCGACATCGTCGCCTGCGTCGACGCCGTGGCGCCGGGGCTCGAGATCATCGACTCGCGCTACGCGGACTTCCGGTTCAGCCTGCCGGATGTGGTCGCGGACAACACCTCGGCCGCGTTCTTCGTCGTCGGGCCGTGGCGGGCGCTGGACGACGCGACGCGGGGGGCGCTCGGCGACCTGACGGTCGAGCTGGTGATCGACGGCGCGGTCGTCGAGCGGGGGTCGACCGGTGAGATCCTCGGCCATCCGTTGGACGCGCTGCGGGCGCTGGTCCCGCTCGCGCGCGAGCGGGGGTTCCCGCTGACGGCCGGGCAGGTCGTCCTGGCCGGCGCGGCGACCGCGGCCGCGCCACTGCGCCCCGGCCGGGTCCAGGCACGGGTCGAGCGTCTCGGCATCGCGAGCGCCGCCGCGAGGTATGCATGATCACCAGACCCGGCGCTGGATCCGCAGGCAAGGCGAAGCCGCGCGGGCGGTTCCCGCATGTGAAGCGCGCCGGCGACTTCGTCTACGTGTCCGGGACGTCGTCGCGGCGGCCGGACAACACGTTCGTCGGCGCCGATGTCGACGCGATGGGGACGACGTCGCTCGACATCCGGGCGCAGACCAGGGCCGTGATCGAGAACCTCGGCGCGCTGCTGGCCGAGGTCGACGCGAGCCTGTCCGACCTGGTCAGCGTCACCGCCTATCTCGTCAACATGAACGATTTCGGTGGCTACAACGAGGTGTGGGCCGAGTTCTTCGACGAGACCGGGCCGACCAGGACGACCGTCGCCGTCCACCAGCTGCCCCACCCACTGCTGCTGGTCGAGATGCAGGCCGTCGCGCATGTTCCGAGATAGCGAGACAGAGAGACAGAGAGAGGCCGGCTCATGACGCTTCCGCGGCCGATCGACTTCCCGAAGTGGATCGAGGAGAACCAGCACCTGCTCAAGCCGCCGGTGGGCAACAAGACCCTGGTGGTGGGCGACGACTACATCGTGCAGGTCGTCGGCGGCCCGAACGCCCGCACCGACTACCACGTCGACCCGTACGAGGAGTGGTTCTACCAGCTCAGGGGCAACATGCACGTCGACGTCATCGACGACGACGGCACCCCGCGGCGCATCGACATCCACGCGGGCGAGACCTGGCTGCTGCCGCGGAACGTCCCGCACTCGCCGCAGCGGCCCGAGGCCGGCTCGATCGGCCTGGTCGTCGAGCGGATCCGCGAGGAGGGGCTGCTGGAGAAGTTCCAGTGGTACTGCCCCGAATGCGCGGCCCTGGTACACGAGACGGAGCTGCAGGTCCGCGACATCGTCAAGGATCTGCCGCCGGTGTTCAACGCCTTCTACGCCGACGAGCAGGCCCGCACCTGCCCGAAGTGCGGCACCGTGCACCCGGGAAAGACCGTGCACCCGGGAACGGGGGCACCGCCGGGGAACACCGATCGTCCGGGCGAGCACTGAGATGGGCCCGACGGGCGAGATCATCGACGTCCACACCCACTACGTCCCGAGGGGCTGGCCGGACCTCGGCCCGGGCACGCCGACACCGCGGTTCGAGACCGAGTCCGAACTTATGATCATGCTGCGCGGCCAGGAGTTCCGCCGGGTCGCCGCGGACTGCTGGGGCGCCGAGCTCCGGCTGGCCGACATGGACGCCGATGGCGTGCGCAGGCAGGTCGTCTCGCCGACGCCCGTCTTCTTCTCCTACGCCCATGACGTCGCCCAGGCATCGAAGATCGCGCGCATCCTCAACGACCTCGCGCTCAAGATCTGCGCGCCGGCGCCCGATCGGCTGCTCCCGATGTGCCAGGTGCCGCTGCAGGACCCCGACGCCGCCTGCGCCGAGCTCGAGCGCTGCCTGGCCGCCGGGCACGTCGGCGTCGAGATCGGCAACCACGTCGGCGATCTCGACCTCGACAGCGAGGGCGTCGTGACGTTCCTGCAGCACGCGGCGGCGCTCGGAGCCCCGGTCTTCGTGCATCCATGGGACCTGCCGAACTCGCCCCGCCAGGACCGGTGGATGGCCCAGTGGCTGGTCGGCATGCCGGCGGAGACGCACCTGTCGATCCTCGCGATGATCCTCGGCGGCGTGTTCGACCGGGTGGACGAGCGGCTGCGGATCTGCTTCGCCCACGGCGGCGGGTCGTTCGCGTTCTGGCTCGGCCGGTTCGGCAACGCCTGGCACCGGCGGGGCGACGTGGTCGGTACGTCGGCCCACCCGCCCGAGCACTACCTCGGCCGGTTCTACGTCGACTCGGTGGTCTTCAACGAAGGCGCACTGCGGCTGCTCGTCGACACGGTCGGCGCGGACCGGGTCGTCGTCGGCAGCGACTACCCCTATCCCCTCGGCGAACGCCCGGCCGGCGCCGTCGTCCGCGCGGCGGAGTTCCTCGACGACGCGACCCGCGCCAGGCTTCTCGCCGGCAACGCGGCCACGTTCCTCGGCCTCGCCGACGCCACCGCCTCGGACCCAGCCGGCCCTGCCGGCCCTGTCCGCCCAATCGGGGCGGCCGGGGCTGGGGCGGCGCCGTCATGAGCCTGGTCCGTCAACTCGGGCAGGAGCGCCGCGCCCTGGAGCTCGACGCCGGCGACCCGCTGCCCACCCGGCGAGGCGAGTTCCACGTCCCGCCGCATGGCGACGGCGAGGCGGCCTACTTCGCGGGCAACTCGCTCGGCCTGCAACCGAAGGCGCTGCGCGCCCGTCTCGGCGAGGAGCTCGACGACTGGGCGAGCCTGGGGGTCGAGGGCCACCTGGAGGGCCGACGGCCCTGGCTCTCGTACCACGAACTGCTGCGGGAGCCGGCCGCCCGGCTGGTGGGGGCCCTCCCCTGCGAGGTAGTCGTGATGAACTCGCTGACGGTCAACCTGCACCTGCTGATGGTCAGCTTCTACCGGCCGATCCCCGAGCGGCACGCGATCCTCATCGAGGACGCGGCGTTCCCCTCCGACAGCTACGCGGTGCGCAGCCAGGCCGCCCTGCACGGCTACGACCCGGACGAGGCGGTCATCCGGCTCACGCCCCGCCCGGGCGAGGCGGCGCTGCGTTCCGAGGACGTCGTCGCCCACCTCGCCGAGCACGGTCGCAAGGTCGCGCTCGTTCTGCTGGGCGCGGTGAACTACTACAGCGGCGAGCTGCTCGATATCACCGCGATCACCGCCGCCGGGCATGCGGCCGGCGCGATCGTCGGCTGGGATCTGGCCCACGCCGCCGGCAACGTCGAGCTCCGGCTGCACGACGCGGGCGCCGACTGGGCGGCCTGGTGCTCGTACAAGTACCTCAACGCCGGCCCCGGCTCGCTGGCCGGCGCCTTCGTCCATGAGCGGCACCTGGCCGACCGGAGCCTGCCGAAGCTGGCCGGCTGGTGGTCGACGGACCCCTCGACCCGCTTCCAGATGGCGCCGGCCGTCAGCCCGGTCGACTCCGCCGACGCCTGGCAGCTGTCGAACCCGCCGATCCTGTCGATGGCGGCCGTGCTGCTCTCGCTGGAGATGTTCGACCAGACCGGCATGGCGGCACTGCGCGCCAAGAGCCTGCGCCTGACGGCATACCTGGAGACGCTGCTCGACGAGGTGTGCGCCGGGCGGCCGGCCGAGCTCGTCACGCCACGCGAGCCGGCCCGCCGCGGCGCGCAGCTCTCGGTGCGCGTCCACGGCCGCGACGTCGGCCCGCTCACCGAGCGGCTGCGCCGGCGGCACGGCGTCTTCGCCGACGCCCGCCGCCCCGACGTCATCCGCCTGGCCCCGGCGCCGATGTACACCACCTTCCACGACTGCTGGCGGGCCGCCGCCGCGCTCGCGGCCGTGCTCGACGACGGACGGGGGTGACCATGGACGACAAGCGGGTGGTGATCGTGGGCGCCGGCCTCGCCGGCTGCCTGCTGGCGACGCTGCTCGGCCGGCGCGGGGTAGAGGTCGACGTCTACGAGCGGCGCGACGACCCGCGCGCGAGCGCGGCCGAGCGCGGCCGTTCGATCAACCTCGCGATCTCGGCCCGCGGGCTCGCCGCGCTCGGCCAGGTCGGGCTCGGGGAGCAGGCACTGTCGCGGGCGCTGCCGATGCACGGCCGGATGGTGCACGACCCGTCCGGCGCGGAGAGCTTCCGGCCGTACAGCGCGGACGGGACACGCGCGATCAACTCGATCAGCCGCGCGGAGCTCACCCGTGCCCTGCTCGATGTCGCCGCGAAGACCCCCGGTGTCCGGCTGTTCTTCGACCACCGGCTGACCGGGGTGGACCTCGCCACCGGCGAGCTGCGGTTCGAGACGGGCGAGGGGCCGCGGCTGGCGCGGGCGGACGTCGTGCTGGCCTGCGATGGTGCCTTCAGCGCCGCCCGCCGCGCGGTGACCTTCAGCGCCGGTTTCACCTACAGCCAGGACTACCTAGCCCATAAATACAAGGAACTGACGATTCCGGCGCGCGACGGCGACTTCGCCCTGGACCCGGACGCGCTGCACATCTGGCCGCGCGGCGAGTCGATGATGATCGCCCTGCCGAACCTGGACCGGTCCTTCACCTGCACCCTGTTCTGGACCGCCGAACAGTTCGCGGCGCTGACGACGCCGAGCGAGATCGTCGAGCATTTCCGCGCGCACTATCCCGACGTCGTCCGGCTCGCCCCGAACCTGGTCGACGACTACCAGCGCAACCCGCTCGGGTCGCTGGCGACGATCCGCGCCTGGCCGTGGGTGCACCACGGCCGCAGCGGCGGGGACAGCGGGAGCGACAGGCGGGGCGGGGACGGCACAAGCGGCCAGGCCAGCGTCGGCCCCAGCGCCAAGGCCACGGCCGGCGGCAGCAGCAGCGGCGGCGGCGGCGGCGGCGCGATGCTCGCGCTCGTGGGAGACGCGGCGCACGCGATCGTCCCGTTCTTCGGTCAGGGCGCGAACTGCGCCTTCGAGGACTGTGTCGAGATCGACCGGTGCCTGGCGGAGACCGGCGGCGGCTGGCCCGCGGCGCTGACGAGCTACGAACGGCGCCGCAAGGCCAACTGCGACGCCATCGCCGAGATGGCCCTGGACAACTTCGTCGAGATGCGCGACCGGGTGAACTCGCACGTCTTCCAGGCCAGGGTCGCGGCCGAGCACTGGCTGGAGCGCCGCCTCCCGGGCCGCTACGTCTCCCGCTACGAGCTGGTGAGCTTCACGACCATGCCGTACGCCGAGATCCCCGGCCGGATACGCCGGCAGAACCAGCTCACGACCCTCGCCGCGGGCGCCCTGACCGGCGCCGCCGGCCTGGCGGCCGCGACCATCCTCGGACGCAACCGTTGACCGCCGAGACCGGCCAGGATGACATGACCTACGGCGGCTATCTGCACCTCGACGAGCTGCTGTCCAGCCAGCATCCGCGCACCGACGAGCACGACGAGCTGCTGTTCGTGATCATCCACCAGGTCTACGAGCTGTGGTTCAAGCAGATCCTGCACGAGCTCGACCTGTTGCGCCGCCGCCTGGAGAATGGCGACGGCGTCGGGGCCATGCAGACCGCCAGGCGGGTCGCGAAGATCCTCAAGACGGTCGTCGGCCAGCTGGACGTCCTGGAGACGATGACCCCGCGCCAGTTCGCCCGCTTCCGCCCGGAGCTCGGATCCTCGAGCGGCTTCCAGTCCTTCCAGTTCCGCTGGATCGAGGCCACCCTCGGCCGCCGCGACTTCGCCGACTCCGGCACCCCGGTCGACGCCACCCTCGACGCCATCCTGCACCGCCGCTCGATCTTCGACTCGCTGCTGCGCTACCTCGCCACCGCCGGCTGGGCGCTGCCCGACGAGATCCTCGACCGCGACCCCCGCCTGCCCTGGCCGGGTGGCGACGAGCTCGTCCAGGCGGCCCTCGCCGAGGCGTACGCCGACGAACGCGGCGTACCCGCCGGGGTGTGCGAGGCCCTCGTCGACATCGACGAGGGCATCCAGGAGTGGCGCTACCGGCACGTCAAGATGGTCGAACGCATCATCGGCGCCAGGACCGGCACCGGCGGCTCCCCCGGCGCCGCCTACCTGCGCTCCACCCTCTTCCACCCGAGCTTCCCCGACCTCTGGCAGGTCCGCTCCCGCCCCTGACGGCCCAGGTCAGGAGAGCGCGCCGACGGTACGGGCGCGCCGCGTGCGGGCTTGCGCTCGGCTCGTGGTCGCGGCGTTCGCGGCCTTCGGCGTTCGCGGCGTTCGCGGATAGGATCCCTAAATGATCTCTGGTGGGCAGCTTGCCGGGTTCGCCGTCGCCGCGTTCGTCCTGATCGTGGTGCCGGGTCCGAGCGTGCTGTTCGTGGTCGGGCGGGCGCTGTCGTTGGGGCGCGGACCCGCGATCCTGAGCGCGGTCGGCAGCGGGCTGGGCAACTACGTCGTGGCGGTGCTGGTCGCGTTCGGCCTCGGCACGCTGGTGGAGCGCTCGGCGATCGCCTTCCTGGCCGTGAAGCTGGTCGGCGGGAGCTATCTCGTCTGGCTGGGCATCCAGGCGATCCGGCACCGCCGTGAGCTGGCGGCGGTGGCCGGTGAGCGTGCCGAGGTCGTGACGAGGTGGCGGACGGTCCGGCAGGGTTTCCTCGTCGGCGTCACCAACCCCAAGGCACTGATCATGTTCGGCGCGGTGCTGCCCCAGTTCATCAGCCGCGAGTCGGGCAACGTGCCCGTCCAGATGCTGCTGATGTCGCTGCTCGCGATCGGGATCGGGCTGGTGTCCGACAGCGGGTGGGCGATGGTCGCGAGCGCCGTGCGGTCATGGTTCGCCAGGAACCCCCAGCGCCTGGCGGCCATCGGTGGCGCCGGCGGCCTGGCCATGATCGGGGTGGGCCTGAACGTCGCCGTCACCGGCCGCCACACCTAGTCACTCCGCTCGCTTCCCGTCAGCTCCGGTCGGGTCCGGTCGGGTCCGGTCGGCTCAGGCAGCCCAGAAGGCGCGGACAGCCTGGGCGAGGGACCAGCCCTGGCGGCGGCCCGCGCGAGCGGAGGCGGGACGGACGGCCGGGTCGAGCGGGTCCGGACCGAAGGCGGCGCGGGCCCCGTCGTCGGCGGTGACGACCAGGACGCGGCTGCCCGCCTTCTCCAGGTCGTGCACCTCGTCCTCGATGCCCAGGAACGGGCCGCGGGCGGGGGTGGTCATCGGGGCCACGACGAGAACGGTGTCGTGCCCCACGGCGAGCGGGGCGTTGGTCGCCGAGCCGGAGCCGCCGTCGAGGTAGCGGCGGCCGTCGATGCTCACGGGCGGCCAGATCCCGGGGACGGCGCAGCTGGCCGCCACCGCGTCGACCATCGGCACGCCGGAGTCCCCGTCGAAGGCGACCAGCGTGCCGCGCTCGGCGTCGATCGCGGTGACGACCAGCCGGCGCGCCGGCCACTCGTGCCGGGGCAGCCGGGCCTCGATGACGCGGCGCCGCTCGGCCTCGGTGACGGTCGGGGTGGCCAGCGCCATCGCGCCGATCCGGGACAGCGCGCCGGGCAGGTCGCGGGCACCGCTGATGGCCTCGCCGAACATGTTCGCCAGCAGATCGACGTCGAGCTTCACGGTGAGCTCGGCGCCGGCGCCGGCGCCCTCCAGGTGGGCGGCGAGCTGCTCGTCGAGGCTCTGCTCGGTCCGCAGCAGGGCGCCGACGACCGAGCCGGCGGACGTGCCGATCACGGTGTCCGCCGCCGCCAGGTCCGACCCGCCGTGGGTGAGCTCCGCGAGCAGCCCGATCTCCCATGCGATCCCGGCCACCCCGCCCCCGCCAAGCACCAGCGCCCGCGACATCCGCCCACCTCTTTCTTGGTTCGCTCCGTGCGGGCACGGCGCTCCGGCCCCGTACTCGCTTCGCTCCCACGGGACCTCCGCGCCGCGTCCTCCTCCGCTCACGTGCGCTGCGGCGACCTCCGCTGCGGCCCAACCCCTTCGCTGCGCTCGGGGCCGGGCCTCCGCGCAGGCGCGCCTCCGCGCCGCACGGTCACCTACCGCTGAACGTCACCAAACGACAAACGCTGGATCCGGACGGCCACCTCGCTTCGCTCGTGGGGTGGGCCTCCGCGCTCACGCGGTCGCCCGCCGTTGAACGTCACCAATCCACGCAGGCTCCGTTCTTGGGGTCCTGGGGTGTCCTAGACGAGCTGGTCGCGGAGGGTGGCGGCCGCGGCGCGGACCTCGTCGTCGAAGGCTCGGCGCAGCTGCTCACGACGCTTGCGGCGGGCGGCGGTGACGGTCTCCGGAGTGACCGGCCCCGGGTCGACGGCGGCCGGATCCGGCGGGCGGGGGACGCTCGGCGGGTCGGCGAACTCGCGGTAGAGCAGCCAGCAGCCATGGATCCCGGCGAGCAGGTCCTCCAACAGGTCGACGGCCGGCCGGCGCGGGTCGAGCGGGGTGAGCCGGTCCGGCAGCACGAGCGTCTCGCCGAACTCGTCGTCCTCGTCCTCCTCGTCGTCGTCATCGTCGTCGAGGCCGCGCGGGTCGTCGAGGTCATCGTCGTCGGAGCGGTCGCCCACGCCGCGGATCTGGATGGCCAGGCCCTCGGCCGGCAGGATCGGCGGGCGAACCTGCCGGCGCGGCAGCCGCCCCTCGCCCTCGTCGTCCGGGGACGGCGGGCCGTCCTCGACGATCTCGGCGACCCATTCGAAGATGTCGTCCAGGTCGGGGTTTCGGCCCTCGGCGACGACCATCGCGTGCGCGATCAGGTCCAGCACCGCCTCGCGGGGCGAGTCGCCGCCTTCGACCTGGTGAAGCACCAGGGTCGGCGTGCGGTGTGGGAGCGGCTCGATCGCGTCGGCCTCGGAGACCACCTGGGTGACGTCGAGGTCGGCGTACCGCGCGGCGACGATCGCCGCCGCGTGCAGCCAGTGCGCCGCCGCGATCGCGGCCGCCGTCGGCTCGACGTCGGTGAACAGCGCGCGGCAGCCAAGCGGGTCGGCGCGCAGCAGCGTGTCGGCGGCGGCCACCTGCAGCGGCGACGCGTCCGCGCGGCTGAGCGTCACCGCCTGGCGGGCCCGGCCGGACAGCTCGCCCAGCTCGGCCCGTTCGACGGCGTCAAGCTCGGCGCGCACGTCGGCGGCGACCTGGGTGGTCAGCTGGGTGTCGGCGATCGTGTGCAGCGCCCGGCCGACCCGGTGCGCCGCCTCCTCGACGACGACCACGGCCTGCTGGATCAGCCCGTCGTGCGGCAGGTGCGGCTGCTCGATCGCCACCACCGCGTTACCGAAGACGTCCCGGCCGCGGCCGGTCAGGCTGTCGTCACCCGTCGGCAGCGCCTGCAGCGCCGACTCCTCCGGGTGCGTGTAGGTACGCCAAGCCGCCGCGGACAGGAACGTCAGCGTGCGCGCCAGTTGCAGCGCGTCCGACTCGTCGACGGACACTGGGAGCCGGGCGACCTTCGCCGCGACGTCACCCAGCCCGGTATCCCACGACACCACCAGCGTGCGGTCGTGGACGTCCACCGCGTACCGGCTCATCGGCGGCCACCTCCCCGTGCGCCCGGGCACGGCCTGTCGGCATGATGCCCGGAGGGCACCGCCCCGTTGGCATGATGCCCGCCAGGTGCGAGAGAAACATGATCATTCCTCCCCTGGAGGGCGGGCACACCCCCGTGATCAGGCTACGTCTAGCCAGGCGTCCTGGCACCGCCAGCCGCACAAGGCGTCCGCCACGGGTCGACCTGCCCCCACCTTGTCTGGCTCAATGCGGATACCGACAGCCAGCCGAGCCACGATGTACATCGAAAAGCAACCTCACGGTTACATTTGCCGTCACATTTGCGCGATCTCGTCACCACGCCCGCGCCGGACCGTCGCCGGTCCGCCGGGGAGGATGACGGCATGAGGCCCGTGATCCGCAAGTACGGCCCCGATCCGGCTCAGTTCGGTGAGCTGTGGCTGCCCGATGCCACCGCGGGTAGCTCGGCCACGGCAGGTGGCTCGGCCACGGCGGGCACGGTCGTCGTAGTCCACGGCGGGTTCTGGCGGGCGCGTTACGGCGCGTCGTTGGGGTGGCCACTGGCCGCGGACCTGGTCCGACGCGGGTACGCCGTGTGGAACCTGGAGTACCGGCGGGTCGGCCTGGGAGGCGGCTGGCCGGCGACCTTCGCGGACGTGGCGGCCGGAATGGACCTGCTCGCCGATCTTCCCGTCGACTCGTCCCGTGTAGTCGCGATCGGGCACAGCGCGGGTGGCCAGCTCGCGACGTGGGCGGCCGGGCGGGCGAAGCTGCCCGCCACCGCCGCGGGTGCCGGGCCGCGCGTGGAGCTGACGGCGGTGGTGTCCCTGGCGGGCGCACTGTGGCTCGCGGACTGCGCGCGCGACGGCGTCGGCGGGACGGCCGCCCTCGACCTCATGGGTGGCGGCCCGGACGACCTGCCGGCGCGGTACCGCCTGGCCGACCCGTCCGCCGCCGTCCCGCTGCGGGTACCGGTCGTATGTGTCCACGCCCGCGCCGACGACGAGGTGCCGTTCGACCAGAGCGCCCGCTATGTCGAGGCCGCCACCAGTGCCGGCGCCCCCGCGAGCCTCCTCGAGGCCGCCGGCGACCACTACACGCTGGTCGACCCGTCAGCCCCCGACTGGTCCCTGGTCGTCGACACCCTTCCCGGGCTTCTCGGCACCGGGTAGGGCCGGGCGGCTCCCGCTGGCACCTGGTGGTCTTGACGTCGACTATTCACTCACTACATAGTTGCGCGGTGTCCTCGACCGGATCCGTCACGTCGCACGTCCTGCTCGGCCTGCTGGCCGGCGGGCCCCGGCATGGATACGAGCTGAAACGGTCCTACGACGAGCACCTGCCGCGGGCGCGGCCGCTGGCGTTCGGGCAGGTGTACACGACGCTCGCCCGGCTGGTACGCGACGGCCTGGCGACGCCCACGGGGCAGGACCAGGCTGGCGGCCCCGAGCGCACCAGCTACGCCATCACCGCCGAGGGCCGCACGGGCCTGCGGGCATGGCTCACCGCGGTGGAGCCGCCGGCGCCGCACGTCGCCGGCACGCTGCTGGCCAAGGTCGTCGTCGCCCTGTTCGCGGCGGACGCGGCCACCGCCCGGGACTACCTCGTCGCGCAGCGGGCGGCACACGCCGCCAGGCTGCGCGAGCTGACCGCGCTGAAGGCCGACCCGGCGACGGGACTGTCCGACGTGATCGCCCTCGACTACGCCATCACCCACCTCGACGCCGACCTGCGCTGGCTGCGCACCACGCTGGAACGGGTCGCGGCTCACGCCCAGGAAGACCCTACATGAGCACCGTCCTGCTGGAGGCCCGCGGCCTCGTCCGGTCATACGGGACCATCCCGGCCCTGCGCGGGGTGAACCTCACCATCACCGAGGGGGAGATCGTCGCGGTGACCGGTCCCAGCGGATGCGGCAAGTCCACCCTCCTGCACTGCCTCGCCGGCATCCTGCGCCCGGACGCCGGCGAGGTCGTCTACCGCGGCCGGCGCATCGACTCTCTGTCCGAGGCCGAGCGGTCCCGGCTGCGGCGCACCGAACTGGGCGTGCTCTTCCAGTTCGGGCAGCTCGTGCCGGAACTGCCCGCGGTGGAGAACGTGGCTCTCCCGCTGCTGCTGGCCGGCACCAGTCGCCGCCACGCCCGCACCGCCGCCCTGTCCTGGCTCGAACGGCTCGGTGTCGCCGAGTCGGCGGACGCGCTGCCCGGGGAGATGTCCGGCGGCCAGCGGCAGCGCGCCGCGCTGGCACGCGCGCTGGTCACCGAGCCTCGGCTGCTGTTCGCCGACGAACCGACCGGCGCGCTGGACACCCTGGCGGGCGAGCAGGTCCTCGGGCAGCTGGTGCGGCTCGCGGCGCGGCAACGGACGACGGTCGTCCTGGTCACGCACGACCCGAAGGTCGCCGGCTACGCGCACCGTGAGATCTCGCTGCGGGACGGCGAGATCGACCCGACGGGGCTCGGTCTCGCCGGCGCCGGGCTGGCCATGTCGAACGCCGAGGGCGCGTGATGAGGCCCGGGACGCTCGTCCGGCTGGCGTTCGCCGGCAGCCGGGCCGATGCCCTGCGCATCGCGCTCACCGCGTTGTCCGCGACGCTGGCCACCCTCGCTGTGCTGGCCGCCGCCACGGTGGTGGCCATTCCCGAACTCGCCGGCCCCCGCCCGGGGAGCCTGGCCAACAACATGACCTACCGGAGCGCCCTGCTGAACGAGCCCGGCCTGCGGCCCGGCGTGGTGATCGCCCTGATGCTGCTGACCATCCCGGTGCTGGCGCTCGCCGGGCAGTGCGGACGCCTCGGGGCGCCGGCGCGCGACAGAAGGTTGGCCGCGGTCCGGCTGGCGGGCGCGACCCCTGATCAGACCGTCTCGCTGGTCGCCGTGGAGACGGGGCTCGCGAGCACCCTCGGCGTGGGTATCGGATTCGGGATCTACCTGGTGGGACGGCGGGTGCTGGCCCGGCCGAACCAGGACGGCCGGCTGCCGCTGCCGACGGATGTCCTGCCGCCCTGGCCGGCGTTGCTCGTGATCGCCCTGGGGCTACCGGTCGTCGCCGCCCTGGCGGCGGCGCTCGCGCTGCGGCGGGTCCGGGTCACGCCGTTCGGCGTCGTGCACCGGCAGCGGCGCCCGGCGCCCCGGCCGTGGCCGGCCTTCCTGATCGTGCCGGGCGTGGCCTGTTTCGCCGTGCTGCGACCGCTCCTGCGGTACACCGAACGCCACCGGCTCGACGTGCCGGAGTGGGTCTTCGTCATGCTCCTGTTCGTGGGCACGCTGGCCGCGCTCGCTGGCATCCTGCTGGGCACGGGCTGGATCTCGCAGGCGGCCGGGCGGGTTCTGCACCGGACGGCGCGCCGGCCGGCCGCGCTGCTCGCCGGCCGCCGGCTCGTGGCGGACCCGTGGGCCGGCAGCAGGGTCTTCGCCGCGATGCTCACCTGCGTCCTGTTCGGTGGTGGCGCCGCAGGGATGCGGGCCTACTTCGCCACCGGGGCCGACGCCCAGCGGGCCTACGACCAGTGGTGGAGCGTCCAGCAGGGGTACGCGTACTCCCCGGGTGGCGATGACTTCTCAACCCGGGCGATGGACCTGGTCTACGCGGCGGTGCTGGTGGGCCTGACGATCGCGACGCTCGGGCTGCTGGTCGCCCTCGCCGAGGGGATCGTCACCCGCCGCCGGACCTACGCGGCGCTGGTCGCCTCCGGGGTGCCCCGCGGCGTCCTCGCCCGTTCGGTGTTCTGGCAGGCCCTGACACCTGCCGTGCCCGCGGTGCTCGTCGCGTTGGCCGTCGGTGTGACGATGACCCGGTCGCTGCCGATCGAGGTGGGTACCCAAGGCCCGGTCGAGACGTCCACGGGCGGCCTCACCACGATGGCCCCCGACCTCACCCCGAGCGTCCCCATCCCGTTCGCCGACCTGGGGCTGTTCGCCGGCGGCGCGATCCTCGCGATCGTCGCGATGACCGGCCTCGCCCTGCTCTTCCTACGCCCGAGCGTGTCCGCGGACGAGCTGCGCACCACGTGACGCGGCGACCCGTCGACGCGATGGCGACGTGGCGACGGCGCGCCACCGCCGTGCGGGCGGTCACCTGCCCGTTCCCGGGGCCACCGCGCGTCGCGCGGTCGCCTGTCCCCGCGGTCGCCGCCGCCCGTCTGGGCACACGGCGACCGCGGGAACCCGGTCACCCGATCGGAATGATCACCCGATCAGGTGACTACTTGGCGCGGACGTACGTCTTCGCGTTCGGGCCCTCGTAGAGCGGAGCCACGATCTTGAGACGGACGTCGGCGGTCGCGTCCGGCTTGACGATGAAGGACTGCCTGGTCGGGGAGATGCCCGGCTTCGAGTAGTCCAGCTTGCCGGTCAGGCCACCGGTGTCCAGCGTGGTCAGGCCCTTCTTCGCGGCGACGATGCCGGCGGGGGTCAGGTCACCGGCGGCGCAGGCCGCTTCCAGGATCTTGGCCATCACGGTCGCGGTCGCGTAGCCCGTCGAGAGCGCGGGGGTCGGGATCGCGTCGGCCTTGCCCACCGCCTGCCGGTAGGCGGCCAGCACGGTGGCGGCCTCGGCCGTCGGGAGGGTGCCGTTCCCGCCGGCGAAGTAGAACCGGTCCAGGATGACGTCCTTCGCGTCGCCGGTCAGCAGGTCCGGCGTGTAGGTCGGCCCGTTACCGATGAGCGGGACGTTCAGGCCCTGGGTCTTGGTCGCGGCCGCGAGCGCGGCGGTCTGCGTCGGCGTGCCGGTGATCGCGATGACCCCGACGCCCTGACCCTTGAGGGCGGTCACCTGGGAGCTCAGGTCGTTCTGCAGGGGGCTGACCTTCTGCTCGAAGACCTGGGAGCCGTTCTGCTGCGCCCAGTACTTCACGCCGGCGTCGGCGTTGGTGCCGTACTCGCTGTCGTGGTAGATGTGGCCGATCTTGACGCCCTTGGCGATGAGGCCCTTCTCGAGCAGGTAGTCCAGGCCGTTGATGGACTCGACGTCATAGGTCGAGCCGACGATCGCGTAGTTCGGGTTGTCCGAGATGGACTGCGACCAGGCCAGCGGGATCGCGACCATGTCGTCGGCGGTGAGGTCCTCGGACAGCGCGGTCGCGATGGCCGAGCCGAGCACCATCTGCATCGCCGCGACCTTGGGCTTCATGGCGGCGTACGCGGTGGTGGCCTTCTGGACGTTGTAGCCGCTGTCAGCGTTCTCCAGCTTGACGGTGTACGTCCCGCAGATCCCGCCGTTCTTCTGGTTGTAGTCCTTCCAGAAGTTGTCATAGGCGATCGCGAGGTCCTTGCCGCTGGCGGCGAAGAACCCGGTCACGTCGTTGAGGTTGCCGAGAGTGAGCTCGGTTCCGCTGATCCCTCGGCCGGTCTTGACGACCTTCGCGCTTCCGCTGGCCGCGGGCCCCGCGGGTTTGTCGTCGTCACCCTTGGTACTGCAGGCGGCGGCCAGCACGGTGACCACCGAGAGGCCTAAGGCCAGCGAGACGCGGCCTGCTGACCGCCATCGCGGCCCGCGGCCCCGCCCAGCCATGACTGAGGACATAGAGGTTCCCTTCTTCCCCCGGCTCACCCGAATGGCGAGTCCGACACACGTCGTCTGGCAGGTTTCGTCCCGGCGGTTCGTCAGCCGCCGGAGGTCGCGTTGGCCGGCGCGCCCGCCGGGACGGACGCGGCCTCGCCGGTCGCGGCCACCTCGGCGGTAGCGCCCGCCGATGCGCGCTCGCCGCCCGGCGGAGCGGTCCCACCGCCCTCAGGTGGCAGCCCGTCGTCTCTTCGGCGCAGCGCCGCGGCGCGGCGACGGCGTACCAGCGCGTAGGCCATGCCTGCGAGCCCGCGCGGCTGGAAGAGGACGAAGAGGATCACTGCGATGCCGTAGGCGTACTTGGCCGCTTCCGCGGAGGTGACGCCGCCGCTGCCGGGCTCTGCCAGGAACGGCAGGCTTTCGCTGTACTGCTCGAGCAGCAGGGGCAGCCCGACGACGAAGACCGCGCCGGCCATGGCACCACCGACCGAGCCAAGACCGCCGAGCAGGATGATCGCGAGGTACTGGATCGAGACCTCGACGGTGAACGACTCGGGCGCGACGCTGCCGATCGACAGCGCGTACAGCACCCCGGCCAGCCCCGCGTACATCGAGGACACGAGGAACGCCCTGGCCCGGTAGCCGGTGACATCGATGCCGGTGACCGCGGCCGCGATCTCGCCGTCCCGGACCGCCCGCAGCGCCCGCCCTGGCCGAGACCGCAGCAGGCCGTAGGCGAACCAGGCCGCGAGCACGAGCAGGACGAGGCCCAGGTACCACAGCCGCTCCGAGCGGCCGAACGGCACGCCCAGCACCTCGAGGCCGGAGTCGTCGTCGTCGAAGACGAACCCGAACAACGAGAAGTCCGGGGTGCGCCGGCCGTTGTAGCCGCCGGTCAGCGTGGACGCGGAGTTCAGCACATGCTGGCCGACGAACACCAGCCCCAGCGAGGCGATGCCGAGGTAGATCCCCCGCAGCCGGGCGGCGACCGGGCTGAACAGCAGGCCGGCCAGCCCGGAGATCAGCACGGCGAGCACCATCGCGACCAGCGGTGGCAGGCCGAGCCCACCCAGGTGACGGCTGCCCAGCGAGCTCGGTTCGCTCGCCAGCCAGCAGTAGCTGATCGCGCCGACGGCGAGGAAGAACGCGTGCCCGAGCGACAGCTGCCCCGTCGTGCCGACGAGGATCGTCAGGCCGATCGCGCCGATCACGGCCGCGAAGATCGAGAAGCCGACCCGCAGCCAGAACTCCTCCAGATACAACGGCAGCGCCGCCAGGATCAGCAGGGCCACCAGCAGCGACACCAGGGGCAGCCGAGTGGCCAGCGCCGCGCGCGGCCCATGGGAGACACGAACGTCAGACACGGGCCAGCTCCCTCGTGCCGAACAGGCCGGCGGGACGCGCCAGCAGGACCGCCAGCATCAGGACGTAGGGCACGGCCCCGCCGAAGTCGCCGCCGAGGAACTGCAGATGCTCGGCATAGCCAGCGATCAGGGACTGGACGACGCCGACGAGCACTCCGCCCGCCAACGCGCCGGTGGTCGAGTCCAGGCCGCCAATGATGGCGGCGGGGAAGGCAAGGAACGCGACGGTGCGGATCGACGGATCCAGGCCGGGCGTCGGGCTGCCGGTCAGGAAGACGGCGGCCACGGCAGCGAGCCCGCCGGCGACCAGCCAGGCCAGGGCGCTGACCTGCCAGTGCCGGATCCCCATCAGCGCGGCCGCCTCCGCGTCCTCGGCGCTGGCACGCAGCGCCACTCCCCAGCTGGTGAACCGGAAGGCGGCGAAGAACGCCAGGATCAGGACGACCGCCGTCCCCATGGCGATTAGCCGGTTATAGGAGAGCCCGACGCCGCCGACCGAGAAGGCCCCGGTCCCCCAGGGCTGGTCCAGGGAGAGCACGTGCGAGCCGATCCGCCGGGTCAGGTCGGTCGCGATCACGATGTCCAGACCCAACGTCATGATCGTCAGGGCGGCGACCTGCCCCTCGCTGGCCAGCCCCGTGCCCCGGCCCACCCGGGAGAACAGCAGCCGCTCGAGGGCGACGGCCAGCAGCGCCGTCCCGGCGACGCCGATCGCCACCGCGGCGGCGAACCCGATCGACGGCACGAGCCGGGCGGTCACATAGGCGCCCACGAAGAGCATCGAGCCGTGCGCGAAGTTGAGCACCTCACTCGCCTTGAAGATGATCACAAACCCGAGCGCGATGAGCGCGTACACCGCGCCCTGCGAGATCCCGTTCACCAACAGCGAGACGAACGTCGTCACGGCTGCTCCTTCCTCGTGCTGACCGCGACGGATCCCTCGTCCACGCCGGTGCCCTCGGCGGCGGCATCGCTCTCGGGGCTGTTGCTCTCGGGGGTGACGATCTCGGGGGTGACGATCTGGGCACTGGCCGCGGTGTCGTCCTCGTCGCCGGTGCCGAGGTAGGCGCGGATCACGGCCGGGTCGCGGCTGACCTCGGCCGGGGTGCCGTCGGCGACCACCCGGCCGAAGTCGAGCACCGTGACACGGTCGGCCAGGGACATGACCATGGTCATGTCGTGCTCCACCAGCAGGACCGTGATCCCGAGGGAGGCCCGGATCGCCCGGATCGTCGCCGTCATCTGGGCGGTCTCCACCGCGTTCATGCCTGCGACCGGCTCGTCCAGCAGAAGCACCCGCGGCTCCGTGGCCAGTGCCCGCGCCACCTCGACCCGCTTGCGGTCGCCGTACGGCAGGATCCCGACCGGGACGTGCAGGCGCGCGCCCAGGTCGAGGAACTCGGCGATCTCGCGCGCTCTGGCCCGGTGGAGCCGCTCCTCGTGGCGCGCGGAGGGAATCCTCAGGCCCGCGCCGAGAAAGCCCGTGCGCATCAGGTGATGCCGGCCGACCATGATGTTGTCGAGCACCGACTCGTACGGCGAGCCGGCCAGGTTCTGGAACGCGCGGCCGACCCCGAGCGCCGTGACCCGGTGCGGCCGCCGGCCGGTCAGCTCCGTACCTCCGAGCAGCACCTGGCCGGACGTCGCCTGGTACACCCCGGAGATGACGTTGAACAGCGTCGACTTCCCAGCGCCGTTCGGCCCGATCACCGCGTGGATCGTCCCCGGCTCGGCCCGCAGCGAGACGTCGGCGAGCGCGGCGAGCGCCCCGAACCGGACCGTCACGCCCTCGACCGCCAGCGGCTCGGCCACCGCCACCGGGTCGATGACCCCGGCCGGCGTCGTGGCGCTCACTGTGCCTCCCCCGCGTGCACGCCGCGCTGGTCGGCCGCGGCACCGGCCCGGCCGCGCGGGCGGGGCAGGATCCGCCGAGCCGGCGACGGCTGCCACCGGGACAGCGTCCGCGCCGGGACCGCCGAGATCGCCGGCTCCCCGGGTTCGGGATTCGGGGGCGCGGGGCTCGCCGGATCCCCGGGGGCGGGGGGCTCGGCACCCGGTGGGGCCTCACCCGCTACCGCCAGGTAGCGCCGGGCGACCTCGTCGGAGGCGGCGAGCTCGGCGGACGGCCCCGACAGCGAGGTGCGCCCGAGCTCCAGGACGTAGGCCGCCTCGGAGAGCGAGAGCGCCATGGCGGCGTTCTGCTCGACGAGGACGACCGAGACGCCCTGGGCGTTGATCTCCCTGATCGCCGCGCCGATCTTGCCGATGACCTGGGGAGCGAGCCCCAGCGACGGCTCGTCGAGCAGCAGCATCCGGGGCGCCGACATCAGGCCGCGCCCGATCGCGAGCATCTGCTGCTCGCCGCCGGACAGCAGCACCGCCCGGGAGTCCCGCCGTTCGGCCAGCAGCGGGAAGAGCTCGTAGACCTGTTCGCGGGCCTGGGCACGGGCGGCCCGGCCGCGCACCGACATCCCGCCCGCTCGGAGGTTCTCCTCGACGGTCAGCCGGCCGAAGATCCGACGCCCCTCGGGCACGTGCACCAGCCCGAGCCGGACGACGTCCGCCGCGCCCCGGCCGGCGAGGTCCTGGCCGTCGAACCGGATCGTGCCGGCGGTGACCTTCCCGCCGTGCATGCCCAGGGTGCCGGACACGGTGCGCAGCAGCGTCGACTTGCCCGCGCCGTTGCTTCCCAGCACCGCGACGACCTGCCCGGCGCCGACCGACATCGTCACGCCACGCAGTGCCCGGACCACGCCCGCATAGACCACCTCGAGTGAACCGACGTCCAACAACTCAGGCTGGCTTCCAGCAACCACGCAGGACCTCCGCGGCACCCAGGACCCGCCGATCTCAAGATCAACGGGAGACAGTTGCACAATGAAACGTGTCGCAGGTCACCAGGATTGCGGTATCGGGCCGAAGACACAAGAGACTCGGGCAAACACGCACAGCACCGGCCAGCCGGGCGCACGAGCCGCCGGGCTCGCGGCGACCCGACCAGGGCAGGTCGAACGTCCGGCCCACCCAACCCGCGCCGAACCCACGCCGGCAACGGATCGGAGCCGGGCGCGAAACGGCGGGTCGCACCCGTCGCGAGCCCCGTCAGCAAAGATCAGCAAGCTGATGGGGACACGCGCCGAGACCGCCGGGACTGTCGCGAGTGGGCAGCCGGCACCGCGTTGCCGTGGTCGCCCGCGCGAGACCGATCAGCGCGAGAGCGGCCGACCCAGGTCAGCACGGAACGCATTCACGGCACCGCTGGTGACTAGTACGACACCCAAGTAGCTGTGTCGTGGGTCACAAGGATCACCGCATGAGGCGGCAAGTGCAAGCAATCCGTGCGATGAGGTTGGAGACCGCTCAGCCGCCGACCACCGACGGACGAACGGCCACCCGTCACACCCGCACGGCCCAGCGGACGAGGCGGACGCCGGGAACGCGGCGGACGCGGCGGACGCGGCGAAACGCTCGGCGGGGTTCAGCCGGCAGGGCCTCCTGGCCCAATGCCGTCACTTCGGCCAAGGCTGGCCGGTGGCCCCCCGCCGCGCCGCGGACTCGATCAGCGGCGGGACACCGCCGCGCCATGGACCTGACCGGCGGCGGGACACCGTCACGCCGCGGACTCGATCAGCGGCGGGACACCGCCGCGCCGCGGGCTTGATCAGCGGTTCTGTATCCGGATCCGAACGGGCGAGGGCCCGAGGTTCGGATCCGGATACAGTCCTGGTGATCTTCCGGGCCGCGGGCAAGCGACCGGCGCCGACGGCGGCCCCAGGTCGCTTCCGGGGAAGTACTACTAGTCGCGCAGTGGGCGGCCGAACTTGTCGCGGACGTTGCCGGTCAGCATCATCACGCCGTCGATGAGCGACCAGATGCCGAGGCCACCGCAGGTGAGCAGCTGCGCGACCGCGATCCCGTAGTCGCCCATGTACCAGCGACCGGCTCCCACCCCGCCGAGGAGGAGCTGCAGCAGACCAGCCGTCAGCTTGTCCTTGTCCGAGAGTGGCTCGCCGGTGACCTGGTGCCGGCCGAACGGCGCGGACGGGTCGGCGCCGTACGGGTATCCGGGCCCGTAGCCGGGGGCCGGCGGATAGCCCGGAGCCGGCGCGTACCCGGGGCCCGGCGGGTAGCCACCCGGCTGACCGTACCCGGCGTTGGGGTCGACACCGGGTGGGTAGCCGCCGGTGGGCGGGTACGGCGCGTTCGGGTCCCCGTAGCCCGGAGCGGGCGGGTAGGGCGTGTTCGGGTCCCCGTAGCCGGGGGCGGGCGGGTAGCCCGAGCCGGGCTGCGGGTAACCCGCGCCAGGCGGAGGCTGGTCGGGCCCGGGCTTCGCGTACGGGTCCGGCATCTGGCCAGGCGCTGGGGTCGTCATAGTGGCTCCAAGTGTTCCCGGGCTCCGCGGAACCGTACCAGCGACGATTCAGGCGCATCGCGGGACCGTCCCCCACCCGACACCGGGCCACACGGACGGCCAACAGGTAGCTATTCGGCACGGAAAGCGCACTACCGGGCCACGCCCGCGCCGGCGCGTCCGGGCAGTCGACCTCGGTCCGTGATGACAAGGTCACCGCGATGAGGGGCCGGTGACGAACGGACATCCCGGCCGACCCGACGGACAGCCGGTGGCCGGAGCGCACGCATGGACAACCTCTCGGTGATCACATCCGCGCGCGGCGAGCGGCCGCCCCCGCCACCCGGGCCACCCGGGCCACCGGCGGTCCCCAGACCGGCGGAGGGCCCGGCTACGGCGACGGCGACGGCGACGGACGCCTCCGCCGCGTCCGACCGCGCGAGCGCACCGCCGCCAGCGCCAGCGGCCGGCCGGACTGCCGCCGACGCCTACGCCTACGCCGAGGCGCCGACCATCGTCCTGCCCAGGCCGAGACCGGGTGAGGCGTCGCGGACGACAGCCGGCCCGGGCGGCTCGGGCGGCCCGCGCCGGTCTGGCCGGACGCACGATGGCGCGGCGGCGGCACGCCGCGCCGTGGCCACGGCGTCCGGCTCGGCTCGGGCGACGTTGGAACCGCTGGGCGGCCAGGTCGAGCGGCTGATGCGCGAGCGGCTGGGGGTGACGCTTCGCGCGCCCGGCCGAGGCGGCCGGATCTTCCTGACCATGGCTGGCGGCGCGGTCATCCTCATCGCCCTCGGCTCGGTGGTGCTGGGCATCGGGGGCGGCCCGGCGGCGCTGCGGCCGCTCACGTCGGCCGTCACCCCCACCACTGCGGTGGCGGACCCGACCGGTGAGCCCCGCCCGCCGGTGAACGAGGTCGCGGGTATCCCGATCACCGCGACGCGGACCTACCTGCTGACCACCTACGCGCCCGGCAGCGGCCACCGGAGCCGACTGGAGGCCTCACCGCGCGAGCTGCCGGTGGGCCGGCAGTACCAGCACCTCCCCCGCCGCGGTGACGACCACCTGTCCACCGCGGAGGTCGTGTTCCCGGTGCTGCCGGCGCCGGCAGCCTGCGTGAGCCGGGTGGAGCTGCGGCTGACGCTGCTCGGGACCGAGGGAGCGCCGGACGACGAGGGGCCCTACCCGCTGGCCGCCTACCCGTCGGCGCTGACCAGCCTCGCGACCGGGAAGGTCCCGAGCACCGTCCCGACACTCGACCTGGTCGCGAACCGTCCCCGTGGCAGCCTCAACTGGTCCCGCTACGACGAGACGCGGCCAACGGGCGACCTACCGGCCGGCGAGCAACCAGCCGGTGACCAATCGGCCGGCGACCTGGCCGCGGCCGACCAGCCCACCGGCGGCGACGCCACGGGGGCGGTGGCGCCCGGCGGACCCGTGGAGATCAGCGCGGACATCACCGAGCTCTACCAGCGCTGGGTCGCCGGCATGCCGACGGCGGAGGGGAACCTCGGCGTCCCACCCGGCACGCCGCTGGTGCTGGCCATACGGCCCGCCCTCACGAACGTCCTCGGCACCTGGCGGCACACCTACGGCGGCAGCGCCACCAGCACCCCGCCGCGCCTCGTCTGGGACCGCCGGGTCCACTGCGCCTGACGTCTGGCCCGGCCGGGGCCAGTCCAGGCATGGCCCCGACCTGGCCCGACCTGGCCAGCCCGCGTTCCGCGGCCTGGCATGATCGCGATTTCCGCCCTCCGGGGGTCGTATCCGCGGCCCTTCCACGACCACCAGAGGGCGCAAACGGCGATCCCGCCAACGCGTTGGCGGTGACGGCGGCGGTGACGGCGGCGGTGGCGGTGGCGGTGGCGGCGCTAGCCGACTGGTGAGGGAGCGTCGATGCTGAGGGCCGCGATCCGGTCGAGGTGCTGGCCGGTGTCGCCGAAGGTGCCGACGAGGCGCTTGGCGCGTTTGTAGAAGAAGTGCGCCTCGTGCTCCCAGGTGTAGCCGATCCCGCCGTGATACTGGATCATGGCGCCGGTCGCCCGCTCGGCCGCGTCGCCCGCCTTCGCCTTGGCGACCGCGACGGCGAGTTCGGAGTCGGGCAGCGCGGCGTCGACGGCGTGCGCAGCGTAGAGCGCGGCGTGCTCGGCCATGAGGACGCCGACGTGCAGGTCGGCGAGCGTGTGCTTGATGAACTGGAAGCTGCCGACCGCCTTGCCGAACTGGACCCGGGTCTTGTCGTACTCGATGGTCCTGGTCAGCGCGGCCCGGGCGATGCCGACCAGGTCGGCGGCCGCGAGCACGGCACCGCGCCGGTTCAGCTCGGCGAGGACGGCCGCGTTCGACTCCGGCAGCCGCTCGCCGGCGGCGCCGTCGAGGGTGATCGCGCCGAGGCGGGTGGTGCCGTCAAACGTGCCGAGCGCCGTGACGGTGACGGACTCGGACGTCGGGTCGACGAGGTAGAGGCCGATCCCACCATCCGGTTCCTTCGCCGCGACGACCACCGTCCGGGCGACCCCGGCGTACTCGACCGGAGACGCCGTCCCGGTCAGCCGCGCGCCTCCCGGACCGGTCTCGGCCGTCACACCCACCCCGGACTGGTCGAACGAGCCGCCGGGGGCACGCAGCGCCACGGTGGCGACGAGCTCGCCGGAGGCCAGCGGGGCGAGCACGGCCGCGCGCTGCGCCGGCGAGCCGGCGAGCCGGACGGCCTCGCCCGCGAGCACGGTCGGCAGCCACGGCCCGGGAACGGCGCCCGCGCCGAACGCGCGGGCGAGCACCTGCGCGTCGAGCAGGCCGAGGCCTATCCCGTCGTTGTCCTCGGGCACCAGCACGGCGAGCCAGCCCTGCTCGGCGAACGCCTTCCAAAGCTCGGCCGGGTGGCCGTCGCCCGTGGCGTCCTCGAACACGGCGCGCACGGCGGTCAGGTCGAACCGGTCGGCGAGGAAGTCGCGGACGGTCTCGGCGAGTGCCCGCTGCTCGTCGGTCAACGCGAAGTGCACGGCGATTCCCCTTTTCGCTACCGCGGCAGGCCGAGCACTCGCTCGGCGACGATGTTGCGCTGCACCTGCGACGAGCCGCCCCAGATCGTCACCGACCTGGTCCAGAACGCCTCGAACTGCAACGAGGCGAGGTCCAGACCGTCGACCGGGCTGGTGACGACGCCATCCAGGCCGAGCAGGTGGTCGAACGTCTCGAAGAGCTTCTGGTAGGTCTCGGACCACTGCAGCTTGGTGATCGACGACTCGGAGCCGAGGTCACGGCCCTGCTCGACCTGGGTGAGCACGTGCATCGCGTGGTAGCGCAGGCACTCCAGCTCGACGAGGCGGCTCGCGAGCTCGCGGCGCAGCGTCGGGTCGGTGTCCCGGCCGAGCCGACGCGCGGCGGCGACGATCTGGTCGTAGCCGCGCCGGTAGGTGGCGTACTGGGAGATGCCGGACGCGCCGCGCTCGAACGAGAGCAGCATCATCGCGGTCTTCCAGCCGTTGCCGACACCGCCGAGGCATTCGGAGGCCTTGACCCGGGCGTCGGTGAAGAACACCTCGGCGAACTCGCTCGCGCCGCTCATCTGGCGCAGCGGGCGGGCCTCGACTCCCGGCTGGTGCATGTCGATGAGCAGCATCGAGATGCCCCGGTGGGCCTGGCTGCCCGGCTCGGTGCGCACCAGGGCGAACAGCTTGTCGCCGTGCATGGCGTTGGTCGTCCAGATCTTCTGGCCGTTGACGACGTACTCGTCGCCGTCGAGCACCCCGGAGGTGCGCAGCGCCGCGAGGTCGGAGCCGGCGCCAGGCTCCGAGAAGCCCTGGCACCAGATCACCTCGTTGCGCAGCATCGGGCCGATGATGTCGCGCTTCTGCTGGTCGGTGCCGATCGCCATCACCGTCGGCGCGAGGAACGTCAGGCCGAGCGCGTTGGCCGACTGCGGGGCGCTGGCGAGCGCCATCTCCTCGTCGTAGATCGCCTTCATTCCCGGGGTGCCGCCGCGGCCGCCGTACTCCGTCGGCCAGGCGATGCCCGCGAAGCCCGCGTCGTGCTTGCGGCGCTCCCAGTCGCGGCGCAGCTCAAAGCCCTCGTCGTCGGAAACGCTTCGCCAGAAGCTCGGGTCCCGCCAGGCGGCCGGGATGTTGGCGACGAGCCAACCACGCAGCTCCGTGCGGAACTTCTCCTCCTGCGGGGTGAACGTCAGGTCCATGGTGCTCGCTCCGCGACTCGTCGGTAACGTCGACTCGTTGGCAATGTTGACTCGTTAGTAACATGACGGAGGATCAGGTGACAGCTGACGGTCCCGCCGCCGACCGGGCCGCGCCCTTACGGGCGGCGGTCCCATCCGGACGGGACGTCTGCGGGTCGGGCAGCTCGTTGTAGCGGGCGAGCAGGCGGCCGAAGACAGCCAGGTCCTCGTCGGGCCAGCTGTCCAGGCGCGTCTGCATCCGGGCGCGCAGCGTCTTGTCCACCTCGTCGAGGGTCGCCTGGCCGAAGGTGCTCACCCGCACGAGCTGGACCCGGCTGTCGGCGCGGTCGGACTCACGGTCCACCAGGCCCGCGGCGACCAGCTCGGTCAGCTGCCTGCTCACCGTCGACTTGTTCAGCCGGAAGAAGGCGACGAGGTCGGCCGCCCGCGCCTCACCCACCTCAGCGAGGTACAGCAGCAGTGAGTACGCCGCGAGCGACAGCCCCGGATGCAGTTCGCTCGCCTCCCCCCGGACCCGCCGGACCAGCTGCGCGAGCTCGCTGTAGATGGCCGCGGCCAGGTCCTCACGCCCGGGCTCAGCAGGCCGTCGCGTCATCCTGCTCCCCTGGTACCGCCATCCTTGCCCCCTACTACCTGGATCCACCTGGATCGGGCTCTGAACACGCCAACTTCGTCTTCGTCAGTCGCCCTTCCCCCGAACCAGCGCCCGGAACGGGCCGCGGGTACGAGGCTGCGCCAGGCGACGGGCCCTGCCCGCCCCTGCCCGCGGCCGCGGGCAGGGGCGGGCAGGCCTGAAGAAATTTGGTTGAGTTAGGCAACTGAAACCGTATGACAGTCTGCCCGGTCGCCGCCCGACATCGGACCACTATCCCGACTGAGTCGCCGGCCCCGTCGGCGGCCGGCGACGACGCCCGGCACGATGGTGTCGGGCGGCCACGCGCCGGCCCACTCCCCGGTCGCAGGAGCCAGGAGGTACACCCGATGACCGGATCGGCCCATTCGGCCGGCCCAGCCCCGGCCCCGAACGCCCAGACCGTCGAACGAGCCGGCGGCCCAGGCCAGCTCGGTCCGGACGCGCGGGCGGCGGCGCTGCGACGCCTCGCCGAGGAGACGTTCGACGTCCTGGTCATCGGCGGCGGCGTCACCGGCGCCGGCACGGCGCTCGACGCGGCGTCCCGCGGCCTGTCCGTCGCCCTCGTCGAGGCCCGTGACCTGGCGGCCGGCACCTCCAGCCGCTCCAGCAAGCTGATCCACGGCGGTCTGCGCTATCTCGAGCAGCTCAACGGCGCGCTGGTGCGCGAGGCGCTGCGGGAGCGGACGCTGCTGTTGGACACGCTCGCCCCGCACCTGGTCCGTCCGGTGCAGTTCCTGCTGCCGCTGACCCACCACGGCTGGGAGCGCGCCTACATCGGCAGCGGGGTGCTGCTGTACGACACCCTCGGGCAGGGCCTGTCCCGGATCGGCGGCCCCGGCTCCAGCGCCCCACGGCCGACCCGCAGACCTCCCCGGCTGCTGCCCTCCCGGATCGCCGACCTCCCGGCGGACCTCCCGGAACCGGTGGCCTCGCCGAGCGGGGAGTGGCCCCGCGCCGGCGGCCTGCCGATGCACCGGCATCTGACCCGCAAGGCGGCGCTGCGCGAGTTCCCGTCGTTGCGTCCGGACGCACTGGTGGGCGCGATCCAGTACTGGGACGGGCAGGTCGACGATGCCCGGCACACGATGTTCGTCGCCCGCACCGCCGCCCGCTTCGGCGCGGCGGTCGTGACCTCCGCCAAGGTCGTCGACCTGCTGCGGGAGGGCGACGGGGTGACCGGCGCGGTCGTGCGCGACCTGGAGACCGGCGACGGCACCGGCACCGGCGACGGCTCGGGATCCCAGGAGATCCGCGTCCGGGCACGGCGGACGATCAGCGCGACCGGCGTGTGGACCGACGACGTGCAGGCGCTGCTGGGCCGGCGGGGGCCGGTGTCCGTGCGCGCGTCCAAGGGTGTCCACCTGGTCGTCCCGCGTGACCGCCTGCTGGGCGCCACCGGGCTGATCCTGCGCACCGAGCGCAGCGTGCTGTTCGTCATCCCGTGGGGCAACCACTGGATCATCGGCACCACCGACACCGACTGGGACCTCGACCTGGCCCACCCGGCCGCGACCCGCGCCGACATCGACTACCTGCTCGACCAGGTCAACCGGGTGCTGCGCACCCCGCTCACCCACGACGACATCGTCGGCGTGTACGCCGGCCTGCGCCCGCTGCTCGCGGGCCAGTCCGACGACACGGCGCAGCTGTCCCGCGAGCACGCCGTCGTCGCCGCCGCGCCCGGGCTCACGACCGTCGCCGGCGGGAAGTACACGACCTACCGGGTGATGGCCGCCGACGCGGTCGACGCGGCGGTGGCCGGGCTGCCGAGGACCGTCCCGCCGTCGTGTACCGACAAGGTCCCGCTGCTCGGCGCCGACGGCTACCTCGCCGTGTGGAACGGGCGGGAGCGGCTCGCCGAGCGCGCCGGCCTGCACGTCGCCCGGATCGAGCACCTGCTGCGCAGGTACGGCACCCTCGCCGAGGAACTCGTCGACATGGTCATCGCCGACCGGCGACTGGCCGCGCCGCTGCCCGGTGCCGAGGCCTACCTGGCGGTCGAGGCGGTGTACGCGGCCACGCACGAGGGCGCGCTGCACCTGGAGGACGTGCTGGCCAGACGGACGCGGATCTCCTTCGAGGCACCGGACCGAGGCCTGGCGGCCGCCCGCCCGGTGGCCGAGCTGATCGCCCCGGTCCTCGGCTGGGACGAGGCGCGGGTAGGCGCCGAGGTCGAGCTGTACGAGGCCCGCGTCGCCGCCGAGCGCGCCTCTCAGCGTGCCGGCGACGACCCGGCCGCGGACGCCGCCCGCCTCGCCGCTCCCGACGCCCGCCGTCTCCCCTCCGTCCGCGCCACGCCCCACCCCAAGCCAGCCGCTCCCCGCCCCAAGCCAGCCGCCGCGGAGCCGACGCACGCGGATCACGACGCCGAGCCGCCCACTCCCGCCGGCGGTGTCTCGATCAACGCGGCCGCCGCCAGCGCGGCGGCCGGCCTGCGGGCGGCCCGCCGCGTCGTCATCGGCGGCATCGCCGGCTCCCGCGCCCATCCGACCGACCCGGCCACCGACGACACCGGCCCCGACCACTCCGGCGGCACCGCCGCCTAGCCCGAAGCCGTCTAGCCTGGGCACGTCGGCCGAGCGCGGTCGGGCCGGAGACGAGGTGGCGCCGGATGAGCAACGCGGACGCGGGTGGCGTGGAGACGTTCGACGTCGTCGTCATCGGGGCTGGGCCGGCCGGGGAGGTGGCGGCCGGCCGGCTCGCCGAGGCGGGTCTGTCGGTCGCGGTCGTCGAGCACGAGCGGGTGGGCGGCGAGTGCTCCTTCTGGGGCTGCATGCCGAGCAAGACGCTGCTGCGCCCCGGCGACGTGCTCGCCGCTACGCGGCGCGTGCCGGGCGCGGCCGGTGCGGTGACCGGAGAGATCGACGCGGCCGCCGCGTTCTCCCGCCGGGACGAGATCGTCGGCGGATTCTCGGACAAGGGCCAGGTTCCCTGGCTGCGCGACCGCGGGGTGACGATCGTCCGGGGTCGCGGCCGGCTCGCCGGCCGGCGGCTCGTCGACGTGGACACGACGAAGACCGTGGTCCCGGACGAGTCGGACGGGAAGCCCCGCCGGCTGGCGGCGCGCCGGGCGGTGGTGCTGGCGACCGGGACGACGGCGGTCAGGCCGCCGATTCCGGGCCTGGCCGAGGTCGAGCCGTGGGACAACCGGTCGGCGACCGGCGCCACGACCGTTCCGCGCAGGATGGTCGTGCTGGGCGGCGGCGCCGTCGGCACCGAGCTCGCGCAGGGGTTCCGCCGGCTCGGCGTCGTCGAGGTGACGATCGTCGAGGGCCAGCAAGGGCTGCTCGCCCACGAGGAGCCGTTCGTCGGCAAGGAGGTCGCCGAGGCGTTCGAGTCCGAGGGGATCACGGTCCGGACCGGGCAGAAGGTCACCGCGGTGCGCCGCCAGCAGGCGGCGTACGACGAGCGCCGCGGCCCGGTCGTCGTGACGCTCGACAACGGTGACCAGGTCGAGGCCGACGAGATCCTCGTCGCGGTCGGCCGGCATCCCGCCACCGACGACCTGGGCCTGGAGACGGTCGGCCTGACGCCCGGCCGCCCGGTCGAGGTCGACAACCACCTGCGCGCGGTCGGCGTGCGGACGGCGACCGGGTCCGGTGACGAGGGCGACGAGGGCGCCGGCGACGACGGCTGGCTGTTCGCCGTCGGCGACGTGAACGGGCGGGCGCTGCTGACCCACATGGGCAAGTACCAGGCGCGCATCGTCGCCGACATCGTCGCCGGCCGTACCGACCCGTCCGGCGCCGAGCCGGTCGAGGTCGCCGGCAGCCGCGCCATCCCCCGGGTGACGTTCACCGACCCGCAGGTGGCGGCCGTCGGTCTGACGGAGGCCGCGGCGCGCGACGCCGGCCTTCGGGTCCGGGCCGTCTTGGTCCCGACCACCGGCGTCGCCGGCTCGTCCGTACGCGGCGTCGGCCTCGTCGGCACCTCCCAGCTGGTCGTCGACGAGGACCGCCGCGTCATCGTCGGCGCCACCTTCACCGGCCAGGACGTCCAGGAGCTGCTCCACTCGGCCACGATCGCCCTCGTTGGCGAGATCCCCCTCGACACCCTCTGGCACGCCGTCCCGTCGTTCCCCACCGTCAGCGAGGTCTGGCTCCGCCTCCTGGAGACCTACGGCCTCTAGCCGCGCCGCGACCCGTTGGCCTGATCGGCGTTGGCCTGATCGGCGTTGGCGCCCTCCGGCGGTCGCGGAAGTGCCGCGGCCACGACCCCCGGAGGGCAGAAATCGCGATCATGCCCAGCAGCGAGCCGTGAGGGCGGCGTGGCAGGGCGTCGTACGCTCGGTTGAGGTGGTCAGCAACGGGAGGGTGGGGTCCGATTCCTGCGCGGACACGGCACAGCGCGGGGCTGCTGCTGTACCGAGATGTGGCGGATGGGCTCGAGGTGCTCATCGCGCACATGGGCGGGCCGTTCTGGGCACGCAAGGACGAGGGCGCCTGGTCGATCCCGAAGGGCGAGTCCGAGCCGGACGAGGACCTACGCGTCGCCGCGGCCCGGGAGTTCGCCGAGGAGTTGGGATCGGCGCCGCCCGACGGCCCGTGGATCGAGCTCGGTGACGTGCGCCAGTCCGGCGGGAAGGTCGTCACGGCCTACGCGCTGCGCGGCGACTTCGACCCGGCCGCCGCCGTGAGCAACACCTTCGAGCTGGAATGGCCCCGCGGCTCAGGACGGGTCCGGACCTTCCCCGAGGTCGACCGGGTGGCATGGTTCGACCTCCCGACCGCCCGCGCCAAGCTCGTCCGCGGCCAGCTCCCCTTCCTCGACCGCCTCCTCGACCAGCTCGGCTCCCATCCGTGATCTTTTCGGAGCTCGGGGTGGCGCCGCTGTCTGGAGACGCCCTCGACATCGCGATCACCCCGCTGGTCCTGCCAGGCGGGCCCCTGCCTGGCGGGGCTCTGCCTGGCAGGGCTCTGCCTGACGGGGCTCTGCCTGACGGGACTCTGCCTGACGGGACTCTGCCGCCGCCAGGCCGATGACGGCGGTCAGGAGAAGGAGGGCTCCCGCCAGGGTCGCGGCCGTCAGTCGCTCGCCGAGCAGGGTGAGCGCGAGGACCGCGGCGCTGACCGGTTCGAGCAGGAGCACCGTCGCCGTGGTCGCGGCCCGCACGACGGCGGCGCCAGCGAAGTAGAGCGGGTACGCCAGCGCCGTCGGCACCGCCGCCACGTACCCGAGCAGGAGCAGGACTCGGCCGAGGCCGGCGGCATGGGGCAGGAGCCCGCTGGCGGCGGCCCAGGGCAGCAGCGCGGCCCCGCCGATGCCGAAGGCCCACGCCGTCAGCGTCGCGGGCTCGTCCCCTGTCCCGGCTCCTCCGGGTCCCCCGGCCTGCCCGGCCCACCGGGCGAGCAGCGTCGTCAGGGAGTAACCGGCGGCCGACAGGAGCGCCAGCGCGACGCCCAGGGGACGGGCCGCACCACCCTGGTTTCCCAGGACGAGGACTCCCAGCCCCGCCACCGCGCCCACGACCGCCACGGCGCCGGCTCCGAGCCGCTCGCCCAGAGCGAGCCGGGCCCCCAGCGCGACCAGGACCGGCCCCGCCCCCAGGGTCACGATCGTGCCCACCGCGACCCCGGTCACCGCGACCGACGCGAAGTAGGCGGTCTGGAACACGGCCAGGCCCACGCCTGACCCGATCCGTACGAGGAGCCGACGCCTCGCCGCCCCGCCGGCCCGGGCACGGGCCCTTTGGGGTGCGGTGACCCCCGGCGAGGCGAGGTCCGGGCGCACGCCGGCCGGACGGGCGGCGCGGGCGCCGTCCACTCGCGCCGGACGGATCCGCCGCGGGATCCCGGCCAGGAGCAGCAGGGCAAAGCCGCCGACGAAACGCCAGAAGGAGACCGCGATGGGTCCGAGATTGCTCGATTGGTAGACGAGGTCCACCGCCGTTCCGGTGGTGCCCCAGGTGATCCCGGCAATAGCCAGGTAAGCCAGCCCCCGCCGTACAGGCAGGCTGGCGCCAACATTCGACACGGCGCTCTCCGCAAGGGGATGTGATGGTCGCAGATCCCGGATGCGGGCAGCACGACCAGAGCGCCGGACTCCCTCAGGCCGATCTCAGATCGGCGAGGACCGGCGCGGCGGTCTTCCCCTGCGGCCCGCCTTACGCGGCGGGCGGCGCGAGCGCCGTGAAGGTCATGGACAAGAGGCTACGGACGCGAGGCGCGGCCGTCTCCTCGTCCGGCTTGCATACCCCGCCAGGCGGACGGGCGGACGAGTTCTCGTACGCCTGGCAGGGCACGGCGGCGGTCGGGTCAGCTCGCGGGCTTCTCGTGGTGGCCGCCGAACTGCTTGCGCATGGCGGAAAGGATCTTGTCGGAGTAGAGGGACTCGCCGCGGGAGCTGAAGCGCTCGTAGAGGGACGCGGTGAGCACGTGCGCCGGGACGCCCTCCTCGACGGCGGCGAGCACCGTCCAGCGTCCCTCGCCGGAATCCGACACCCGGCCGCCGAAGGAGGCCAGCTCCGGGTCCTCGACGAGGGCGACGGCGGTCAGGTCGAGCAGCCAGGAGGCGACGACGCTGCCGCGCCGCCACACCTCGGTGACCTCCGGGATGTCGAAGTCGTACTGGTAGTACTCGGGGTGCGTGAGCGGGGTGGTCTCCGCGTCGTGGCCGGCGGCCGAGGTCCGGCCGATGCCCGCCTTGTTCAGCACGCCGAGGCCCTCGGCGAAGGCGGCCATCATGCCGTACTCGATGCCGTTGTGGATCATCTTCACGAAGTGGCCGGCCCCGATCGGGCCGCAGTGCAGGTAGCCCTGCTCGGCCTGGGTGGGCTCGCCCGAGCGGCCGGGGGTGCGCGGCGCCGTGTCGACGCCCGGGGCGATGGTGGCGAACAGCGGCTCCAGCCGCTTCACGACGTCCGGCTCACCGCCGATCATCAGGCAGAAGCCGCGCTCCAGGCCGAAGACGCCACCCGAGGTGCCGACGTCGACGTAGTGGATGCCCTTCGGCACCAGCGTCTTGGCCCGCTCGATGTCGTCGCGGTAGTACGAGTTGCCGCCGTCGATGATGATGTCGCCCGGCTCGAACAGGTCGGCGAGCTGGAAGACCGTTTCGCCGGTCAGCCCGGCCGGCACCATCACCCAGGCCGCGCGCGGGGTGGTCAGCGCCGCGGCGAACTCCTCCAGCGAGTTCGTTCCCGTCGCCCCCTCGGCCGCGAGCGCGGCGACGGCGTCCGCGCTGACGTCGTACACGACGCACTCGTGGCCGTCCCGCTGAAGCCGGCGCACCAGGTTGGCGCCCATCCGGCCCAGGCCGATCATCCCCAGTTGCATGTCGTCTCCGCTCGTCCCCGCACCGGGCGCCGCCGCCAACCGCGGCCACCGCCCCTGTCGCCTACCGACCTACCACCGGCTCGACCGGCCCTACCCTCACTATCGCCACCACCCGTGCCGGCCCGGCCACGACCCGCGCGGTAAGCGGGGTCGTCCGTCTTCCGGTCCGGAGGGCCGGCCAGCGAGGTGTGATCGCCCGGGTTCTTCATACTCCGTCCGTCGCCGCCCGACCTGGGCGCTGGGACAGTAGACCCCTCGACGTAACCGGTTCGCCACGCGCCACCGCCCGGACGGCCGGCACGGGGGCTTTCGGCGGCATCCGCGACTGGCCGGGGCGGTTCTTGATCCCGTGGTGGGCGCGGGTGTAGACCCGACAGAGCCCTCCCGGCCGCCGTCGATGGCAGACCGCGGTGCCCCCAGTTGAGTGAGACCCGAGTCGGGTGAGACCCCGAGTCGGGTGAGACGGAGTGTCGTCGACGATGACCGCTCAGGACGCGATACCGGATCAGATCATCGTCAGCACACCGCGCCGGCAGTTCGTCAACGATCCGGACGACGTCGTCGAGGAGGCCCTGGAAGGGCTGGAGGCCGCTTACCCTCGACTGATCCGCTGGAACCGGGACCCCAGCTTCGTCGCGCGCGCCGAGCCGGCGCCCCCCGGACGGGTCGCGGTCGTCTCCGGCGGCGGCTCCGGCCACGAGCCGCTGCACGTCGGCATGGTCGGCGAGGGGATGCTCGACGCCGCGGTCCCGGGCGCGGTGTTCGCGAGCCCGACCGCCGGCCAGATCCTGGCCGCCACCCAGGCCGCGTCCGGCGGCGCGGGGGTGGTGCACGTCGTCAAGAACTACACCGGTGACGTGCTGAACTTCGAGATCGCGGCCGAGTTCGCCACCGACGACGGGATCATCGTCAGCCAGATTCTCGTCGACGACGACCTGGCGACCACCTCGATGACGGGCGACGGCCCCGGGCGGCGGGGCACGGCCGCCACCGTCGTCGTCGAGAAGATCGTCGGGGCCGCGGCGGCGGCCGGAGCCGACCTGGAGCGGGTCAGCGCGCTCGGCCGGCGGGTCGCGGCGACGTCGCGGTCCATGGCCGTGGCGCTCGCCGCCGGGGCGCATCCCGGCGCCGCGCGCCCGTCGTTCGAGCTGCCCTCCGACGAGGTGGAGTTCGGCGTCGGCATCCACGGCGAGCGCGGCGTCGGCCGCCGCACGTTCGCGTCCGCCGACGACCTCGCCGACCAGCTGATCCGCCCGCTGGTCGCCGACCTGGCGATCGGCCGGGGCGACCGGGTCATCGCGATCACCAACGGCCTGGGAGCGACGACCGGGCTGGAGCTCGCCGTCATCCACCGCCGGGTGACGAAGATCCTCGCCGCCGCCGGCATCACGGTCGAGCGGGCGCTGGTCGGCCCGTATGTGACGTCGCTCGACATGGCCGGCTGCTCGGTGACCCTGACCAGGGCCGACGACGAGCTGCTCACCCTCTGGGACGCCCCCGTCCGCACGATCGCGCTGAGCTGGTAGCCCGCGCGGCGCACCTGGACCCCGGGCCGGCGGGCCCTCGACGCAGATGAGGCAGGTCGACATGGTCGGTACGGCGATCGGCGCGGACGCGGGCGACGAAGCCCCTGGCCAGGAAGGCTCTCGGCCGGCGCCTGAGACGTCTGAGGCAACTGAGGCGCCGGAAGCGCCGGAGCGAGCCAGCGCGGCATCCGCCGGGCACGGCGACCAGGCCTCGCGGGAGGAGAGCGGGCGAGGGCTAGGGCTCGACCTCGACGCGGCGTACGCCTGGATCGCCTCCTTCCAGCGGCGGTCCGAGGCGGAGGCCACCGAGCTGGGCGAGCTGGACCGCCGGGCCGGCGACGGCGACTTCGGCGCGAACATCCGCCGGGCGCTGCGCCGGGTGGAGCGCCGCCTCGACGAGGCCCCGCCGGCGACCCCCGGCGAGCTGTTCCTCGGCGTCGCGCACGGCTTCCTCAACACCGGCGGCACCAGTGGCCCGCTGTTCGGCCTGTGGTTTCGCGGCATCGGCCAGGCCAGCGACGCGCCGGTGATGACGCTGGCCGCGCTCGCGAAGGGCGTCGACGTCGGAACGGCCACCGTCCAGCGCCTCGGCAAGGCCCGTCCCGGCGACAAGACCATGGTCGACGCGATGGCCCCCGCGGCCGACGCGCTCGCGGCGGCCGTCGCCGACGGCCTGGACGTGGCGGGAGGCGTCGCGCTGGCCGCCGAGGCCGCGCGCGCCGGCGCGCTCGCCACCGAGTCCATGCGCGCCCGCCGTGGCCGCGCCGCCTATGTCGGCGACCTCGCCCGCGGGGTTCTCGACCCCGGCGCCCTCACCGTCGCCCTCTTCTTCGACTCCGCCCTGGCCTAAATCGCGGTCGCCATCAGCGGCCGCGCCACCGGTTGCGGCGCCACCGGCGGCCGCGCCATCGGCGCAGGCAGGTATGCGACCGCGGCCCGCCGGCGAATCACCAAGGCGTGATTCCACCCGGTCCGCTCCGGGCCCCGAGACCCGTTGGCGCCTTCTATCCCGTCAAATGCCCGACCGGAACTCCGGCTCTGTCCGGCGAGTGGCATATTCAGCCGTGCGCGGCGTCTTTGCCCCGCAGTACCTCGCGGAACGGACAGGTGGGGGGCACCGCCGACGATGAGCGAAACCGGTGTTCGGGTTCAGGAGCTGCGGCCGGGCGATCCGGAGGAACTCGGCCGTCATCGGGTGGTGGGCCGGCTCGGCGCGGGTGGGATGGGCGTCGTCTTTCTCGCCGAAGGCCCTTTCGGGCGGGTCGCGGTCAAGCTGGTCCGGGAGGACCTGGCCGACGACCCTGAGTTCCGCCGCCGGTTCCAGCGCGAGGTCCAGGCCTGTTTCCGGGTCGGCGGCGCGCGCACGGCGCGCCTCGTCGACTTCGATCTCGCCGCGACTCGCCCGTGGCTCGCGACGGAGTTCGTGGACGCGCCGAGCCTGGCCGATCAGGTGCGTGTCGACGGGCGGCTCAGCACGGACGACCAGCTCCTGTTGGCATCCGGCCTGGCCGAGGCGCTGGTCTCGATCCATTCCACCGGCATGGTTCACCGTGATCTCAAGCCGTCGAACGTGCTGTGGACGCCGCATGGCCCCAAGGTCATCGACTTCGGCATCGCGGCCGCGGCCGACGCGGCCGCGCTGACGACGAACGGGCACTTCGTGGGCACTCCCGGCTGGCACTCGCCGGAGCAGGTGTCCGGTGAGGAGGCGACGGGCGCCGCGGACGTCTTCGCCTGGGGCTCGCTGATCTGCTATGCCGCGAGCGGACGGGCGCCGTTCGGCACCGGCCCGGTCGAGGTGATCCTGCATCGAGTCTCGCAGGGGGAGCCCAACGTCGACCGTGAGCTGATCGCGCCGGCGCTGCGCGGGCTGGTGGTGAACGCGATGGCCCGCGAGGCCTCGGACCGGCCGACGGCGGCGGACCTGTACACGGCCCTCGTCGGCTCGGTGCCCGGGGACGCGAGCTTCCCGGCGACGAGGGTTCTCGCCGGCGGTCCCGGCGACACCCCGCCGTCGACTCCCGTGCCCATCTCGTCGGCGGTCCCGCCCACCCGGCCGTGGTCCGCGACCGTCGTCGGTGGCGGGGACGGACAGCCGCCGGCTGCCCCGCCTCGGCACCGGCGCCGGCTCGCCATCGCGCTCGGCACCACGGCCGTGGTCCTGCTCGCGGCGGCGGGCACCGTCATCGGCCTCCTGCTGACCAGCGGCGGCGGAGACGGCGACGACAACGGTGGGAGCTCCGGTGACGGCGTCCAGTTCAGCGCGACCGCGCCGTGGCGGCTCACGGTCGACGACCAGATCGAGGGGGAGGACTCTGGCTGCACCGTCGACCTGGTCGACACCGTCAGCGGCGAGACGGGGCATTTCGCCGATATCTACGGACGCAAGACCCTGCAGATCCCGGCCCCCGGCGAGTACCGCTGGACTGCCAACAACGAGGCGTGTGTCCTGACCGCCACCGCGGGTTCCGGCAGCGTCGCGCTGCCCTTCGCCCAGCAGAGCTATTCCGGCGACACGGACGCGTTCCAGGCCGAGGGGCCGATCCTGGTCGACCCCGTCGATCTGGAGGAGGGCGGGGAGTGCGAGCTGACGCTGCGCGCGGTCGACGGCCGGACGCTGGACTTCGTCACGGCGCACCAGGGCGACGGCCCGGTCCAGCTCGACCCCGGCCAGCCGGGCATGGTCTACCTGGCCGAACCGTCCTGTGGCGTGAAGGTCTCGGCCAACTGGTGATCTGCCGCGCCCCGGGCGCGCATGACCTGGTGGTGGCGGCTAGCTGAGGTTCCGCGGCTAGCTGAGGTTCCGCGCGGCCAGGGAGGGAGCGTCACCCATGATGATCATGGGGTGACCGGCGGGCTGGAGCCAACGAAGGATCGACTCCAGTTCGTCCTGCGGAAGGCTGACGCAGCCCTTGGTCGGCGCCTTGTGGTCGACGTGTAGCCAGATGTCGCCGCCTGCCCGCTCGCCGAGCGGGCGGGCGGGGTCGGACGGAGGCCGGCCGGGGACCCGGTTGTAGTCGATCGCGACGACATAGTTGAACGCCGCCGACATCGGATCGTCGAGGTCACCACTGCCCGCGGCGAAGTACCGCGGCTGGTACTCGTAGGGCAGCGCGGTCCCAGGGTCGGGCAGCTTGCCGCCGGCGGCCGTCAGGCTGAACACGCCGATCGGCGAGCGGCGGTCGCCCTCGCGGTGGCCGGTGGTCCAGCCGTTCGCGCCGTTGCGGCCGGTGAGCGCGAGCCCCTGGCGCGTCCAGAGCGACGTCTCGTCGGCACGCTGCCACAGCGTCACCGCGTTGGTGGTCGACGCCCGGTCAGGGGCGCTGACGAGGATGACCTGCCTGGTCTCGGCGGGTAGCCGCGAGACGGCCCATTCGCCGACACCCGGGAGAGTGGCGGCGCTGACGATGCCGGTGCCCGTGGTCGCGTCCCCCTCTCCGGCGCCGTTCGACCCTCCAGAGACCATGGTGCCGCCCACGCCGCCGTTGTCGAGCCCCTCGTCGGCACCGGCTCCCGGCGCCGCGCTGGCGCGGGCCGTGCCCTCACCCGGCGCGCTGAGCGCGAAGGCGCCGGCGACGGACGAGTCGTGCCCCGTCGACTGCTCGACGGCCGGACCGCGGTCGGACCCGACGATCTGGAACGCGCCCGCGGTGCCCACGACGAGGGTGGCACCGACGGCCGCCACGCTGACCACCATTCCGCGGCGGGAACGCGGCCAGCGCCGGCTGATCTGACGATCGCCCCGGTGCGTGGCCATTCCTGCGCCTCCCATCCCGTCAGCGACGGGCGGCCCGGCAAGCCACCCGGTCCTGCTTCCGACGTTCCGTGCCCCCAGCGGTGCCCCGTCTGCCCCTCGCCAGCCTCCCACCTCGGCGATTCACCCGCCGAGGGGCCCAGCGCGGCCAGGCGCGACGCGACGCGCCGGACCAACGCCACCACGGCCAAGGCGTCAGTGATCCGGAACACCGATGGCGGCCCCGGCGATACCGGTCACGGCTCCACAGGTCACAGGTCACAGGTGGACCGGTGGACGTGACCAGTGACGGCACCAGCGACGTTGGCGCTGGGTAGCGACACCGCCGACGTCAACCCGACGAAATACTGTTACCGACGATAGCCACTCGAACACGCTATGGCGGTACGACTCGCCCGCCACGCGCGTATGGGTTGAAGACCACACGCCAGGATCACAACCGCGCGGTGGTGGTGGGAGCCCGCCATCCGACTCCCGCCACCCCCACCCAGACCGCGCCCGCACGCGCCCTGGCATTCGAGCAGGCGTTCTTCGACGATGGCCTGCTCCACCGGAGTGCGCCGAACGGGGCGCCCGCGTCCTGGCCGGCTGGTTCCCCGCGCGGGCCGCGGAGACCTCTTACGCACCCAAAGGCGGCCGATGTAACGTTCCACCTACAAGTACCCCGGGCGGGGGCAAATAAATGCCTGGGGATATATCTACCTACTGCTCATTCGGGGGACTGGCAGGTGACCGCGTGACCATGCCACAAGCAGAGGCACTCAGCAAGGAGCTCGTTACCAGGATTTTCAGCCCAGACGAGCGCTGGGGCTGGGAGTTCGCCCCGCCGTACCCGGTCACCCCGCACCCCGAGGCGAACCGGCCGCCGTCCCGTATTCCGGTACAGCCGCCAGACCTGCGCGGGCTGGAGTACCGGAAGATGCTGCTGAAGCAGAAGGTCTGGAAGCTGATCGTGGGCGGGCTCATCCTGCTCATCGGGCTGGGGATGCTGGCCGAGACGCCTGCCGGCCTGTTCCCAGCCCTGATCGGCGCTGGACTGCTCTGCTGGTACTTCGTGCCGATCCAGACGATCAACAATCAGGTGAAGGGCCTCACCGAGCGCTATCAGGCCGAGGTCGCCCGCCGTGAACAGGAGTTTCAGGCCGTATACGCCGAATGGCAGCGGCGCCTGCACGACCACGACCAGACCGAGCAGTACCGCGTCGGATCCGCGATGGAGTTCTATCCGCTGGATCCCGCGGCCCCAGCTCGCGTCGATATCTTCGGTGGGACCGGTGCCGGCTGGACCAGCATCCTGGCCACCGGCGGCGCGTCGCTGCTCGCGGGCGGCTCCGGTGTCCTGCTGCTCGATCTCAGCGAGCTCAGTGTCGGCGCCGGCCTGGTCATGCTCGCAAACAATGCGGCCACGCCCCCGTCCGTCGAGGTCCGGGAACTGCCGAATTCCCTGGAACGGGTCGACCTGCTCGATGGGCTGGACCCACGGGAGGCCGCCGAGATGTTCGCCGACGCCTTCGACGCGGACCGCCGGGGAGGCGGCGACGCCGGCCTGCGCGCCATCGACCTCAACATCCTGCGCGCCGTGGCGTCGTCGATCAGCGCGCCACTGACCTTCGCGCGGTTCGCCGCCGCGCTGCGCATCCTCGACAACCAGAGTTCGGCGATCTACGAAGGTGTGTTCACCGAGTACGAGGTCTCAGCCCTGCAGCAGCGGATGCACGACCTCGGCGGGCGCGAGCGGACGGCGGACCAGATCAGCTTCCTGCGCACCGAGTTCGAGACGCTCGCCGGCCACGATCCGGCTGCCCAGCCCGGCGCCCCGGCGGCCACGTCGCGCGAGTGGTGGCCGAACGCGGGCGGGCTGCGCGTGCTGGCGACGACGAGCGCGGGGCGAGGCGGCTCGGGACGGCGCAAGCTGCTGACCGACCGGGTGCTCGTCCAGATGCTGCTGCACCAGCTGCGCAACAACGGCCGCGCCGGCGCCGGCACCGTCGTGGTGATCGCGGGAGCCGACCACCTCGGCCGCGACACCCTGACGGCGCTGACCGGCCAGGCGGAGGTATCCCGCGTCCGGCTGGTCCTGCTGTTCAAGAACCTCAGCGACGATGCCGAGAGGCTGATCGGCACCGGCCACAGCGCGACGATCTTCATGCGGCTGGGCAACTCGCGCGAGGCGGCGGCCGCGGCCGAGCACATCGGCAAGGGATTCCGGTTCGTGCTCTCCCAGCTGACCAACCAGGTCGGCACAAGCTTCACCGAGGGCTTCGCGAACAGCTACGGGGAGCAGGACGGCACCTCGCACAGCCGCGGGGAGGGCGGCAACCGCGGGTGGTCGCCTGGCGGGCGGTCCAGCGGTGACAGCTGGAACAGCTCGACCACGACGTCGCACTCGTCGACCTGGACGAACACCGTCAACGTCTCCGCCGCGGTCAACCAGAACGCGGGCGTCACGGTGGCGCGGGAGAAGGACTACACGGTCGAGCCGACCGTGCTGCAGAGCCTGGCAGCGACGGCGTTCATCCTGGTCGGCACAGGCAGCGGCCCCGGCCGCGTCCGCCCCGGTGACTGCAACCCGGGCCTGGTGCTGCTGCCCAAGGTCGCGCCACTGCCCCGAGAGCTCACCGCGGTGCCGAACCCGGCGGACCCGCACTCGGGTGCCGGCGGCATCACCCCCACCCAGCAGATCCCGGCCCCGCAGTCGGGCTACCAGCAGCCGCCGCCCGGATACCCGCAGCAGCAGCCCACCTACCCCGGCCCCTACCAGCAGGCGTACCCGCCCTCCGGCGGGACCGGCGGTTATCCGCCGGCGGGTGGTACTGGCGGCTACCCGTACCAGCAGCCGCGGCAGCCGTACAACTGGCCGGGACAGCAGTAGTCCGGGGGATCGTGATGCTGGAAGGGTTCCGCTTCCACCGGCTGCTCTCCGTCCCTCGCCCGCCGGACCCGGCGGACCGGCCCGACCCGGCGCCGGCCCAGCTGTTCGCCGCGCTCATCGCGTCGCACGCCGACCTGACCGGCGGCACGGGCGGCACGGGCGGCACGGGTGTGCCCGCGATCGCGGTCGCCTGGGTGCGGGTCCCGGGCGATCCGCACCTGCGGGTCCTGGTCGGTGGCAGCCCCCACTTCCCACCGGCCCGCGCCGCGGTGGCACGGGCGTCCGACGGCACGGCACCGCCGGTGCTCTATCCGCCGGGCAGCACCGGGGTGCCCGTCGACACCGCCGACGTCGTGGCGGCGCTGACCGGCTTTCCGAGCTGGCTGCGCTGCGAGGGGACCGCCGACGCGCTGTGGGCGACCGCCGGTACCAGTGGCAGTGGCGGTGGTGCCGGTGCCGCCGGTGGCGGTGGCGGTGGCGGCCGGGGCGACCGCGGCCCGGCGCGGCACGGCTCGTTCGACGACTACGCCGCTCACCTGCCGGGTGCCTACGCCTGGCTGGTGATCGCGCAGCCGGTACCAACGGGAGTCGTCGACACCGAGCGCGGCGACCTGCTCCGCATGATCCCGTTCCTGCGTCAGCGAGAGCGCGACGAGCACGCCCGCCTCGAGCTGGAACGCGCCGAGGCCCGCTACCGCGAGCTCACCCGCTCGCGAGCGACCGGGATGTGGGATGCGCGGGTGCTCGTCGGCGCCCCGTCGACGACCGAGGCGCGGCTGACCGCGGCCCTCCTGTGCGGCGCCGGCGACCTCGACGACCTGCCTTACCTGCTGACCCCGGCGGGCGGGCGTCCGACGTCGCTGGCCGAGGCGCTCGGCCTGCCCGAGCGGCCGCGGCCCGCCACCGCGCCACAGGCGGTGACCGCCGGTCCAGGCGGGCCCGGGCCTATCCGGCCGGTCCCCGGCGTGGGCACCGGCCAGCCGGGCCCGGTTCGCGCTCCTAGCCCACCCGTCGGCGGGCCGGCCACCGCCGGGGTCGCGGCGACGTTCCCGTTCCGGGCCGGCGGCGAGCTGGTCGCCGCGCTCGCCCGGCCGCCGCGCCGCGAGCTGCCCGGGATCACGCTGGTCACCCCGCACACCTTCGACGTCACCCCGGAGGGGGTGCTCGCGACCACCGCGCCGATGGCGCCGGCGCCGGCGCTGAACGGTTCTTCCTTCGTGAAGGGCTCCCCCGGCGACGGGTTCGTGCTCGGCCAGGTGCTCGACGCCGGGTGGTCGCCCGCCGGGGTGCTGCCGGTGCCGCGCTCGACGCTCAACCGGCACGCCTTCGTCTGCGGCGCGACCGGCTCCGGCAAGTCCCAGACAGTCCGTTCCCTGCTCGAGTCCCTCGCCCGGGCCGCGGATCCGGTGCCATGGCTGGTGCTGGAGCCGGCGAAGGCCGAATACGCCCGGATGGCCGGCCGGCTGGCCGGCCACAGCGACGTGGTCGTGATCAAGCCGGGCCAGTACGACGCCCCGCCGGCCGGGCTCAACCCGCTGGAGCCCGAGCCCGGGTTCCCGGTGCAGAGCCACCTCGACCTGGTCCGCGCGCTGTTCCTGGCCGCGTTCGAGGCGCAGGAACCGTTCCCGCAGGTGCTCTCCAAGGCGCTGACCGTCTGCTACACCGAGGCGGGCTGGGACCTGGTCGCCGATCGGATGCGCCCGGAGCACCGGCCACGTTTCCGCGACGACGAGCCGCTGGAGCCGGCTCGCCGTCGCTACCCGACACTCGGCGACCTGCAGCGCACCGCCACGGTCGTGGTCGAGAGCATCGGCTATGGCAAGGAGATCACCGACAACGTCCGCGGCTTCGTCGACATCCGGATCGGCTCGCTGCGCGACGGCCGGCCGGGCCGCTTCTTCGAGGGCGGTCATCCGCTCGACATCGCCGAGCTGCTGACCCGCAACGTCGTGTTCGAGCTCGAGGACATCACCAACGACCAGGACAAGGCGTTCCTCATCGGCGCGGTCCTGATCCGGATCGTCGAGCATCTGCGGGTCCGGTGGGGCAACACCGGCACCGACGAGCTGCGGCACGTGCTCGTCGTCGAGGAGGCGCACCGGCTGCTCAAGAACGTCGAGGACGGCCCCGCGGCCGCGGCCGTCGAGCTGTTCGCCTCGCTGCTCGCCGAGATCCGCGCCTACGGCGAGGGCGTGCTCGTCGTCGAGCAGATCCCGTCGAAGATCCTCCCCGACGTCCTGAAGAACACCGCGCTGAAGGTGATGCACCGGCTGCCCTCGGCCGAGGACCGGCTGGCCGTCGGCTCGACGATGAACCTGCGCGACGAGCAGTCCGAGCTGGTGGTGTCACTCCCGCCGGGTGTGGCAGCGGTCGCGGTCGACGGTATGGACCGCCCGGTGCTCACCCGGATGACGCCCGGCTCCCACCGCGAGACGCCGGCCGGCGCCCGCTACGACGGCGCGCCGCTCGGGGGACGGCGCAGCGAGCTGTGCGGCCTGGACTGCCAGCGCGCCGCCTGCACCCTCTGGCAGATCAACGACGCGTCCCACCTCGCCGAGGACCCGCGCCTCGTCGTCTGGGTGGAGGCGGTCGCCGCCCACCAGGTCATCGGCCTCGCGCACCTGCTCGGCCAGCCACCACCCGTCCCCGTTGCCGCGCTGCGCCACGAGCTGCTGGCCCTGCCGGAACGCACCCGCGACTGCCTGCTCGCGCACGCGGTCGACCGGTCCGTGGCCGCCCGTGCGACCCTGCTGCGCGGCTACGTCGACCCGGACGACTTCGCCACCCGGTTGGCGGACACCCTCAGGCGCCTCCTCGTCGGCGCCCCGATGGACGCCGCCGACACCCGCCGCTGGACCGCCGGCCAGTACCGCTACCAGGACGTCCGTCGAACCCTGCACGCGGCGCGCGATGAACCCGGAGCTGACCGCCCGCACCCGGACACGGCCGACTGGCGCCGCCGCGGCCTGTCGATCGTGGCGACGACCGTCGCCGCACAGTTCGAGGAGCTGCGCGGCAGCGCACGCTATGCACCAGGCATGGACGCCGTCGTGCTCGGCGACCTGACCACGAGCCGCTTCGCGACCGCCGTACGCACGCTCGCCGGCGGCGTGTCCGAGGAGCATCTGCACGCCGCGCTGCGATTGGCCTGCGTGTCAGGTGACCTCGCGAAGCTGCATCGTCAGATGACCCACCTGCTGGAGAAGCACGTGGCGGGCGGGGGGAGCTGAGGAACAGTGGCGACCGACTCGGCGGCGGATGCCCCTCCCCCGCCGCCACCACCACCGCCCCCGGACACGACGTCCCAGCAGAACGCTGACGACCTCGACAGCGACACCCAGACCGCCTCCGCGAACCGGAACGGCGCTGGGGAAACGAGCCGTGGAGGCGAGAGCGACGACCAGGACGGCTACGCCAGGTCGAACGCGGACAACCAGGCCGACTCTGTCGCCCAGAACGACGGCACCCAGAACAGCACGGCGAACGAGACCCCGATCAACCAGCAAAACGCCGACGACCTGGACAGCCACGGCCAGGCCGACGCCGCGAGCCAGAACTCGAACCAGAATGGCGACAACGCCGCGCACATCGGTGGAGAAGACCGGACCGGGCAAACCAACGAGAACGGGTCCGGTGCTGACAGCCAGACCAGCACCGTTGACCAGGACCAAGACGCCCAGAACGACGCGCCCCACGAGGCTCCGATCAATCAGCAGAACGCCGATGACCTCGACGGCCACGGCCAGTCCGACAACCCGAACCAGTACGACTCCGAACAGAAGACTGAAAAGCTGGACGCCAGCTCGAACGGCTCCGGTTCTGAGGGGCTCGAACGACCCGGCCTCGGCCTCGAGCCCACTCCAGAGTTCCAGGCTGCCCTCGACGAGCGCATGGCTGCGACTGACGAGAACAAGGCCGCTCAGAGCGGCCCCCGCGATGAGACCGTCGACCCCGCCAATGACCAGCAGATCAATCAACAGGACCAGGGCACACCGGCACATACGGTTCCTACGGAACAAGTCGACGGCCAGAAGGCCACCGGCCAGGACCGGACCTCAAACGCCGCCGTCAACCATGAGGCTGGCGATGGCGCGCCGCCCGACAGCGGCCCACCACCCGACGATGGACCACCCGACGGCGGTTCACCACTAGGCGGTGGTCCACCTCCCGGCGACGGACCGCCGCCCGGCGGTGGACCGCCCCATGACGATGACGACGCCCCAGATCGTCGAGGTGGTGACGACCGTCGGAGCGACCCTGGCGACTATGACGGCCCTGACCGTCGCAGCGGCGATGATCGTCGCGGCTACGTTGGCGCCAGCGATGGAGATGACGAGGCGGACCCCACAGCCAGCCCTCCGGCCGAGCAGACGGGCACCGACGACGGGGAAGATCCGAACGAAACCGGTCGACCCGAGTCCGGGCCTTTGGAAGGGAGAATAGAGTATGAGGTAGCAGATCCAGTCACCGGGAGGACGATAACGGATATCGACCGTGTCGAGGATGGAACTCTTTGGGAAGAGAAGACCGCCACCAGCGGGGTTGACCGTCGAACCGGCGAAGACAAAACGGCAGACTGGGTCGACAAACATATCGACCAGAAATTCAATAAATACCAGGAAGCTCGACAGCATATGCCCGGATATGAGCAGGCTCCAGTAGGATTCCACTTCACGAAGCCAGGCGTCGACCCGAATTTCAAAAACGCCGTCGAGAGCGCTGTGCAAAAGCTGCGCAACCAGCATCCCGAAACAACGATTAATCTCCGATGGGAGGACTGACGGTGGGAGTTCTGTTCGAGATCGCCGGCGAGACCGTATGGGAACCAGGCCAGAAAGTGGCGCGCCTATTCCTCGCACAAGTTCGCGCCCTCGAAGAGGCTACCGGGTCGCCGAGTGGACTGAGCGCGTCCTTTGACGATGAGATAGCGATCGATGTCGAGAAATTCGAGGAGTTTATCGCGGCAACCACGTCACTGATAGCACGCTCCAACAGTCGCGCCTTGATGGCGTTGGTTCGAGGACCGCTGAGAATCATGCTAGCACTTCATGAACGACACACGGATGCACCTTTCCCCTTCACTCCAGACCTCCAGTCCGCTGCCGATCGACTCGACGCAGGCGATCAGGATTCACCACTATAGGAACTCATTTTAGAAGGATCAGAAATCCCTGGGCATATTCCCGTGGGCAAATAAAGGCGGAAGCGATCGAAGCCCACCCGGTTCGTTCGGTAAATATCGACGACGTCGACTATACGGACGATCTTTTCGTCGTCAGCGAAGGGGAGATTTTCACTGGCGGGGCGGTTGGCTACCGCACAGATGGCCAGCTCCGCAAGGTGGAGACCTATGGAAATGACTGCCTAAGCAGGCCGGAGCGCACGTTCCAGCCTGACGGATCGATCAAGTCCGAGTATTGGAACGTCGACGGTGCCCGGGACGGTACCGGCCGAACCTGGTTCCCGAACGGCCAAATGGAATCCGAGACGCAGTACGACCACGCCAAAGTCATCCACAGGAAGCTCTGGTCAGAGGACGGGACCGAGCCAAGCTGACTTTCACTCGGTTCGGTCGCATCAATCAGCGCTCGGCACCACGAGGGGTTGCGGTGGGGCAGATCGAGGATGCCGAGGCACTGCAGGTCGAGCTGCGCCGGCTCGTCCAGGCTGACGCGCCGGGCCCGGACCTGGTCAAGAGCGTGGCTGGCTTGGACGTCGCATACGACACCGGCTCCGATTTGGTTGCGAGCGCCGTCGTCCTCGCAGCGCCGGGCTGGGAGGTGGTCGTAGTGTTCGTATCAGCCGCAGTGGTTGGCCGAGCAGCCTTTCCCTACCTCCCGGGCCGGCTGTCGTTCCGGGAGCCGCCGCCGCTCGATGCGTGGAAGACCGTTCTCCCTCCACTCGCCGCGCTGCCAGATTCGCCGCAGGAGACATCGCCGTGACGCCTGGGGCCGCACGAGTCAACCTGATCGTCCTCTACTCAGATGATATCGAGGCCTGTCGCGCATTCTATGAAAATCTTGGCCTGAGCTTCGTTGTCGAACAGCATGATAATGGCCCAACCCACTTTGCCACCGCATTCAGCGATGGCGGGGTCCTTGAGATTTATCCTGCGGGAAAGAGAGGCCCAACGGGCGCGCTCCGCATCGGGATCACCGTTCCCCATGGTCTGCCGAAAGACCGCCGACTCGCCGTAGGCACGCACCTGTTGCGTGATCCCGACAATCGAACGGTCGAAGTAACGGTAGTGTAGATGTGACTAGCAAACGCCTCTTCGCGGTTGACCGGATGTTGTAGCTGTCGGCAGCCTCATGGGGCCAGCGCACCAACCGCCATGCGATAGCAGCAGACTTTCGGGTCTTCCGGCCGGCGTGTCCCGGTCGAGAGCCTGGCGGGACCGGCGCACCCGGGAACGGCGAGGATGGGAACGAGCTGAGCCGTGCCTGTGCCCCTGCCCGGCTCGGTCGCGGGAGGCGGCGGTCGGCGGGACGAGGGGGTTGCAGTGGGGCAGATCGAGGATGCCGAGGTGCTGCAGGCCGACCTGCGTCGGCTCGTCCGGGCCGACACGCGCGGCCCCGAGCTGGTCACGACGGTGGCAGGCTTCGACGTCGCCTATGACACCGGCTCCGATCTGCTCGCGGGCGCGGTTGTCGTCCTCGCCGCGCCCGACTGGGAGGCTGTCGCGTCGGCCACGGTGGTTGGGCGGGCCGCTTTCCCCTACGTCCCGGGTTTGCTGTCGTTCCGGGAGTTGCCACCACTGCTGGACGCGTGGGAGACCGTTCTTCCCAGGCTCGCCGCGCCGCCCGATCTGCTGGTGTGCGACGGGCATGGCATCGCCCACCCTCGGCGGTTCGGGCTGGCCTGCCATCTCGGCGTCACGCTGAACCTGCCGACGGTCGGGGTGGCGAAGACGCCCTTCGTCGGCGAGCACTCGCCGCCCGGCGGACGTCGAGCCGACCGGACGGCGATCATGCTCGACGGCGAGCCGGTGGGAGCCGCGCTGCGAACCCGCGACGGCGTCCGCGAGGTGTACGTCTCGGTCGGGCACCGGACCAACCTTGACTCCGCCTGTCGGTGGGTGCTGGAGCTGTGCCCCAGCTACCGCCTACCGGAGACGACCCGGGCGGCCGACAGGCTCAGCCGCGATGCACTCGCCGACGCTTTGGCTGCGTCTCACTGACAGGGCGCGGCGGGCTCGGTGGATACCCGACCTGACTTGGCTCGAGTTGGTGCGGTCCTCGCCGGAAGCGATGGCTCTTGTCGAGGTCGTCGCGGAGGTGGTCGGGTGAGGGTCTCGGTGGCGGTGAGGGTGTGGTCGCCTGCCTGGATCTGGGTGGAGCGGTAGCGGCGCGTGGTGCGGACGAGCCGGCGGTCGACCAGTTGGTGGCCTGTTCGATAAGGCGGGAGACCGCGAGAGCCGCGAAGGCGACTGTCAGGTGGCCACACCGCCCCGCGGAACGCGGAGATCCACACCGCCCCGCGGAACGCGGAGATCCACACCGTCCCGCGGAACGCGGAGATCCACACCGTCCCGCGGAACGCGGAGATCCACACCGTCCCGCGGAACGCGGAGATCCACACCGTCCCGCGGAACGCGGAGATCCACACCGTCCCGCGGAACGCGGAGATCCACACCGTCCCGCGGAACGCGGAGATCCACACCGTCCCGCGGAACGCGGAGATCCACACCGTCCCGCGGAACGCGGAGATCCACACCGTCCCGCGGAACGCGGAGATCCACACCGTCCCGCGGAACGCGGAGATCCACACCGTCCCGCGGAACGCGGAGATCCACACCGTCCCGCGGAACGCGGAGATCCACACCGTCCCGCGGAACGCGGAGATCCACACCGTCCCGCGGAACGCGGAGATCCACACCGTCCCGCGGAACGCGGAGATCCACACCGTCCCGCGGAACGCGGAGATCCACACCGTCCCGCGGAACGCGGAGATCCACACCGTCCCGCGGAACGCGGAGATCCACACCGTCCCGCGGAACGCGGAGATCCACACCGTCCCGCGGAACGCGGAGATCCACACCGTCCCGCGGAACGCGGAGATCCACACCGTCCCGCGGAACGCGGAGATCCACACCGTCCCGCGGAACGCGGAGATCCACACCGTCCCGCGGAACGCGGAGATCCACACCGTCCCGCGGAACGCGGAGATCCACACCGTCCCGCGGAACGCGGAGATCCACACCGTCCCGCGGAACGCGGAGATCCACACCGTCCCGCGGAACGCCGTCGGGCGCTGGGCGCCCTCGGCCGGTGATGGGGCGGTGTGTGTCAGGGTCGGGGATGTGGGATCGGGACGGGTGGGTGACAGTTGCGTTGCGGGGCGGTGCGCCCCGGGGACCTGTGAGCCAGGCCGGTCAGCAGGCCGTCCGCACATACGGAGACACCCGGCCGACCTGGAACCGGCATGTCAGTGCGGACTTTTCGCCGTCTCGCGCGACAGCACACCAGGTCACAGACCTATGATCTCGCCCAGGTGATCAACGTGAGCCAAGTCAGGTGACAGAGTGCGGCGTGCTCGGTGGATACGCGATGCGCGTCAGTGGGTCCGCGGGTCGGCGACCGGCAGGTAGAGGTGGGAGCCGTGGGCGGTGAACTCGGCGGCCTTTTCTCGTAGGCCGGCCTCGATCGCGTCGGTGGAGTCGAGGCCGTGTTCGTCGGCGTAGCGACGGACGTCCTGGGTGATCCTCATCGAGCAGAAGTGCGGGCCGCACATCGAGCAGAAGTGGGCCGACTTGGCCGGGGCCGCCGGCAGGGTCTCGTCGTGGAAGGCCTGGGCGGTCTCCGGGTCGAGGGCAAGGTTGAACTGGTCGGTCCAGCGGAAGTCGAACCGGGCGGCGGACAGGGCGTCGTCCCAGGCCTGCGCGCCGGGGTGGCCCTTGGCGAGATCCGCCGCGTGTGCGGCGATCTTGTAGGCGATGACACCCGCCTTGACGTCGTCGCGGTCCGGGAGGCCCAGATGCTCCTTCGGGGTGACGTAGCAGAGCATCGCTGTGCCATACCAGCCGATCATCGCGGCGCCGATCGCCGAGGTGATGTGGTCGTACCCGGGCGCGATGTCGGTGGTGAGCGGCCCGAGCGTGTAGAAGGGCGCGTCGTGGCACAGCTCGCGCTGCAGGTCCACATTCTCCTTGATCTTGTTCATCGGGACGTGCCCGGGGCCCTCGATCATGACCTGGACGTCGTGGTCCCAGGCGACGCGCGTCAGCTCACCCAGCGTCGCGAGTTCGGCCAGCTGGGCCTCGTCGTTCGCGTCGGCGATCGAGCCGGGGCGCAGGCCGTCGCCGAGCGAGAAGGTCACGTCGTAGGCGCGCAGGATCTCGCACAGCTCAGCGAAGTGGGTGTAGAGAAAGTTCTCCTCGTGATGCGCCAGGCACCAGGCGGCGAGGATCGCCCCGCCTCGGGAGACGATCCCGGTGCGCCGGCGCGCGGTCATCGGTACGTAGCGCAGCAGCACCCCGGCGTGGACGGTCATGTAGTCGACGCCCTGCTCGGCCTGCTCGACGACGGTGTCCCGGTACAGCTCCCAGGAGAGATCCTCGGCACGCCCGCCGGCCTTCTCCAGCGCCTGGTAGATCGGCACCGTCCCGACCGGGACGGGCGAGTTGCGGATGATCCACTCTCGGGTGGTGTGGATGTCGCGGCCGGTTGACAGGTCCATCACGGTGTCCGCGCCCCAGCGGGTCGCCCACACCATCTTCTCGACCTCCTCCTCGATCGAGGAGGAGACCGCCGAGTTGCCGATGTTGGCGTTGATCTTCACGAGCAGGTTGCGGCCGATCGCCATCGGCTCGGACTCGGGGTGGTTGATGTTCGCAGGCAGCACGGCCCGGCCGGCGGCGATCTCGTCGCGGACGAAGTCCGGCGCGAGCCCCTCCCGGATGGCGACGAACTCCATCTCCCGGGTGATCTCGCCGCGCCGGGCGTACGCGAGCTGCGTGACCGCGGCCCCGGGCACGGTGTCGCCGCGGGCCTCGATCCACGGCGCGCGGACCGCGGCGAGGCCCCGGCGGACGTCGATGGCGACCTCCGGGTCGGTGTAGGGACCGGAGGTGTCGTAGAGGACCACGGACTCGCCCGTGGACAGGGGCACCTCCCGCATCGGGACGCGCAACGCGCCGCCGGGGCCGGACGGGCCCACGAGGTAGGCCCGCCGGCTACCCGCCAGCGGAGGGTGAGCGATGGGCACGGCGGTGCCGGTGGGCTCGGTGGTCCCGGTGAACACAGCGGTGCTGGTGGACTCAGGGGTGGGACGGGCGGACTGCGCCATCAGAAGGCTCCCTACGCCGGCATTACCCGGACAGGTTCGGCGGTCGGCGGCCCCGGCCCGATGCCCAGCCGCCCTCTCAGCCCCCTGTGGTGGAAGCTCCCGCGGTTCGTTCGTTCCGGACGCTACGGCACGCCACGGGTCGCCGTCACGGGTTTCCCGGTCATGCCCAGGTGCGATGCGCGACGGCGGCGTCCCCAAGGGTGCCGAACCCGGCCGAGGTCGGGTCCAAACCCAGCGCCGGGCCGAAGGCCTGATCCAGCGCCGGCGTGAGGGCGGCAGCGAAGCCGGGCACGCGGACGCCGCCACCGCGGGCGAGCCGGGATGGGGCGCCTGTCCAGCCGCGCTGGCGCAGCGCGCTCACCACGGCGGCACCGACGCGATCGGGCTCCTCGCGCAGGATGCGGATGGGCACCCGCAACAGAAGCTGGCCAGCGTGTCGACTGGCCCGGCCCGCATGGGCGATCATCTGGATTCCGGCCGGCGCGGACCGCGCCACCCGGCCGCCCCGCGAGCCGAGGGCCGCCGCCGTCGCGGGCGGCACGGCGGCCGTGCGGATGCCCGTCGCCGAGATCACGCCCAGCTCGACGTGGACCTGCCAGGGCTCGTAGCTGATCTCGAGCCGGCTGGGTGCGCGCGGGTCGGGGCGGGTCCGCCGGCCGGGCGGCAGCCCGAACCGGTCCTCGACCCGCTGGTAGAGCGAGTCGGGCACCCACGGGGCGTCAGCGTCGAGGTCGTCGAGGGCGTCGCCGATCACCTGCCGGCGGCTGATCGGCCCGCGGCGGGCCAGCGCCGAGCGCACCTCGTCGGACTCGACGATCCCACTGGCCACGGCAAGCGCCAGGATCGTCCGGGCCTCCTCGTGGCTCGGCGACCATTCCGCCAGGTCGACCACCGAGCGTGGGAGCGCCGTGCGCGGCGGCCAGGTGTCGAGGTGCAGGTCCTCGCCGCCGAGCCGGGCGGTCGCCCGGATCCGCACTCCGGGGCGCGGGGTGACCCGCCGGCCGGACGCCAGCAGCACGGTCAGCCACGGTTCCTCGCATCCGCGCAGCCCGCCCAGAGCCGCCGCCGACGCGCCGCCCAGCACGGCGTCCGGGCCGATCGACACGAGCGCGCACCACAGCCGCTGGATCAGCGTCAACGGGCCGGGCTGGGTGACGACGACGTCGCCGGAGTACAGCTGCCAGCCGCCGCTGTCGACGCGGCGGCGGATCTCGGCGCGGGTGAGCCCGGCGGTCACCGCCTCCTTGACGGTCAGCACACCGGCGCGCCGGGCGGCGATCTGGATCGCCGGTCCGTCACCCGCCTCGCCGTCGCGCGGCGCGGGCAGCGACCCGGCGGCAGGCGTGCGGACCTCGCCCGAGGAGCCGAGGTCGACGAAGGACGTGTCGTGCCGCGAGGCATGGCCATGCTGGGCCCGGTCGATAGTCATGACAAGCACGATGAAGACGGCTAATGGTGCATTCAAGCCCAACAGAACATCTGTGGATAACCAACCTAAAGCAAACAGACTTCGCGGCGACGCCGTCGAAGGGCCGGTCCGACGCCAAAATCGCCCGCTCGCCCCGCGGGGCACCCGAGACCTGACCGCGAGGGCGCCCGGCGCCTCGCCCTAGGCGTCGAGACGGGCGATGACGCGGTAGGTGTTGGAGCGCTCGCCCTTGCGCAGGTAGGGCGCGAGGAAGGCGCCGGCCAGGCCGGCGAGCATCGCCGGCACCGCGGCGGCCGTCAGCACCACGCCGCGGGCGAGCCAGCGGACCGGCGCGGCCGGCGAGCCGGGCAGCCACGGCAGCGTCGGGCTCGGCGCCAGCGCCTGGGTGGCGAGCCCGACCGCGGCGAGTAGGTCGCCGGGCTCGTGCGCCTCGCCGAACTGGACCAGAACGGTGCGCATCCCACGGTCCGCCAGCGCGGCGACCAGGTTGTCGACCGGGATGAGCTGGCGCACCCCCGGCACCCCCCAGCCCCGCCACAGCGGCCCGAGCCGGTGGGCCCCCAGGCCGGCGGGGTTCGCCAGCTCCGCCACCAGGTAGCCACCAGGGCCGAGCGCCTTCGCCGCCGCGTCCAGGTCCTCGGACGGATCCCTGCTGCGCTCCAGGTAGCCGAACATGCTGATGACGTCGTACTGGCCGGTGACCGCCTCCGCGATGTCGGCGAAGCTCGCGGGATAGGCACGGTCGACCCAGCCGCGCCGGCGCGCCTCGCCGATCGTGTCCGCCGGGCCCACCCCGTCGAACACGGTCCGCGGCCACACCGAGCGGGCGACGTTGCAGAACGAGCCGACGCCGGCGCCGACGTCGAGCCAGGCTCGCGGCAGCACGTACGGGCGCATCAGTTCGGCCCTGGCGCGCAGCCGGGCCGCGCCCGCCGCGACGGCGACCTGGGCGCGCGTCTCGTTCATGCCGTCCTGGCGGTCACGCTCGTAGAGCACCCGCCCGGCCGGCGTCAGTCGCGGGTTCTGGAAGACATGCCCGCAGACGAGGCATTCGTCGAGCTGGAAACGGCCGGGCTTGCGCAGCTCGAGGTCGCGCGCGGTGAGCCGGACCGTGAGCTCGTAGGAGCCGCACCACGGGCAGTCGGGGCGAGGATCGGTCAGGAAGGCCTCGGGGCCGTCGGCGAACGCCCGTTGGTAGCGCTCGCGCCGGGCGGTGGCCTCCGCCTTGGTCCGCGCCTTGACCGGGTCGGGCGGCAGGCCGGCCGCCTTCGCCTCGGCGGCGGTGCGCTGGGCTCGCCGCCAGGAGCGCACCGTGCTGACGGTGTACTCCAGGCCGGCGGTGATCCGCACGATCGGGCTGCGGATCAGGTCACGCGGCGCGACCGGCACCCGCCCGGCGCAGACGAAGAACGGCTGGCACCAGAACAGTGCCGTCGCGGCGAGACCCCAGGGGCGGTTCAGGTGGACGCCGATGCCGGTCGCGACGTCACGCACCGTCGGCAGGTACATGTTGACCGGTTTGATGGCGTTCCACGACCGCCGCTGCACCCGTACCCGGGTGGCGCCGTCGTCGCGGGCGGCTCGCAGCCCGGGCAGCACCGCGAGGTCGGTGCTCGCAGGCGCGTGCCGCTTGAGCCGTTCGGTGATCTCGACGAGCTCCACCGGGGTGTAGTCGTCGCGCTCCTCCACCCCGGCGCGGTGGGCGACCTCGGCCCGCACCAGCAGCGCCTGGAACGCCCCGCGGCCGGGTGCGAGCCGGTCGCTCCGGTAGGTGCGGGTGTCGACCATCCGGGCCACGTCGAGCGCCCGCTCGATGGTCAGGTCGGCGGGCACCAGATCGAGCACGTCGAGCCGTTCCCGGCTGGCGTGGTAGCTGGCGGCCCGCTTGGCCGCCTCGGTGAGCTGGACACCGGTGGCACAGACGAAGAGATGGTCCGGGTCGACGGGGCGTCCGGAGGCGGGCAGCGTGTCCAGCCGGCGCAGCCGGCCGCGCAGTCGCACCCCGTTCACGAGCAGGCCGACGACGACGAGGATCGGCGCCCACCAGAGCAGCGTCCCCACGACCTATCCCGCCGCCGGCGCGCCAGCCTGCAGTGACAGCGCGAACAGGAGCCGCCGGGCGCGCGAAGGAGACGCATTTTCGCGCACCCTTTGGCCCACCAGCGCGAACAGGAGCCGCGCCGTTCCCCGTGCCGTCATGGCAGCAGTTTCTCGATGTGCGCGGCGCCGGCGGCGACACCACCGGCGGTGGCGAAGTCGTCGCGCAGCCGTCGCGCGGCCGACCGGTACGCGGGGTCGTCGAGCACCGAGCCGACGGCGGCGGCGACACCGGCGGCGTTGACCAGGCCGAATCGGACCCGCAGCCCCGCGCCCGCCCTGGTGAGCTGCTCGGCGATCACCGGCTGGTCGTCCCGGACGGGCGCGACCACCAGCGGGACGCCCTGGGACAGGGCCTCGCAGACGGTGTTGTTGCCGGCATGGCAGACGACGGCCGACAGGTGGCCCATCAGCTCCAGCTGTGGCACCTTGTCGCGGACGAGCACGTCCGCGGGCGCCGCAGCGGCCAGGTCGTCGACGATGCCGGGCGGGGCGACGATGATGGACTGCACCTGGTCGGTCATCCCGGCGAGCGCCTCGGCCGCGACGCGCAGGAACCGCCCGCCCGCCTCCCGGGTCACAGTGCCAAGCGAGACCAGTACCTTGGCCCGGGCCGGATCGAGCCACGACCAGGGAAAGTCAGCCGGCGGCTGGCGGAGCCCGGCACCCGAGCCGATGAACACCGTCCCGGGCGGGAGCGCGGCCACCGCGTCCGGCGTGCGCAGCAGCTCGGTCACCGAGCACACGAGCGTCAGCAGGTCGGAGAAGCGCAGGTCGCCGCGGGCGGCCTGGTCGGCCGGCACCCCCGACGCGAGCTGGAACTCGCGCAGCCGGTCGACGACCCACTGGCCGACGGCGGCCATCACCCCGTAGGGGTTGTCGAACTCGGCGGACGTGGTCGCGAGCGTGACCCACCGCAGCCGCCGGCGCCGGGCGAGCAGCGCGCCGCCGACCGCCTGCTGGTCGACGACGACCACGTCGGGACGGAAGTCGTCGACGACCGGTTCCAGGTCCCTGGCCATCGCCGTGCCCAGCGGCAGGAGGAAGTCCTCCCAGAGGAACTTGAACGAGCCGGTGCCGCGCTGGCGGCGCGACTTCTCCTCGATCTCGGCGCGCTCCCCCGAGGTGATCTCCTCGGGCAGCTCGATCAGCCGCAACGCCGCGGGCACCAGCGGGCGCACGACGCTGGCGTGGCCGGCGATGGCGACCTCGTGGCCGCGGTCGGCGAGCTCGCCGGCGATCCCGATGGCCGGGTACACGTGCCCGGCCAACGGCGGGACGACGAACAGGATGCGACCCACGCCCTCATCACTCCCCGAGGATCTGGCCGAGGCGCAGTTCCAGCGATCCGCTGGCGCGGATTCGCTGGGGACTCCGACGCTGGGAACCCCGGCGCTGGGAACCCCGACGGAGTCCCGCGCGGCCGGAGGCCGGCGTTGCCGGCACAGCGGACGGGCCCCGCGGGGCCGCCGTGCGCGCCACCCGGGACGTCACTGTTCGCTCGACACCCCAGACGACGCGGCGGGTGCCGCGGAGGTTGCTCCGGCCGCCGCGGGCACGTCCGCCGGCCCCTCGGGCTCCGGGGCGGCAGACGAGGCCCGCCGCTCGGCGTTGAGGTCCGACGGGATCGTGCGGGAGAGTACCCAGTCGGCGAGCTCGAACGTCTGGCCGCCGCGGTGGGTGTACTGCGGCATCTGCTCGTCGCGGCGCAGCAGCCACCAGCGCAGCAGCTCGCGCAGGTAGTCGACAGCCTCCCGCAGCACCATGTGCGTGTGCCGTTCGAGCACCACCAGCGTGCAGTCCGGCACGAGCCGCGCCAGGCCCTCGCCCTGCTCCATGATCTCGGAGTTGCCGCCGTAGATGGCGAGCACGGGCACTGGCAGCGCGCGCAGCCGGTCGGGTGAGAACGGCTCGGTCGCGAGCATGTCCTCGGCGATCGTGGTGTCACGCAGCAGCGACTGCGCGGACCGCATGATCCGGCCGACCGCCCGCCCGGCGCTGTAGGTGAGCCACTCCTCGACCTCTTCGTCGGAGATGGCGGCGAGCACCTGGGTGAGCGAGCGGGCCATCTCCTCGCCGAGGCCCTCGATGCGAAACGGTGGCTCGATCAGGGTGAGGCTCGCGACCCGCTCGGGGAACTCGACGCCGTAGGTCAGCCCAAGGGTGGCGCCGTAGCTGTTGCCGACCAGGTGGACCGGGCGCGTGACGCCCAGCTCGTCGAGCAGCGCGGACAGGTCGGCCATCGCGTTCGCGATGCCATAGCCGCTCGGCGTGCGCTCGCTCTTGCCGTGGCCGCGCAGGTCATAGCAGATGACCTCGCAGCCGGCGTCGGCCAGCGCGTTGCCGAGCGAGAAGTAGAAGCTCGCCAGGTTGTCGATCACCATGCCGTGCAGCATGACGACCACCGGAGCATCGGGGAGTGGCCCGCGGGGCGGCATGAGCCGCTGGACGTGCAGGCGCACGCCGTTCGCGACGACCTCAGCCACGGTCGGACTCCTTCCTTGGCGGCCCGCCTGGGCACACCGCCTTAGCCAGCCACGCCAGTTGGACGGGCCGTGCTGGCATTCCCCCATTTCGTACCAGCCCGGCCGATCCCACCGACGAGCGGCTGGGCTCAGCCTCGGTCCGCCGGTCGGCGAGCCGTGGTCCGACCGGGGCGGGTGCCCCGGCTCCGCGGTATCTCACGCCGCGGCGCCGGCCCGCAGCGAGTCGGCGATGAAGTGGACGACCTCGCCGACCCGCATGTTGATCACGCGGTCGACGTCCATCTCGGCGAGGAAGCCGACGAAGTCGACCTGGTCGCCGTAGGTCACCCGCATCCGGTCAGCCAGCGTCACGAACTCGATGCTCTCGAGCTCGAGGTCCTCGTTGAACGAGGTGTCCATGGTGATTTCCATGTCGACCACGTACTCCTCGCCGATCACGGCGCGCAGCATCTCGGCGATCTCGCCGAGGACCCTCACCTCGAGGGCATCCAGCGTCGGATCGGCCGAGCGAAGGGTGTCCTGCATGGTCATGTCGTGTGCGCTCCTTCGTCACTGGTGCTCGGGGTCTCCGGCCAAAGGCCGCGCGATTCTGGCGAAGCCTCGCGCGGCCGGAGGCCTTCTTCGGGTGTCGGGTCCGAGGTGACCAGGCCGTCGACGGATGGCGGCGAGGCCGGGGCAGGGGCGGGCACGTCCCAGGGGTAGCGGGCGCGCGCGGCACGCTCGACGGACGGCGTCGTCCAGGCGACGATGTGGTCACCGAGGCGAACCGGATCGGCCCCACCGGTCTCCCGCCGTACGCGGCCCATGCCGTCGACCGTACGCAGCGCCACCCAGCGCTGGCGCACGGGGCCGGATTCTGTGAGCACGGTGACCCGCAGCAGCAGCGGCGGCTCCGCGGGGCCGGCCTCGGTGACGCGGGGCGGGGGCGACTTGATGCCCTCGGCGGTCACCTGGTCCGGCCCGAGGACGGCCTGCTCCGCCGCGTCGGCGTCGAGGATGGCCTCGACGGCGAGGTCGGCATCCGCGTCCGTGGCGCCGGCGCCGACCGGGATGACCCGGTCGATGACGTAGCGGCGCGGCCGGCCCTGCAGGCCGGTACCGTCGGCCTTGGCAACGGCCTCCTTGGCGGCCCACATCCGGGCGAACCAGGCGGCCCGGCTCAGCTGGACGGCCTCGTCGGCCTCGTCGCCGGCCCCGTCGTCGATGGCGTCCCCGTCGTTCGGGGCCGCGGCGTCGGCGTCGGCGTCGACCGAATAGGAAGCCAGGCCGCTGGCGCTGGCCGGATCGCCGGTGCCGCTGGTCAGCCGGGCGAGCAGGCGGCGCTCGGGAGCGGTCAGGCCGGCCGCGAGCACGCCGGGCGTGCGCCGCGCCACCGTCTCCAGGTCGATGCCGACGTCGCCCTCGGTGTCGACCATCGCGACCGCGAGGTCCACCTTGTGCGCGATCGAGAGGCTGGGCGGCGGCCCGGCGGGGATGCCGGGACGCTCGGGCAGGCGCGCGACGAACGGGCGGCCGGCGTCGTCGTTGTCGATGGCGACCTCGATGCCCCAGACCGGACCGGCCCCGCCCACCCACAGCCAGCGGCGCACCGCGTCCTGGGCCGCGATCCGGCCGAGCAGCCATTCCCTGGCCGCGCGCGGGTTCTTCGCGGTGAGCACCCGGCGGCGCTCGGCGTCCAGGAAGTGGCGGACGACCAGCTCGCGGGAGGCGATGTCGCGCCAGTAGTCGGGGACGACGACCCAGCCGTCCGGGCGGGGCTCGGCGACCGTGTTGCGCTCCGGGTCGCGCATGAGCAGCCACAGCCACGCGTTCGCGGTGAACCGCCGGTCGGTCCAGCCGGTGACCTCGGCCCACACCGTGCCGTCGGCCGCCCTGACCTCCAGGTCGGCGGTGACGGTCTTGGCGGCGATGTCGCGGATGCGCACCACGCAGGACAGCCGCTCACCCGGCTCCGGATCCGGGCCGTAGAACCGCATCTCGGTGACCGCCTGCGGCAGCAGCAGCGAGTCGACGTCGAGGTGCTGGGTGGCCCAGTAGCCGTAGAGCTGGCCGATCGTGTCGAGCAGCGCGCCGGGCGCGCCGGTCACCACCAGCTGGCCGCGGGCGCCGAGCGGCGCGATGCCGTCGACGTGGGTGATGCCCTGGTAGCTCGGGCCGTGGAACATCCACCGCCCGCCGTACAGCTCGGCCGCCTGGTGCGGCGACGGCGTCTCGCCCGGCAGCCGGCCGTCCGCGGGCAGGTCGGCGGTCGAGGACGTCTGGCTCGGGGCCGGCGGGTACGCGTCGGCGAAGACCACGGTCACCCGGGCGAAGCCGTCCATCGACACCCGGACCGCGCCGTCGGGCAGCGTCGTGCAGGAGATCGTCACCTCGACCGACGGCTCGATCGCCACCCAGCGCAGCGCCCGGACGTCGCGGACGGCCGCGACCACCAGGTCTCCTGGAGCCGCTCCCGGATGCGATGCTCCGATCCGGGCGGTCTGGAACGCCCGCGCCTCGTCGATCATCATCTGCAGGACGGCCGTCATCGGCATCACCGGGAACCGGTCGGACAGGTCCTGCCAGCCCGGGGGCTGCCGGTAGAAGCAGTGGTCGATGACGTGCGGAAGCTCGGCCAGCGAGAGCGACCGCCGAACCGTCGTCGTGATCGGCCCGAGGCTCCCCGTGCCGCCGTCAGCGGCTCCGGCCCCGCCGCCGGCGCCATGGACGAGGGTGGTCCCGGCACCCGCCCGACCGGCGGACCCGGGTCCCGAGCCGGCGCCATTCCCGCCGGCGAGGGCCGGCCGGTGGTCGCGAGCCGGGGGCGCCACCACCGGGGGCGCCGGCGGCGTGGCGGACGGCGGCGTAGCGGCGGGCACGGACGTCAGCGCCCGGGTCGTCGCCGGAATGGACGGGCCCGCGGTCCGGCCGTCCCACCGTGCCTGGACGTCCGCGAGCACCGCGGCGGTCTCGGCGATCGCCAGGCCGAACTCGGCCAGCACCGGGTGACCACCGCGGCCCGCCACCGCACCGGCCAG
>NZ_KI912267.1:1722104-1750472 GCF_000235425.2 Pseudofrankia saprophytica
GGCCGTGCCGGCGGCGACGGGCACGACGGGGCGGTGGCGGCAGGGCAGCAGGTCGAAGCGCGGCGCGCCGCCCTCGGCCCAGACCGCCGCCGCGACCCGGCGCAGCTGGTCCAGCCCGGACCGCTTCGGCGAGCTGGACACGACGGTCACATGGTCCGGCCGTCCGGCCAGCGTGTCGTCGACGAAACCGGCGATCGTGCCGACCCCGACCTGCAGGAACATCCGGACGCCGGCGTCGTGCAGCCGCTCGGCGAGCGCGCGGAACCGCACCGGCTCCAGCAGGTGGCGCACGGTCAGCTCACGGATGGCGTTCGCGTCGTCCGGGTAGGGCGCGACGGTCGTGGCCGACCAGACCGGCACGCCCGCCGGCGCGAGCGGCATCGTGGCCAGCGGCGAGCGCACCCGGTCCAGGTAGGGCCGCAGGAACGGGGAGTGGAAGCCGGACCGGAACGGCAGCACCTGCCCGATCACGCCCCGGGCGCGCAGCCGGGCGAGCGCCTCGGTGACGCTCGCCTCGCGCCCACAGATGACCGACTGGTGCGGGCAGTTGTCGTGCGAGACGACGACGTCGGGCAGATCCGCGATGACCTCGTCGACCGTCTCGACGCCGCAGCCGATGGCGCCGAAGCACACGCCGGGGACCTCCAGGGACCCCGGGTCGAACCCACCGATGAACGCGTCGACGAAGTCGTTCGGGACCATGCCCGACGAGATCATCGCGTTCCACTCGCCGATGCTGTGCCCGCCGACGACGTCGGGGACGATCCCGAGCCGGCGCAGCACGAGGTCGAGCACCCGGCCCACCTCGACGCTGGCCCGGCCGTGGCCGCCGAGCACGCCGGTCTCGCCCAGGTCCGGCAGCGGCAGGCCGAAGTGCGCGCAGACGTCGTCGACGCGCGGGTCGAACTTGTCCTCCAGCCCGCAGAACAGGAACGCGAGCCGTCCCGCCGGCGAGGACTGTCCCGGAGCGGCCGCCTCGCCGGGCCCGGCGAGCAGCGGGTCCGGGGTGAACCAGAGGTCGTTACGCCCGCGCCACGGGGTGCCGCGGGCGACGATCGTGCGGGCGAGCGCGAGCCGGCGCGGGGTGGGCGCGACCAGAGCGAGCCGGCAGGGGCCGCCCGTCGGGGCCGTCGCGGCGTCGTCGCGGGCGAGCAGCACCTCGTCGGGCACGGCGAGCTGGGCCGCGAGCTCGGCGGGCGTCGCCGCGGCGAGCAGCAGCACCGCCTCGGCCGCAGGGTCGGCCACCAGACCGGCTGGCGCGACCGTCGCCACGGCGGGCGTCGCCACGGCGGATGCGGTGGGCACGCCGGTCGGGGCGGGGAACGTGGCGGCCGGGGACGGTGCCGGCCGGTCGGGGGCCTGCTCCAGGACGGCGTGCGCGTTGATGCCGCCGAAGCCGAAGGCGTTCACCCCGGCGCGGCGCGGCGCGCCGCTGGCGGGCTCGTCCCAGGGCGAGGTGGCCAGCACCGGGGCGAACCGGGTACCGGCGAAGGCGGGGTGCGGGTCGTCGCAGTGCAGCGTCGGCGGCAGCGTGCGGTGGTGCAGCGCGAGGGCCGCCTTGATCAGCCCGGCGGCGCCGGCAGCCGGCATCGTGTGCCCGATCATGGACTTGACCGAGCCGATGCCGATCATCCGCGCGGCCGGGTCCAGCGGGCCGAACACGTCGGCAAGGGTGGCGAGCTCGGCGGCGTCGCCGTTCGGGGTGGCGGTGCCATGTGCCTCGATCAGCCCGACGGCGCTAGGAGCGCGCGGGTCGAGGCCGGCGTCCGCCCAGGCGCGGCGCACGGCGAGCGTCTGGCCGGCCGAGGCGGTCGCCATCAGCGAGGAGGTACGGCCGTCGCTGGCGACTCCGGTGCCGCGGACCAGCGCGTAGACGCGGTCGCCGGCCCTGCGCGCGTCCGAGAGCCGGCGCAGCATGAGCAGGCCGACGCCCTCGCCGATGAGCACTCCGTCGGCCGACCGGTCGAACGGGCGGATCTGCTGCGAGGGCGAGAGCGCCCGCAGCATCGCGAACGTGCTCCAGAAGGTCGGCTCGTGCACGATGTGCGCGCCGCCGACCAGCATCGTGTCGGCCCGGCCCAGGCGCAGCTCGCGGATGCCGGCGTCGACGGCGATCAGCGACGACGCGCAGGCAGCGTCGACGGTGTACGCCGGGCCGCGCAGGTCGAGCCGGTTGGCGATCCGGGAGGCGGCCAGGTTCGGCACCAGCCCGATCGCCGCCTCGGGCCGTTCCGGCCCCAGCTTCGCGACGAACGCCGCGTGGACGCGCTCGACCGCCTCCTCCGGCAGGTCCGGCAGCACCTCGCGCAGCGTCACCGCGACCTGGCGGGCGGTCTTGACCCGCTGCTCGATGCGGGCGAAGGCCGGGCCGAAGTAGCCGCCGCGGCCGAGCACTACGCCGACCCGCTCGCGGTCGCCGAGGGCGTCCTGGCCGCCGCCGTCGGCGATCGCCTCGGCGGCCAGCCGCAGCGCCAGCATCTGGTCGGGCTCGGCCCACTCGACCGCGAGCGGCATGATGCCGAACTCGGTCGGGTCGAAGGTGGCGAGCTCGTCGACGAAGCCGCCCCGGCGGGTGTAGAGCCGGTCGGCCCGTGGCGTTCCCGGCGGCGGCGGGGCGGCCGCCTCGGGCCGGTGGAACTCGTCGTCCCACCGGCCGGGTGGGGCCTCGCGGATCGCGTCCACGCCGCCGACGATGTTGGACCAGTACTGGTCCAGGCCGCCCGCGCCGGGGAACAGCGCCGCCATGCCGACGATCGCGATCGGATCGTCGGCGGCCGCGGCCCCCGAGACGCCTTCCCTGAGATGATCAGCCATAGAAGGCGTCCACCTCGCCGCACATGTAGACCACCTGCGCCGGGCCGGCGGGCGCGGCGAGCTCGCGCAGCAGCGCGTCGACACCCTCGGCCGGCTCGATCAGGCCGATGCCGCGCCGGGCGTACTCGCGCTCCAGCTCGGCGGAGACCATGCCGCCGCCCTCGGCCCGCCACGGTCCCCAGTCGACGCTGACGACCCGGCCCGCGACCTGCGCCGGCATGACCTCCGCCGGCTTGGCGGAGTCCTCCCGCGAGGTGAGCGCAGAGGCCGGGAAGACGCCGGCATGCGCGTGCGCCAGCGTGTCCAGGGTGTCGTTGGCGGCGGCGTAGTCGACCTGACCGCGGTTGCCGAAGACTCCCGCGACGCTGCCGAACAGGGCGACGAAGCGCGGGCCCCGGTCGCGGCGCAGCGCGGCGAGCAGCGCCCGCGCCCCGTCGACCTTCGTCGAGTACACCCGCGCGAACGATTCGGGCGTCTTGTCCCTCAGCAGCCGGTCCTCGAGCACCCCGGCGCCGTGGACGACACCGTCGAGCCGGCCGTGGCGGGCGTAGACGTCGGCGACGACGGCCCGCACGGCGGCGCCGTCGCGGACGTCGACGGCGTGGTACCGCACGCTCGCGGCGGTCCGGTCGAGCTCGGCGAGGGTCGCGCGCACCTCGCGCTCGGCGAGCAGCCGGGCGAGACGCGCCTCGATCTCGGCCGGGCGGCGCATGCCCGTGGCGATGAGCGCCCGGCGCAGCGCCGGGGCGTCCGTGGCCGCGGACGTGGCCGGGTCCTCCGGGCCGGCTGGCGGCGACGTCCGGCCGACCAGCTCGATGTGCGCGCCGTGCCGACGGGCGATCTCCAGGGCGACCTTGGCGGTGATGCCGCGGGCGCCGCCGGTCAGCAGCACCACCGAGGACGAGTCCAGCATGGGCGCCGCGGCGTCCGTGGACTGGGCCGTCAGCTCGGCGGGCAGGACGCGCAACGCCGAGCGGGCGCCGTCGCGGTAGCCGACGACGAGCGGGGCATGCTCGGCGACCAGCTCGCCGAGCAGCGACTCGGCGATCCGGCGGGGCGCGTCCTTGGGGTCGACGTCGACGACCCGCACGGCGACGTCGGGCAGCTCGTACGCGAGGGTGCGGGCGAAGCCGGCGAAGCCGGCGCCGGCCACCGGGGCCGGCTCGGTCGCCGCGGCGCCTCCCCGGCGGCCGAAGTCCCCGCCCAGACCGCTGGCGAGGACCAGCCGGCGAGTACCGCCGAGGGCCGCAGCCCGCAGCGCGGCGAACGCGCCGGGCAGCTCCGCCGCGGAGCCCGCGGCGGCGTCGAGCGCGGCGACCCACAGCAGGCCGTCGGCGGCGACTCCGCCGGCGACGACCTCGGCGAGGTCCGGGGCGCCGGCGTCGAGGAGGCGCACGGTCGCGCCGGCCTGCTCCAGCAGGTCCGCGATCTCCAGGCCGACCCCAAGTCCGCCCTCGACGACGGCGAAGCGCCCGCCCGCTAGCGGCGTGCCATCGCCCGGCAGTCCACCCGCCACGGCGGAGCCCCTGCTGCCCAAGGCCGTGCTGCCCACGGCCGGCAGCGGCCCCGGCTCGACGACGAACCGGCGCAGCGGGAACCGCGCTCCCCCGACCAGTTCGGGCTCGGCGGCCAAGTGCTCCTCGGCGACCGAGTGCTCTGTGCCGGTCTCCCCCACGTCGGTGGCCTTGGCGGCGGTGTGCGCGACGATCCAGTCGACGATGCCGTCCACCGTCTTGATCGCCGCCAGCTCCTCCACCACCGACTCGTCCAACTCACCACCCGCGGCATCCGCGAGACCCAACCGACCCGCCAGCTCACCAAGAATCTCGGTCCGCTTGATCGAGTCGATCGACAGATCCGCCTCCAGGTCCAACCCCGGCTCCAGCATCTCCGCCGGGTAACCCGTCTGCGAACCGATCACCTCCACCACCGTGTCCAGCACGGCGGGCCGCCCGAGGGGCGGCGCGCCGCCACCACCGGCCAGCCCGGGGGGCGGCGCCGGGGACGCCGACGACGCCCCGTTCAGGTACGGCGCGGCCAGCGTGCCGGCCATGGCGGGCACATCCGACCGGGCGGGGGTGGGCTGGAAGGGCACCGCGCCGGGCGGCAGCGCGCCGCCAGCGGCGACCGGAACGGCCGGAGCTCCGGCCGCCGCGGCCGTGGCCGTGGCCGGGCTCGCCTGGTGGGCGACGATCCAGTCGACGATGCCGTCCACCGTCTTGATCGCCGCCAGCTCCTCCACCACCGACTCGTCCAACTCACCACCCGCGGCATCCGCGAGACCCAACCGACCCGCCAGCTCACCAAGAATCTCGGTCCGCTTGATCGAGTCGATCGACAGATCCGCCTCCAGGTCCAACCCCGGCTCCAGCATCTCCGCCGGGTAACCCGTCTGCGAACCGATCACCTCGACGACGACGTCAAGGACGGCTCCCCTGCCCGACACGGCCGCCACGGCGGCGGCCGGGACAGCCTGGGCGGGAACGGCGACGACCTGGGTCGCGCCCTGCTGGGAGGCCTGCTGGGAGCTTCCGGGCGAGCGAGCGACGATCCAGTCGACGATGCCGTCCACCGTCTTGATCGCCGCCAGCTCCTCCACCACCGACTCGTCCAACTCACCACCCGCGGCATCCGCGAGACCCAACCGACCCGCCAGCTCACCAAGAATCTCGGTCCGCTTGATCGAGTCGATCGACAGATCCGCCTCCAGGTCCAACCCCGGCTCCAGCATCTCCGCCGGGTAACCCGTCTGCGAACCGATCACCTCCACCACCGTGTCCAGCACCACGGCGCGGCCCAGGCCACGGCCCGCGGACGCGGCGGCCGGTGCCGGCACGCTCGGCGACGGCTGGTCCACCGGGAAGGCCTGCGCGGGGATGACCGGCGCGTGGCCGTTCGCCGCGGCCAGGCGTCCGACCTGCGCCGGCTCGTACGTCCGGCCGTCATCGACCGGCGCGAGCCGCGCGCCAGCCGCGCCGCCCAGGCCCGCGAGCGTTCCGGCGTCCAGCGCGGCCGCGCCCCCGCGACCCAGGTAGCCGAGCAGGACGTCGCGCTGCGCCGAGACGAGATCACGAGTGGTCCGTAGGAACTCCAGCACCGCCGTGTCCGCCGTCGGATCGGCAGGCGCCGCGAAGACCGCCGGCACCGCCGGGGAGGCCGCGGACTCGATCTCGAGCCGCGCGAGCGGCTTCAGGCCGCCCGCGACGACGCGCCCGTCCGCGGTGCGCACGAAGGCGCCGTCGACCAGCCAGCCGGGCCGCCGCGGCGCGTCCGCCGCCGAGACCACCCGCGCGTCCCGGCCGGCGAACAGCGGCGCGATGTCGAGGGTGACACCGGCGGCGGCGAGCTCGGCGGCGGCGAGCAGCAGGCGGCGCAGCCCCGGCTCGCCGGCGACGTCGGTCGCGACCGCGCGGTGCGGCCGACCGGCGAGGATCTTGCCTACGAGGCCGGTGAGCACCCGGCCAGGGCCGACCTCGACGAAGGTGCGCACCCCGGCCGCGTACATCGCCTCGACCTGCTCGACGAACCGGACGGGCGCGGCCACCTGACCGGCGAGCGTCGCCCGGATCTCGGCGGCGGTGTCCGGGTACGGCGCCGCGGTCGTGTTCGCCCAGACCCTGGCGGCGGCCGGCGAGACCGTGAGCCCGGCGAGGGTGTCGGCGAGCGTGCCGGCGGCGCCGGCGACGACCGGGCTGTGGAAGGCGGCGGCGACCGGGATCCGCTTGGCCGCGAGGCCCGCGGCCGACAGCGCCGCGAGCGCGGCGTCGACGGCGGCGGTCGGGCCGGACACGACGGTCTGTTTCGGGGCGTTCTGGTTGGCGAGCACGACCTCCGCCGCGCGCCCGCCCGCCGCGTCCAGCGCGGCGCGGACGTCGGCGGCGGGCGCCGAGACGGCGGCCATCGTGCCCGGGTCCTCGCCCGCCGCCGCGAGGATCGCGGCCGCCCTGGCCTCGGAGAGACCGATCAGGTCGGCACGGTCTAGCGCGCCGGCGACGGACAGCGCGACCAGCTCCCCGTAGGAGTGGCCGGCAAGGTCGTCGGCGTGGATCCCGAGGGAGCCGAGCAGCTCGGCCATCGCCAGGCCAGCGAGGCCCAGCGTCGGCTGGGCCGCCCGGGTGTCGGTGATCGCGGCGGCCTGCGCGTCCGCCTCCGCCCGGCTGAGCGCGGCCGGCGGGAACATCGTGCCCGCCCAGCGCGGCCCGAGCTCGAGCACCTCGCGCAGCCGCGGGAACGCGACGAACAGGTCGGCGAGCATGCCCGGGCGCTGGCTGCCCTGGCCCGGGAACAGGAACCCGACCCGCCCGGGACCGCTCACCTCGGCGCCGGTAGCCCCGGCGGTGGCCGGCGCGTCCGGGGCGACGAACAGCCCGGCCTTCGGGTCGGGCTGGAAGGAGCGCGCCCTGGCGAGCGCCGCCGGCAGCTCGTCGAGCGAGGACACGACGAACGCGAGCCGAACCGGTCCCGACCGGTCCTCGGCGATGGTGCGGGCAAGGTCGCGCAGCCGCCAGGGGCGACCCGCGTCCTCGTTCGTCTGGGCGAGCTCGGTCAGCCGGTCGAGGCGCCGGGCGGCCGTGGCGTTGTCGGCGCCGCGGATGACGAACAGCTCCGCGGGCCAGTGCGCGAGCCCGTGCGCCGGCTCGGGGCCGCCGTCGTAGGCGGACAGCACGACGTGGAAGTTCGTCCCGCCGAACCCGAAGGCCGACACCCCGGCGTGCCGTTCGCTCGCCGGCGCGGCCCAGGGCCGGGCCGCCTTGTCGAAGGCGAACGGGCTGCTCGCCCGGTCGTAGGCCTCGTTGGGGGTCTCGATGTGCAGCGTGGGCGGCCGCACCCCGGCGGCCAGCGCGCGCGTGGCCTTGATCAGCCCGGCCATGCCCGCGGCGCACTTGGCGTGGCCGATCTGGGACTTGACGGAGCCGACCGTGCAGGCGCCCGGCTCGGCGCCGTGCTGGGCGAACACCTCGGTCAGGGTGGCGAGCTCGGTACGGTCACCGACGACGGTGCCGGTCGCGTGGGCCTCCACCAGGCCGACCTCGGACGGGGAGATCCCGGCGCGGCTGTAGGCGCGTTCGAGCGAGAGCACCTGGCCCGCGCGGCGCGGGGCGGTCAGCCCCAGCGCGCGCCCGTCGGAGGAGCCCGCGACCGCCTTGACGACGGCGTGGATCCGGTCCCCGTCGCGCTCGGCGTCGGCGAGGCGCTTGAGCACGACGACCGCGACACCCTCGCCGAGGGTGATGCCGTCGGCGGAGGAGTCGAACGAGCGGCACCGACCGCTCGGCGACAGGGCGTGCACCGAGGCGAACATCAGGAAGTCGTTCAGCCCGTTGTGGGTGTCGACGCCGCCGCAGAGCACCATGTCCGAGTTTCCGGCCAGGAGCTCCTTGCAGGCCGCGTCCAGCGCGGCGAACGACGAGGCGCAGGCGGCGTCGACGGTGAAGTTGGCGCCGCCGAAGTCCAGCCGGTTGGCGACCCGCCCGGCGATGACGTTGGCCAGGATGCCGGGGAACGAGTCCTCGTCGAGCTCGGGCAGGTGCTCGTCGAGCTCGGCCGGCAGGTCACCGACGAGCGCCCGGTAGCCGGCCCGCAGGCCGTAGGCGCCGGAGAGGTCCGCGCCGGCCTCGGCGCCGAACACCACCGAGGTACGGGAGCGGTCGAAGGGGCGCTTCTCGTAGCCCGCGTCGCGCAGCGCCCGGGCCGAGACCTCCAGCGCGAGCAGCTGGCCGGTCTCGATGCTGCGCAGCGAGCGCGGCGGGATTCCGTAGGCCAGCGCGTCGAACGGGATGGGCGGCAGGAAACCGCCCCATTTCGACGGGGTCATCTTGCCGGCGTCCTTGACGAACGCGTCCGGCGAGTAGAAGCGGTCGGCCTCGAACCGCTCGGCGGGCACCTCGGTGACCGCGTCGACCCCGCCGAGGATGTTCGCCCAGAACGTCTCCACGTCCGGCGCGCCGGGGAACACCCCCGCCATGCCGATGATCGCGATGTCGGCCGGCCGGGCCGTCTCGCGGACCGCCGCCACCGACCGCGCCGCGGCCGCGCGCCGCGCGGCGATCGGGTCCACGACCGCGTTTTCGTCGCCGGCCCCCTGCTGCGCCGGGATGCCCCGGGCAGCCGCGGCGGCGCTGGCGCCGGTACCAGCGCCGTCGACCGCGAGGCCGAGCTCGGCGGCCCGGCGAGCGAGCGCGTCGCCCGCGCCGGTGCTCACCTGCTCGTGCAGGACCGGGATCGAGGTCCGCTCGGCGCGCAGCGCGGCCACCTGGCCGATCATGAACATGCCCTCGGCCGCCTGGGCGGTCTCGTCGACCGCCACCAGCGCCCCGCCGTCGCGGCGCACGCCCTTGCTGGCGATGCGCAGCCGGCCGAGGTTGAGGCCCTCCAGGGTCGCCCACATCTCGTGGCGGCTGTGCCCCGCGGCGGCAAGCTCCGCCCGGGTGGACAGGAACGTGTCAACGAACGGTGAGCGCACGCAGCGGGTGGCGTGCCCGGGCGAGGTCTCCAGAAGCACGGTCTCCTCGCAGCGCACCGCCGCTTCCTGGAAACCGGGCTGGATAGCGCCGCTCGCGACCGCCTCGGCGGTGAACAGGTACGCCGTGCCCATCAGCGCGCCGACCTTCGCGCCGCGCGCGGCCAGCGGAGCGGCGACCGCGGCGACGGCCGCGGCCGACGCCTCGTCATGCACGCCGCCGGCGAACAGCAGATGCAGCTCCTCGAAGAAGCCGCCGCCCAGTCGCTCGCCCGCCGCGAGCAGCGCGCCTACCTGGGCCTCCCAGAGCGCGAAGCTGGCCCGTGGGCCGACGTGCCCGCCGCACTCCCGCCCCTCGAACACGAACTTGCGGGCACCGTCGGCGACGAACCGCTCCAGCAGGCCGGGGGACGGGACGTGCAGGAACGTGTCGATACCGGCGGCTTCCAGCGGCGCGGCCTGCGACGGACGACCACCGGCGATCAGCGCGCACGGCGGCCGGACGGCGAGCACCGCGTCCAGCTGGGCGGCGCGCACCTCGGCGGGGGCGAAGCCCAGGATGCCGACACCCCAGGGAGCCTCGCCGAGCTGCTCGGCCGTCTGGGCCAGCAGCGCGCGGGACTGCTCGCCGGACAGCAGCGCGAGCGCGAGGAACGGCAACCCGCCCCCGTCGGCGACCGCCTTCGCGAACTCCGGGATGTCGCTGACCCTGGTCATCGGGCCCTGCGCGAGCGGGTAGCGCAGGCCGCGGGCGGCGGCGAACGGCGCGCCGGGCTCGAGCGGGCGCAGCCCGGCCGCGGTCGCCAGCTGGTCGCGAATGGCGGCGCGCACCGCGCGGACGACGCCGCTCGCGGTGACGTACCGGTCGGCGAGCCCGCTCGCGAACGCCGCGTCCTGGCCGACCGGGAGGAGCTGGGCGCGCAGGTCACGCCCGCCGAGGCGGGCCGCGGCCTCGGCGGGCGTGAGCGCGCCGTCCTCTGACCCTCCAGGGGCGCGGGCAGGGCACCGTCGCTCGCCACCTCGCCGCCGGTGTCACGAAGATCCGCCTCGCCGGGGCCGGGGCCGGCCGCGGGCGCGAGCCCGGCGAGCCGCGCGACCGGCAGGTCCGGGCGGACGTAGACCCGGTGGCCGCCGACCAGGGTGGTCTCGCTGCCGTCCATCGCCCGCACGGCGGCGGCCACCTCGGCCGCCGTCTCCGCCTCGCGCACCAGGGAGAGCTGGGTGTCCAGGACGACGCCAGCGGCCCCGAGCGCGACGGCGCCAGCCGCCGTGTGCTCGCCGATCCCGCCGGCGGCCCAGAACGGGGCGGGGGCGCCGGCGCTGGTCAGCAGGCCGGCCGCGCCCAGGTGCTGGAGCAGAGTGAAGGTGGTCAGGTCGCCGACGAGCCCGCCGGCCTCATTGCCCCGGGCCACGACGCCGGCGGCACCGGCGGCGAGCGCGGCCCGCGCGCCGGCCACCGAGGTCACCTCGACGAGCACGCGGCGCGCCCCGGTCGGGCCGGCCGCGCGCGCGATGTCCCACCCGGCGATGTCCCACCCGGCGGACGCAGGCTGCCCGGCGGCGGACGCCGCCAGGGCCAGCAGGTCCAGGTCGGCGAGCAGCACGGTGTCGACCTCGGCCGGCAGGTCCTCCGGACGCAGCGGCGTGGCCGGGCCCACCCGGACCGCGAACGTGGCGGGACACCAGCGAGCCGCGTCGGCGAGGGCTCGGCGGGCGCGGGCGGCGTCGCCGCCCAGGTCGAGCACGCCCAACCCGCCGGCACGCTCCACGGCCGCTACCAGGGCGGCGTTCGGCTCCGCGAACGGCGTCACGACGACGACGAGATCCCTCGCGCCGGCGGGTGCCGGGGCGTCCGGGCCATCCTCCCAACGGGTGGGGCGGCCTGGGTCGAGCTGACTGGAAGTCCTGGTCATCGACTGGTCCTCCTGAGCCAGTGACGCCCGCGGCGACACCGGGGTGCGAGCGGGAGGGGGGCGGGCATCGCCCCAGGGCGGTGGCCCCGCCCCGGGCCATGCCGCGGCGAACAGACAGGTTCAGCGGACGGACCCGCTATGGCCATCATCACCATCTGGGTTTCGTCACCGACTCGGTGGGTGCCGGCGGACACGCACACTCGCGCGGGCGTGCCGGGACGAGTTGCGCCGGAGCCTTGGTCATCTCGAAAAACAACGTCTCCAGGTGCGGTACTACGCCGAGCGCCGTCGATGTCCAGACGCTCCCGGGTCGGGTTTCAAGCACCCACGCGGGCTCTCTCCACGCCGTCGTGACGAGAGTCCGAGAAGGTGCTGAGAATTATAGCCACACGGATAGCCACGCCGAAACTGCCCCTGGGCGGCGCCGCCCGACGAGGCGGATGTGCGCTGCCCAGAGCATGCCGGCGGGTGTGCCGACGCGCCCGCCGACAATGATCGCGCCTTGGTGGCCACACTCAGATACCCCCATTCGGGGGCATGATACGCGACCACCTTCGGGGTACCTTGGGTGGTCCGTCATCCACGGGAATCGATGCCGACGGAACCGTCACCAATGATTCCGTCCGCATCCATCAAGAACATTCTTACGCCGTTTCCTGGAGCTTGCTGACCCGACATCCAGAATGACTCGATGAGCGCCGCCGAAGGCTTGAGTAATTCATTCACGAAGCCTCAAAAGGCGCCCAGCAGGAACAGGGCATCCTCCGGGGAGCTAGCCGCCAAAACGACGGTACCGAATTAGCGGGCATGGTGGTCCGCCATGGCGGGATCCGTCCCGGCACCGGACCTCGTCCCGCGTCCCTGGCGCCTTCGGCGCTCGGCGCCGAGCCGCTCCTGCCGCCTGGCGGGTCCCACCTCAGGTGGTCTCCCGCACGATCGGTCTAGTCAGGTCGGAGGGTTCTCCCGGGCCTTGGGAACAGGTAAAGAGGGTTTTTCACCCGACTAGCGCCAGTGCGTTCGGGCAGTCAAGCCTTTCCCGCCGCCCGCGTAACCGCGAAGCCCGACTCGTTCAGCCGGATGGGCGCCTGGATGGGACGTCCCGGGCCGCACTCCGTCGGTGGCCACCCGGACACAGGCCGACTCAGGCCGCGTCGTTGCCGGCCGACCGATTGCCCCGAACAGACATCAATGTCCGTTTTCCACCGTCTGGGCCCGCGGACGTCCAGCCCGGCCGACCACTCCCGGCGGCCCCAGTCCCCGTGACATGCCCGCGGAGAGGACGGGCCCGGCCGCGGGTACCGGCCGAGGGGCACCGGCCGCCGGGCCGGGCACCGACATCGCCCGGCCTACGGGCGCGCCGATGCCGCCCGCGACGGTGCGGCGGGCGGCACGGCCTCAGATGTGCCGGCGATGCGGCTGGGTCGCGTCAGTCCCGGCCGGCGCCCGGGGCGACCGGCGGAGTCGACGGGCCCATCTCGCGTTGCCAGGCCAGCGCCAACTGGGTCCTGTTGGCGCAGGACGTGGCGACGAGCGCGTGCGTCAGGTGGTGCTTGACCGTGTCGATGCTGATGCACAGCGCCTCGGCGACCTGGCGGTTCGAGTGGCCCTCGGCCACCAGCCGGACGACGTCACGCTCCCTGGCCGACAGCTTCGCGGTGACGGCGGGGCCGGTGTTCGCGCGGACATGGAATCGCAGGAGGTTGCCCAGGTGGCGGCCGAGGACCGCCGCGACCGCGCGATCGCGCGCTCCGAAGGCGCCGGGCCGCGGGTCCAGCAGCGACACCACGGCACCGATGTTCGCCGGCCCGCCGAGCCGCAGGAGAAGCTTGGAGTGGATGCCGTGCGCGCGCAGAAAACGCTCCATGCGCATCCGGATCTCCGGTCGTACCGGGTTGCCGATGTCCTCGAGCGTGACCACACCCCGCTCGTGCATCAGCCGCAGGCTCTCCGGGTCGGAGAACGCCTCGAGTCCGCGATAGCGGTCGAGGAAGGGGCCGGCCATCCGAAGCGCGAGCCCGCGCCCCGAGGGTCGCTGGTCCTGGAAGGCCGCCTCCAGCGACGGGCCGAGGAAGAACGCGGAGTTCCGGTACCCGAGGTGTCGGGAAAGTGCGTCGAGCGTGGCCTCCCGAAACGCCGGGAGCGTGGGGGCGCGTTCGCAGTCCTCGACGACCCGGAGAATGCCGCGCAGCTCGGCCGCGCCGAGCGCCAGATCCCGCGGCGGCTGTGCCGCGCGCGGTGCCAACTGGGTACGTGCGGACATTCCGGCCCCCCCGGGCGCTGTGGCCTGTGCCGTGGTGTTGATTCCGACGCGCGGCGCGGGGAGCCCGGCCGACGACGCGTTCCGTCCCATCGCCGTGTTCCCGATGGACGCGTTTGCTGGAGCGGTGGCATGTCGCCGAACCGCGGGGGTCTCCAGACGCGGGGCTGGTCCGCGCAGGACCGCGGATGGTGTGTCGATTGTCACCGGTCTTGGCTGGCGACGAACCGGCGGGATTCCGGCCATACCGTCCAGAACAGTATCCCTCACGCCATCAAGCATGCGGTCTGCCACGCCTGCCTCCGGATCCGGTCGACACCCTCGTTACTAGTCGGTAGCGGCGATGTCGCCGGAGTATTACCGACCAAGCTGGACATGTTGGGTCAGCGTAGGGCCCCCTTCCGAGGCACGCTAGACGGGGGCCGGGACTTTTTACCTCTTGCCAACACCGACTACCGATCGAGAGATCCAACTAGGGCCTAAAGTCCTATGAGAGCGCTCTCGCTCTATCGAGAGTGACCAGGCGATTGCTGTACGTACATGATGATCGTCCCGACATCACCTAATGGTGCTACTCACGCTCCGCACACATGGGCCATTTCCGGACTAGAGGCAATAAGTCCACACCACTCGGCCATTCTCTTTCACACTGTGTAACTGGTTGCTACCGAGGGTATGGAGTCCGGCGACACGGCCCGCCGGGTCCGGCTCGTTCGACCGGCCGGCCCGCGGCCGTGCCCGCGCGTCGGCTGATGCCGGCGACCGCGGCCCGAGAGGGGTGAGCAGCGGTGACCATCGGCTCGTCGATCTTCATGATCGTGGCCGGCGCGATTCTCCGGTACGCGGTCACGTGGCACATCCACGGCCTGAACCTGCCGGCCCTGGGCCTGATCCTGGCCATCGCGGGGATCGTCACCCTGGTGATCCGGCTCATCTGGCTGTTCAATCCGGACCTCGGCTGGCAGCGGCCACCGACGGATCCGCCGGCCGAGCTCGGTGGCTGGCCTGTCAGCCCCTTGCGCGCGCCGCCACACGGCCGGGCCGCGCCGCCCGTCTCCACCGGCCCCGGCGGATGGCACCCAGAGGATCGTGCCGAGTAGGCGGGTGTCCCGAGAACCGCCCCGCGTCGGCTGCCCGGCCCGGAACACCCGGGTCGGGCAGCCGCGCCGCACCGCGAGTCGGCCTGGCCTCCCGTGGGCCCGCAGACCCGCGCCGGGGCTCTCAGCGCGGGTTCAGAGCAGGTGCAGGGCGCGGGCACGGTGCACCGCGTCCCGCCTCCTGGCCACGTCGAGCTTGCGGTAGATGCTTTTCAGGTGCGTCTTCACCGTGTTGACGGAGACGTACAGCTCGGCGGCGATCTCCGCCGTCGTCAGCATCGTCGGCAGGTAGCTGAGCACGGCGAGCTCCCGCTCGCTGAGCCGGTCGGCCCCTCGCCCGGCCCGAGACGGCTGCTGCCGCGCGCCCAGCTCGTCGCCCGCCAGCCGCGGCTGGCCACCGGACGCCGGGGAGTGGCCTCCGGCGACCAGCTCAGCCAGCTGCCCCGCTCCGGATGCTCCGGAAGTCCGCGGCGTCCGGCCCGCGTCGCCGCGCCGGAGTCCAGGCGCGGCCGAGGGTCCTGGTGGCTGGGCCTGCGCCGCGGATTGGACGGTCGATGGATGCCCGCTGGAGGCCCCCGCCGGGCTCACCCAGCCACGGCCCTCCCCCGGGCCCGCGGCGGGCGGCGGCGGGGCGGCCCCTGGCCCGGCGAACGCCCCCGGTGCGGCGGTCGACCCTGGCACGGCGGACAGCGGCGAGGGACGGTCTGCGTCCCCACCACCGGTGCCCCGCGTCTCCCACTCCTCGCCGTGCGCGGCCGCCTCCGGCCGGTGCGCCGGCACGGGCGGGACGCCTGCGGCGGGGCCTGGAGCCCTGCGCGCGGCGGGCACCGCGACCGGGCGGACGCCTGCCGCGGCCTGTCCGGGCCCGGCACCCACCGCCGGCTCCACCGGCCGCCGCCGGGGCTCGCGGGCGAACCTCGCCCGCAGCGCGGCGACCAGCGCGGGCGCGGCGTCCGACAGGCTCGGGTGCGCCTCGGTCAGTCCGACGACCTCGGAACCCAGCTCGAGAAAGGGGCGTACCAGCGGCTCGTCCTGAGCGAGCGCGAAGGCTCGCGCGAGCAGGCCGCCCGCCGCGGCTCCGTCACCCCGGCGGGTCGCCGCGAGCGCGCTGACCGCGCAGGCCCCGACCACACTCACCACGCCACCGCCGTCGGCGCGCAGCAACGGGGCGACCGTGAGCGCGGCGGCCGCGGCGTCACCCTGAGCCAGCTGGGCGCGGCCCCTGGCAAGCCGCGCGGCCGGGCCGTCGCGCCGCCCGGCCGCCTCGTCGCGTTCCAGCAGTCGCAGCGCCGCGTCAGGGTTGCCGCCGACGACCAGCAGATCGGCCTGCGTGGCCTCGCGCAGCGCCAGCAGCAACGCCGGCCCCCCGCGGGTCGGGACCGCGCCCAGCGCGCGCCGCGCCGCCCGCAGGTCGTCGGCGCCGCGTCGCCCCAGGTGAAGCCAGGCGCGCAGGACGTTCGCCAGATCCGGCAGCTGGCCGGCCGGGCCCGGGCCGGCGGCGAGGACCGCCTGATCCACCCAGGCAAGCCCGCGCTCGACGTCTCCCCGGTAACCCGCGACGACCGCCAACGCCAGCAGTGCCTCGACGGCGCCGACCGGCGCGGGCGAGCCCACGAGCCGGGCCAGCCGCTCCAGGTCATCCTGGTCGCGCCGGCTCAACCCGCCCCCCTCGATGCCACGTGGATCTACGCCGCGCGGCCCGGTCATCACCGCGAGCGCCGCGGCGGCGGTCTCCTCACCGAGGCGCAACCGCCCGCGCAGGGCGGAGCCGAGTGCCAGCGCGCCGAGGCAGCTCGCCGTGGCGCCGCCGAGGCCGGTCGAGCGCGCCTCGGCGAGCGCGGTACGCAGCGCGTCCTCGGCCGCCTCGAGCCGGCCGCGCCACAGCTCGGCGCGGCCGCGAGCGCACAGGGCGAGCGGACGCAGCCCGTCGGGCAGGCCCTCGGCCGGGCCGGGCGGGGCCCCCCCCCCCAGATCGCGCCCGCAGTGCCCGGCGTGCCGCGGCCACCATGGCGTCGGCGTCGCCGGCCAGCTCGGCGCGCCGCAGCTCGACGGCCTCGATCGCCATCAGCAACGACCGCCGCGCCGTCGCCGCCGCGCCGTCGCCCGCCTGCTCGTGACCGGCGGGTCCCGCCCAGGCCACGCCCGCGGGAACCGCCGCCGCGGCCACGCTCGCTCCTGCCCGCGCCAGCTCCAGGTACTCACCGGCCGCCACGACGTCTCCGGTGAGCACCCGGGCAAGCGCGGCGACCGTGGCGCACTCGGGACCAAGCCCGGCGGCCCGGTCCGGGTAGCCGGTCACCAGCGCCGCCAGGTCCGGCAGGTCGCCCTGCAGGACGAGCGGGACCGTGCCTCGCGCGACCAGGCAGGCGAGGTAGCGCCAGTCGCCGGCGCGCCGGGCATGCCGGGCCGCGTCGACGAGCCGGCGGTTCGCCGCGTACCAGAGCGCGGCACGCAGGTTGAGCTCGGCCTCGTCCTCGGTCGGGTCCCGGCGCAGCGCCTCCCGCAGCATGCCGCGCAGCAGCTGGTGGTACCGGAACCACGGTGCCGCCGTGGTGACGTCCGCGGGCTCGGTCGGCGCGGCCGTCTCGAGGTCGGGCGGTGGCGGGAGCGGGAGCTGGGTGGCGAGGATGTCGCCGGCGGCGAGCTCGGCGAGCAGCCGGTCCCCGCCACCGTGCTCGGCCACGACCGCCTCCGCCAGCGGCGCGCACACCTGGTCGAGCACGCTGGTGCGCAGAAGCAGGGGACGCACCGGCGCGGGCATGGCGGCGAGCGCCTCGGCCCGCAGGTACTCCGCGACCGGCGCGAACGCCGCGGATGGCAGAGCTGGACGCCCCGGGCGGCCCCGTCCGCCATCCGCCAGGCCGGCACTGGCGTGATCCCGCGCCCCGGCCGGGCCGAGCGCGGTGGCCGCCGGCCAGGTGCCGGCCGCTCGGACGCCGGCCGCCTGGCCGGACGAGCCCGCCGGCGCCGGCCTCGACACCAGGACTCCGGCGGCCAGCCGGAGCCCCGCGGCCCAGCCCTCGGTGACGGACAGCAGGCCGGGGCCGGCGGCGGCCGGCGCGCGCAGCGCCGCGAGCAGCCGCCCGGTCTCCTCGGCGTCGAACGCGAGCTGGTCGGGGCCGATCTCGGTGAGCTGACCCGCCGCCCGCGTCCGGTGGGTGGCGACCGGTATCCGGCGGCCACACAGCACCAGCCGGATGCCCGTCGCCTCGGTGGCGAGCAGCCGCAGGCCGGCGATGTCCGCCTCGTCGCGGACCAGCTCGACGTCGTCGATGGCCAGCACCAACGGCGCGGGACGCCCGCGCGACAGGACATCGACCAGGTCGCGCCAGAAGCGGTTCACCGGCGCGCCGGGCGGCGGCGGTCGCAGCCCGCCACGCTCGACGTCGAGGGCGGCCTCGGGATGACCCGCCAGCGCGGCGAGCAGGTGCTCCCACAGCGGGGGTCCGGCGTCGACGCGCAACCAGACGATCGGGAGCGTGTCCCGGCGGGCGAGATACCAGGAGGCGATCAGCGTCGTCTTGCCGCAGCCCGCCGGGCCGCGCACGACGGTCAGCCCACGTCCGCTGCCCTGGTCGAGGATCTCCCACAGCCGTGGGCGGGGGAGGTACGGCGCCGGCAGCGTGGGCGGGGCGAGTTGACCACGCCGTGGCGGTGGCCCGCCGCCGGCCGCGTCAGCGCCGTCGTGGCCGGGGCGTGCCGCGATGCCGGTCCGGACGTCCCGCGCGCGGGCTGACCCCACGCACGCGTCCTCCCCATCCCCCGGCATACCCTCACCCCCAGCTCCCACCGTACGGTAGCTGGAGTCTCACTCTCTGTCGCGAGCGCGTGTCGCCCGCCGCCTCCCGACGCCGGAGGAGCCGGTGGGCGCAGGCCGACAGGCGCGCACGGCCCGGACGAGCCGCGCGGCCGGAGGCCCGTGCGACCGCGCAGACCTCTCAGGCCGCGCAGTCGGTGCAGACCGTTCGACGAGCGTCAGCCAGCTGGCTGCGGTGGTGTACGAGGAAGCAGCTCGTGCAGGTGAACTCGTCGGCCTGCCGCGGCAGCACGCGCAGCGCGAGCTCCTCGTCGCGCACCTCCGCGTCCGGCAGGTCCAGCTCGACCTCCAGGGCATCCACGTCGTCGCCCAGGTCGGCCGCGGCGCCGAGGCGCTGCGCCTTCAACGACTCCAGGCTCTGCTCCTGAAGATCATCGTCGTCCGCGTCGGCGCCACGCCTGGCGTCCAAGTCGCGAGCCATGCCTCTCCTTCCAGTCCAGGGGTCGGCCTCCGCCGGTCTCCCGGGCAGCGGCGAGGCGGGCCGACCCGCCCCCTCGCCGCCAGTCGCCAGACCGGCGGGCGGCAACCCCATCCGCCCCCGCCCGCTGGCGCTACCGTCCGCACGCGCACGCGCCGTCAGGCCCGATCGACCAGGCTCGCGGGATTCCGTCGTCCACGACAGGCGTCGATACCCGCCAGGCCCGTATCTGAACGGGATCGGGTGGTCACATTACGCAATGCCATCGGCGCCGGAACGTCCCGGCGCCGCATGTCCACAATTCCCCGTGCAGGTACCGCCTGAGCGGGTCCGGCGAGGTCGTCCTCGCCAGCCGAGGCGGACGCCGGAGGTCCTGGACCGCCGCCACCCGCCTCGATCATCAAGGCCGGTGCGAAGGATACGGCCCCGGACCTGGCGCGGGCCAATTCCGCGGTGGTCTTTCCGGTGTCTGTCCGGCCACATCGCGAATGCCCGGAAGGTGGGGCTAGAGATAAAGGCCGGTGAGACCGTCGTCCAGGCGCTCGGCCGCGACGGCGTGGACGTCACGCTCGCGCATGAGGACATAGGTCGAGCCGTGGAGCTCGACCTCGGCGCGGTCCTCGGGATCGAACAGCACACGGTCACCGACCTGGATGGTGCGCACCGCGGTGCCGACCGCGACGACATCCGCCCAGCCCAGGCGCTTGCCCATCTGCGCGGTGGCCGGGATGACGATGCCGGCCTTCGACCGCCGGTCGACCGAGTCCTCCCGCGGCTCGACCAGAACACGATCGTGCAGCAGTCTGATCGGCAGCGAGCCGGTACGCATGTCAACCCCAGCTGTGCCGCCGATGCCGTTGACACCGCCGGAAAGACTTGTCACCCGCGGCACACTACCTCCAGCTCCGCCTTCCATCCGCCGTCGCCTATGACCCACATCTCGTCGCGCGCCCAAGAAACGCCGCTACAGGGGTGCACGCTCCCGCCACCGGGCGATGAAGCTTCCCGGATGAGGAACGCCTACCCAACGCGGTATAAGCTGCCGCCCATCACCCGGAGTTGGACACCTCCACATCGGGGCGCGGGCAAGCACCCGCGGGGCGACGGGCCCATTCGGCGGCCCGACGCGAGCGGGCGGTCGCGCGCACAGGCGGGCCGTCGGCATGACGACTGCTCACGGGACGGGGCACAGCATGGCACTGCGGATCAGTGTGGACCTGGACGGCCTGCGCTGGGCAGATCTGTTCCGGTTCGTCGACCTTGCCCGTAACGGCGGCATCGGCCCGGACGACCAGGTAGACGTGATCACCTACGGCAGCGACCCGATGTCGGTCAGCCTGTCGGCGCGGATCTTCCCGCAGACCGACGGTTTCCTGTCGAACGAGCCGGAGGCGGGCGCGGACGCGCTGCGCTCCGCGCCACTGTCGATCAGCCCGGCCCCGTCGAGCAACGGTTCCTCCCCGTTCGGCTACGACGGCGGCAACGACCGGCCCGCCGCACCGGCCGGCGCGCACTACCCGTCGTTCGACGGCCCACCCGAGCGGCCGCCCACGCCGCCGCCGAACGGGATGCCGAACTACCCGGCCTACGAGGCGCCGCCCGAGCGCGGCGGGCCCTCCGGGCAGGGCGGCGGCCACTACCCGTCGTTCGACGGCGGCCAGCCGGACCGGCCCAGCGGCGGCCCCTACGCCGGCTTCGAGCCGGCGTTCGACCGCGGCCAGCCCGGCAAGGACCTGCCCGGCGCGCCGAACCAGGGGGACAGCCCGTACATCGAGGAGTTCGCCCGCCTGCAGGAGGGCCTCATGCGGCAGGTCCGCCGCGGCGACGAGGTCCGGCCCGAGCGCGGGTGAACGGGACGGTCCCGCCATGCGGGCCCGACCGCCCGGCGAGGCATCCGCGGGGTGTCTCACCGGGCTCGCCGCCGGCTGCCCGGCATCAGTAGTGATGTCCGGCATGGATAGGCGGGAGCGTCGCGCCGCCGCCCGGTGCGCCGGCGCGACGACGAATCCCTGCCCGAGCTCGCCGGGTACCGCTCGCGCGACGCTTGGCCTCATGGTGCATGCTTGGCAATAATGGAGGATCAGGACGATTCCGACGTCGAGCGTTACTACGGTCGGCTGTGCTCGGAACTTGACATGATCAGGAGCGGCCCGGTGCTCGCCGGGCCGCGCACGATCGAGCACATCCGATCCCTGCTCGCGCTCATCGACCTCCACCGGCCCAACGAGTTCGACGTCTGCCTCGGCTGCGACCGTCTTTGGCCGTGTGCCTCCGTCCTGGCTGTCACCGGCCTGCCGCCCGAGCTGCCCGCGGCCGACCAGGAGGCCGCCGCACCCCGCCCGCTGCCCGGCGTCACCCGGCGGCCCCGTGCCGCCGCGGGCGCCGCCACCGGAGCATTCGCGACCGCGGGCGCGCAGCCCGCGCAGCTCGCGCAGCTCGCGCAGCCACAGTCCGGGGCGCACCTCGTCGCCGCGGCGGGAACCGACCAGCGCTTCCAGCCTGCCGCCCGCGCCGCCGCGCAGCCGCCGGCCAGCCAGCAGCTCCCCCGGATCGCCGACCTGCCAGACGGGCTTCGCCCGGCCGGCCGGGACTCTGCCGGCAATCGAGCAGGAACCCCGGATCCGGCGAGAGCCGCCCGAGGGCATCCCGTCGTGGCGCCCGACGGCCGCCTCACGCCGGGCATGTTGCCCGATCCGCCGGCCGCGCCCCGGCCAGCCGACGCCACGCCGCCGGCCACGGTCGGCCGGGGCGTCCTCATCCCGACGGCGTCCCGGCAGGCGCCGCCACCGGCGTCTCCGCCCACCACGCCACCGCCGCCGTCGTCGCCACCGGCCACTGCACCGCCCATCAACGCGCGCGGCGGCGTGCCCACTCCCCCGCCGACCGGGCCGATGCCGCACATCCCGCCGCCAGGGGAGAGTTATCCGGCGTTCCCGCCGCCCGAGACAGGCGGTGCCAACCCGGCGTTCCCGCCGCCGGGGACGACGGCCGCGAGCCTCAGCTTCCCGCCCGGCATGACCGGTGCGCACCCCATCCTGCCGCCGCCGGGGATGACCGGCGCGCTGCCGGTCTTCCCGCCTCCGGCCGAGGGCCAGTTCCAGCAGGGCCACGACGGGAACACCGGCGCGCAGGCCCGCTACCAGCCGCCAACCGCGCAGCGGCAGCCGTCAGCCGACGCACCGCCGGCGCGCCTCCAACCGCCGGGTCAGCCCACCGGCGGGCAGCGGCCGCAGGGACAGGACCGCCCCTCCGCGCGGCCCGGGGCTCCCGGCGGGCCGGCGGAGCCCGGGCTGCCGCCCGGATCGACCTCGTCCGCCCGGGACACCCGCTGGGAGGACCGTGGGGAGGGTCGGGGGTACCCGGCGGGCGCGTCATCCTTCCCACGGGGCGGGCAGCTGCCTCCCGGTGTCCCGCCCCCGCCCAGCACGCCCCCTCCGGGGGTTGGCCTGCCGGGGCTCTCCGCGCCGCCCGGCGCGCCGGGACAGCCGGCGGTTCCGGGCCAGTCGATGCCGCCGAGCCAGTCCGGGCCACGTCCCGCGGCCGCCCGTTCCGGATATCCGGGCGGTGGACCGGCCGGTCCTGGCGCCCCCGGCCCCGCGCGCCCCAACCTGGGGCCGCCCGGCCAGCCCGGCCAGGGCCGAGGAGAACCACCCGCCTCCTACTACCCGCCTCGTCCCGAGCAGGGGCGGCCGGAGCCCGGTTACGGCGGCTACTTCACCGAGACGCAGCACCGCCCCGCCGGACCTGGAGGCCCGGGTGGACCGGGTGGACCGGTGCCACCCGCCCAGCCGGGTGGCGGGGCCGGCTCGTTCGGGCCCGCCGGCGGAGGTGGCCTGCCCGGCTCGATCGACCCGCGGTTGCGCCCGCCGGCCGGCCCGCCGCGCGGCCAGAGCCGCTCGATCTCGGCTCCGCCCCCGCCGCACCGGTCGATCCACACCGATAGCGTGGACCCGGTCACCGGCCGCCCGAACGACCCGACGGCACGCCGTCTCGGGCCGCCCGTACCCGACGACGTGACCCCGGAGTGGATGTCGCGGCGCGATCCGATCCTCGACGGCATTGACGTCATATAGATCTGGACAGGGGCCACCCGGTCCCACCCAACCGCCGGGGATCGCCCGGCGGTTGGACCGCTCAGGCGGTGAGAGCCTTCTCGATGGTGGCCCGCAGCTCCGGGTCCGCCGGGTCCGTGCCCGGACGGAACCTGGCGAGCACCGTCCCGTCGGCGCCGACGACGAACTTCTCGAAGTTCCACGTGACGTCGCCCGCTGTGCCCTCGGGGTCCGCTGCCTGGGTCAACACGTCATAGACGGGGTGGCGGCCCGGGCCGTTCACCTCGATCTTCGACGTCAGCGGGAAGGTCACCCCGTAGGTCGCCGAGCAGAACTGGGCGATTTCCTCGGAACTGCCGGGTTCCTGGCCCATGAACTGGTTACACGGAAAGCCGAGCACGGTGAACCCCCGCGCGGCCAGCTCCTCGTGCAGCGCCTCGAGCCCGGCGTACTGGGGTGTAAGTCCGCAGCGACTGGCAACGTTGACCACCAGAGCGACACGGCCATCGGCGAGCGCACCGAACGTGGTGTCCTCGCCACTGAGGGTGCTTACCTGCAGGTCGAACAGATCAGCCATGACTGGCTCCTTCCATCGGAGCCCACCTTGCCGTGGCCGCCCCGTCGCCCGAAAGTCCCCCTGCCCCCGGAGGCTAATGTCACAGTAGGTCATGACCGCCCGGCATCGTCCGATGCCAGCCACACCGACACTTCGCCCGTCCGACCACAGTCGGACACCGCCGACGGGGCGACAGGCCGCATAGCGCACCCACAATGACGCTGCATAGGCCGAGGTGACCGGCAATTCGGATGCGTCGGGACTCGCCAACGGGGGCGAACCAGAGTGACCGGGATCCCCAGCGAGGGGTCCGCGGCAGGAATAGCCGAGCGCACACGGCCGTGCGCACAATGAGACGGGCGGAGCTGGCCGGAACCGGCTGGTAACCGGACCGACTTCGCCTACCGAGTATCTGGCCGAGGGGAGCCCGTCATCGAGACTCCGGCGCTGATGGCAGAGGGACAGACCGGGACGACGGCGCGTCCCTTGTCCCCGGCGGGGCTACCAGCCACCGGCCGCGGACCACGCGAGGAGGCCGGCCGGCCGTCGAGGCGGTCGCGGGGCGCTCGCGCCGCCCGTCCGCCGCGAGCGGCGTTCTCCGGTCAGCTCACCGTCCGGCTGCTCCCCCGCCAGCCCACCGTCGCGGCGACCGCCGGGCCAGCCGCCATCCCCGTCTTCCACGGCTTCCCGGCGATTCCCCTGTTCGCGAGCGGGCCCGTCCGGCCGGTCCTGGCCACGTCGGGCGCGCTTGCCGGCCCGGCGGTCGCAGCGGCGGGTGCGGGCGGCGCGGTGCTGCCGGTGCCGCGACGGCTCGCCACACCGAAGCGCGCGCGTCCGCGCGTCCTGGACGCGTGCGACGTCGATCTCTCGGCCCGACTGCGGCCCACGCTGCGCATGCCCAGGCGGCGCACGCTGATCCTCGGCGCGGTGCTCGGCGTGCCGCTGGCGGTGCTCGCCTTCCGGTTCCGGGCCGACGTCGAGAAGCAGCTGGCCGACGTGCCGGCGCCGAACTGGCCCTGGCTCCTGCTGTGCGGGTTCGGGGCGGTGCTCTACTACATCACGAACGGAGTCGCGCTGCGGGCCGGCAGCGGCCTACCGCTGGGCGTACGGGTGTCGACGGCGGTCCAGTGCGCCGCGGCCGCCGCGAACCGGATCATCCCGGCCGGGCTCGGCGCGATCGCCGTCAACCTGCGTTTCCTGGAACGCCGCGGGCTCGCCCGTTCGGCGGGCCTCGCGACGATCGCCTCGCTGCGGGTGGTCTGCGGCCTGGTGCACCTGGCCGCGCTCGCCCTCGTCGCGGGGCTGCTGGGCGATTCCCGCATCACCGCCTCGCTGACGGGGCCGTTGCGCGACACGCTGGCCAGCGTCGGGATCGGGCCGACGTGCATCGCCGTCGTCGCGGTCCTCGCGGCGCTGGGACTGGTGCTCAGCCGCCGCGGGGTGCGCGACCGGCTGCGCGCGCCGGCCGCGACGTTCCTGGCGCACCTGCGGGGGCTCACCCACTCCCCCGGCAGGACCACCCTGCTGACCACCTCGCTCGCCGGTACGAAGGTCGCGCAGGTGATCGCGCTGACCGCGAGCGAGCGGGCGTTCGGCGGCCAGGTCTCGGTGCTCTCGGTGGCGGCGGTCTACCTGGTCGGTTCGGCGGTCGCCGGCGCGGCACCGACGGCCGGCAATGTCGGCGCGATCGAGCCAGCCCTCGCCATCGGCCTCACCGCGGCCGGCGGCCCGGCCGCCGCGATGGTGGCCGCCGTGCTGGTCTACCGGCTGATCGGCTACTGGCTGCCGGTGATTCCCGGCATCATCGCCCTGACCGCGCTGCGACGGCGAGGAGATCTGTAGCCGCCGGCGTCGTGTGCTCCGCGGGCCGCAGGTTCAGCCCGCCGAGCACCCTCGTCTCCCGCTCGTGCGTGAGGACCGAGATGCTCGCCGGCTCCAGCAGGAACGACGCGCCTCGCCCCGGCTCCAGACCAAGCCAGCGCGCGATCACCATCCGCGAGAAGTGGCCGTGGCCAACGAGCGCGACGTCGCCGTCGCGCAGCAGCGGCCGGGCGCGGTCCAGCACGGCGTCGGCGCGCGCCGCGACCTGCGCGGCGCTCTCGCCGCCCGGCACCTGACCGGTCCAGATCGTCCAGCCCGGCTGGTCCTCGCGGATCCGGGGCGTGGTGAGGCCCTCCAGGTCGCCGTAGTCCCACTCGGCGAGCTCCGGCCAGATCTCTCGCGCCAGGACCTCCGCGCCGGCTGCGGCCTGGGCGCCGGCCGCGTCCGCCGTGTCCGCTCCGGTCGCGAGCGCGTCCGCGGTGGGTACCGGGGAGGCGGGAGTCGCGGGGCTCAGACCGGCGAGGTCCGCGGTGCGGACCGCCCGCGCGCGGGGGCTGGTGGCGACCAGGATGAAGCGATGGTCGCGCAGGGCGGGGCGTAGTGACGCCGCCCTGCGCTCGCCCTCCTGGGTGAGCGCGATGTCGGTTCGACCGGTGTGCCGGCCGGACCGGCTCCAGTCGGTCTCACCGTGGCGGATCAGCACGATACGGCCGGGCGGCACGCCACCGCCGGGGATGTCCAGGCTCATCGGCGCTGCCTGCCCGGCCTCAGCCGCGGCGATGCCGGCGGCGCCGCGTGGTGCGCACCACCAGGAGCGTGGTGGCGCCGACCGCGAGTGCCACCCGACCCCACCGCACCGTGCGCCCGCCCGACGCCTGCCCCGGCGCGCCCGGCGCCGCCGTCAGGGCGGCGCGCGGCGCGGGCAGAGCCGCGGGCGGCGTCGTGCCGTCGGCGGCGAGCTCGAGCGGCTCTCCACCGTGGCCGACCCGGGCCCGCAGCTCGGCCACCTTCGCCCGTACCTGCTCGCCCGCGCGTTCGGCGACGCGGCGAGGGCTGACGATGTCGGCGATCGCGTCGATGGTCTCCGCCAGCTCCGCGCGGGTCTCGTCGATCTGGCGCTGAATGGTCGCTGGGTCCTGCGGCACCGATCTGACCTCTCGTCTCCCACGGCCGACGACCACGGGGTCGTGCGACCGGCGATTTCGCCCGAGGGCGGCCGCGGCCGGCGGTTCCTCGCGAACCCGCCCAGCACGGTCATACCCATCGGCTGCCGGTTGCCACAGCCCGTGGCCTACCGCCGGTCAACGGCCGACGGGTCCACTGCCAAGAGTGCCAGACCCGCCAGCCCCTGACGAGCCCAAACACCCGTTAGCACCAATCAGGGCCGTCGGGGCCGAGGAGCCGTCGGGGCCGAGGATGGGAACCGACCGGCGCCGGGACCACAGGCCGACCGGCGCGACGGGCCGCCATGGTCCCCACCCTTCGCCCGCTATGCGCCGGACGACCCGACCAGTTCTCCGGAAACGCTGCGCCGCCGTCCTTCGTTTACGGTTACGCCTGGCCACGCCCGTCGTGGCACGGCGCCGACACGTACCAGGACCTGCCGGCGGGTGGCGGCACGTCGACGCGTATCCGGTGCCCAGCGGGGCCGCCCCGTCTGTTCATGCTCTCAACGCGGAGGATCATGGTCGCCACCTCGCAGGCGCGCCGGACCTCCCAGCCGATGGCCGTGCTGACGTTGGCGGTGCTGCTCGCGGGCTCGACGGCGTGCGCGGACCGCACCCCCGGCATGCGTGCCGCGGCGGTCGGCGAGCGGCGTTCCGACGGCCTGCACGGGATCAGCCCGGCGACGCCCGCGCCGAAGCCGGCCCTGGACCTGACCGGGACCGACGGGCGCCCCTTCGACCTGCGCGCCACGACCGCCGGCCTGGTGACGCTGGTGTACTTCGGCTACACCCACTGCCGCGACGTGTGCCCGGCGACGATGGCCGACCTCGCGCAGGCGATGGGCGAGCTCGACCCGGCGGTGCGGGCCCGGGTCCGGGTGGTGTTCGTCAGCACCGACCCGGCGCGCGACACTCCGGCCGTGCTGGCCGCCTGGCTGCACCACTTCGACCCGGGCTTCGGCTTCTACGGCCTGACCGGCCCGTTCGCCCAGGTACGGGCCCAGGCTCAGGCCCTGGGCGTCGACGTGGAGCAGCCCCGCACGCGGGCGGACGGCGTGGTCGAACAGAACCAGGAGGCCGACGTGCTGGCATTCGGCCGCGACGGCCGGCTGGCCCTGCGCTACCCGCCGGGCACCCAGATCACCGACTACATCCATGACCTTCAGGTCCTGGCTGCCCAGGGGGCGACGCCGTGACCCACCTGCACCCGCACTCGTACCTGGACGCCGAGCACGAGGCGGGCGGCCGGACCCTCGGGGCCCGGGCCTGGGTCCGCGCGGTGTCCACGGCGCTGCGGCTGGGGCTCGCGGTGCTGTGGCTGGCGGCCGGCGCGCTCAAGGTCGGCGACGCGGCCGGGATGGTCCGCTCGGTGCGCGCGTTCCGGATCCTGCCGGAAGGTCTGGTCCATCCCGTCGCCTATGCCGTGCCGTTCGTCGAGATCGCGCTGGGCGTACTTCTCCTGCTGGGCCTGGCGGTACGTGCCTGCGCGCTGCTGTCCTCGTTGATGCTCGCGGCGTATATCGCGGCGATCGCGTCCGCGGCGGCGCGTGGCCTGCGCATCGACTGCGGTTGCTTCTCCTCGGGCGGCGACCTCGCGAAGGGTGCGCCCACTCATTACACGTCGGAGCTGATTCGCGACAGCCTGCTTCTGGTCGCCAGCGGACTGCTCGTCTGGTGGCCCACCGGTTACCTGGCTCTGGACCGCCTGCTGGAGGCGCCGGCCGGCAGCCGGTCACGGTCGGCCGCGGCCGACGACGAGTACGACGACGGTGACGAGGCCTGGAACGAAGACGGCGAGGCCTGGAACGACAGCGACAGCGAGCGAACCGAGAGAGACGATGAGGCGGGACGACGGATGAGGCGCGACCGATGAGCGACGGCACGGACCGCGGGCCCGGCGACCGGGCAGGCCAGGGCGCTGGAGGCGGTGGGCAGCGGACCCGCGCCGGCGGCGCGGCGGGGCGGGGCGACGGCCAGTCGGGACGGGACCCGCGCGC
>NZ_KI912267.1:1750572-1755961 GCF_000235425.2 Pseudofrankia saprophytica
CGGCCGCGGCCCGCGAGGCGGCCGCGGCCCGGGAGCGGCGACGCCGCCGGATGATCGTGCTGGCCTCGGTGGTCGGCGTCATCATCATCGCCGCCGTCGTCGGGATCCTCGTCCAGAACTCCCGCCAGGACTCCAAGCCCGTGGTGATCCCGGCGAACGCGACCGGGCCGGACAACGGGATCGTCGTCGGCCAGGCGAACGCCCCGGTCACGGTGGAGTTCTACGAGGACTTCCAGTGCCCGGTGTGCAAGCAGTTCGAGACGACGACCGGTCCGACCGTCCAGTCACTCATCGACGACGGGAAGATCAAGGCCGTTTACCACATGATGTCGTTCATCGGGCCCGACTCGGTGCGCGCCGCGAACGCGGGCGCGGCGGCGGCGCAGGCCGGCAAGTTCAAGGATTACCACGACCTGCTCTTCGCCAACCAGGGTGAGGAGAACTCCGGCGCCTTCACGAACGACAGGCTGGTCGAGCTCGGCTCGAAGGCCGGGCTCACGTCGCCGGAGTTCACCACCGCGGTGCGTTCCGGCACCTACGACGGCTATGTCGCCCAGGTCGAGGACAACGCGTCCAAGCGCGGCGTGACCGGCACACCCACCGTCAAGGTCAACGGCAAGACGCTCACCAACGACCAGCTCGTCCCCGACGCCTTCACGGCGGCCGTCAACGCCGCCGGTTAGGGCGCGCGCCGAGGCCGAAGCCGGGGGCCGTGCCGGCGGCCTGGGCGCCGCCGGCACGATCACGCCCGCCCCAGGTCAGGGGTCTGGAACGCGTCCCGGGCGGTTGCGGGATGCTGTCCCGGGCGCCAGTGGCGGCGGCCAAGAAGACTCCAGGGAGTCACATGACCGTGTCCAAGCTCGACGTGCGCACCGATGACGGTGTGATGGATGTCTACCTGCACCTCCCGCCGGGCCACCCGGCCGAGGATGGCGAGCCGCTGCCGACCGTGATCATGTATCCGGACGCCTTCGGCGTGCGGCCGGTGACGCAGGACATGGCCGACCGGCTCGCCGCGCTCGGCTACGCCGTCGTGCTGCCGAACGTCTTCTACCGGACCCCGGACGCCGGCCCGTTCGACGGAGCGACGGCCTTCTCCGACCCGGAGGTCCGGGCTCGCCTGTTCGGCGTCATGCAGAAGGCGAACACGACCGCGGTGATGGGCGACACCGGCGCGCTGCTGACGGCGCTCGACGACGTGCCGGCCGCCAGCGCCGACAAGGTCGGCACCACCGGTTACTGCATGGGCGGCCGGCTCGCGTTCGCCGCGGCCGGCGCGCACCCGGACCGGGTCGCCGCCACCGCGTCGTTCCACGGCGGCCGGCTCGCCGTCGAGGACGACCCGGAGAGCCCGCACAAGCGGGCCGCCGAGGTGCGTGCCCGGCTCTACTTCGGCGTCGCCGACAACGACGGCTCCTGCACCCCCGAGGACCAGGCCCGCCTCTCGGCGGCGCTCGACGCGGCGAAGGTCGACTACCGGCTGGAGGTCTACACCGGCGCGATGCACGGCTTCGCGGTGAAGGACCTCCCCGTGTACGACGAGGCCGCGGCCGAACGTCACTGGGAGCGCACCGCGGAGCTGTTCGACACGACTCTCAAGGCCCCGGCCGCCTGAGGACGGGGAGGCGGGGGCGCGGTGCGGGGGCGCACGGTGCGCCCCCGCCTCAGACCTCGGCGAGGCCGAGGTCGCGGATCAGCTTGGCGACGTGGCCGGTCGCCTTGACGTTGTACAGCGCCTTCTCGATCTTGCCGTCGGCGTCGACGACGAACGTCGAGCGGATCACGCCGACGGTCTTCTTCCCGTACAGCGTCTTCTCGCCATACGCGCCGTAGGCGCCGAGCACGGCCCGATCCGGGTCGGACAGCAGCGGGAACGTCAGGCCCTCGTTGTCACGGAACCTGACCAGCTTCGCCGGCTTGTCCGGGGAGATCCCGAGCACGTCGAGGCCGGCGTCGTTCAGCTGGGCCAGGCTGTCCCGGAAGTCGCAGGCCTGCTTGGTGCAGCCGGGAGTGCTGGCGGCCGGGTAGAAGTAGATGATCACCCGCCGGCCGCGGAAGGACGCCAGCGACACCTGGTTGCCGTCGGCGTCGGAGAGCGTGAAGTCGGGAGCCACGTCGCCGACGCTGAGCCGGGCGCCGCCCGAGTTCTCGGTCATGGCCGCAACCTAGCCCCGCCGCGCCGAACCCGGCAAACCGCCACCTGTGGCCTGCCGGCACCGGCGGCGTGCCCGGCCCGCCGTCGTCCCGGGCACGCGGGCGGCCACCGCCATCCGGACGCTGGTGCGCGAAGCGCCCGAACCTGTCGGAGGCGACCGCGATGATGCTGGCATGACGTGGACCGCGCCGAACATCACCCGGATGGACGAGCCGATCTCCGGAGGTGAGCGCGAGCAGCTCGAGGCCTGGCTCGACTACCACCGCCAGACGTTGCTGCTCAAGTGCGCCGGCCTGACCGTCGACCAGCTGCGGGAGCGCGCCGTGCCGCCGTCGACGCTGTCGCTGCTGGGCCTCGTCCGGCACATGGCCGAGGTGGAGCGCGGCTGGTTTCGCATCCGGTTCGCCGGCGAGGGCCTGACGTCCTACTGGATCACGGACGACAACCAGGACGCGGAGTTCGACGACGTCGACACCGCTGACCCCCAGGAGGCCTTCGACGCCTTCGAGGAGGAGGTGACGAGGGCGCGGGCGGCCGCGGCCGGCCGCTCGCTGGACGACACGTTCCTGCACCGGGGCACCACCTTCACCCTCCGCTGGGTGTACCTCCACATGATCGAGGAGTACGCCCGTCACAACGGCCACGCCGACCTGCTGCGGGAGCGCATCGACGGCGCCACCGGAGACTGAGCCCGACCAGGCGCCGAGATGGCCGCGGGCGCCGAGGTGGCCGCGGGCGCGGCGTCAGCCGGCGTGGAGGAGACCGCGGACGAAGGCGGCCTGGCCGGCGTGCTGGAGGTCGTCGGCGATGACGCTGACGAGGCGGACGCCGAGCGTCACCGGCGGGTCCCACCTGGTGTCGACGACCCGGTCCAGATCGGGGTCGGCGAGGGTGGCGACGAAACGCAGGGTCGCGTCGTGGACCGCGTCGTAGTAGCCCGTGAGCAGCGCCGGATCGCCGACCCTGACGCTCGCGACCTGGGCCGTGGTGTGCCCGTAGCCATGGGACTCCGGCGGGAGCGGCAGGCCAAACCGGCCGTACCAGCCCGCCGACGTCCAGACCTGCTCCGAGCCGGCGACGTCCGCGACATGGTCGTCCTGCACCCGGGCAAGGTGCCACACCAACCAGGCGATGGAGTTCGCCTGTCCACCCAGCCGGTGGTTGGCCTGGTCGGCGGACAGCCCGTCCACCGCGTCGTGGACGGCTTCTCTGACCCGCCCGAACCCGTCCGCGAGTACATCAGCGCTGCTGGCCATCGCGAGCCCTTCCGCCGTCTGGGACCCTCTCCCGTAGCGTCCCAGGCCACGGCCGCGACGACCACCGTTCGACGCCACCGGCCGCGAGGCGCGGCCCCCTCACCACCGCCGCCTACGACGCCGACCGTCAGATCTCGGATGCGTAGGCCTCAGCCCAGCTATTGATCTTCGCGATGTAGGACTTGGTCTCGGCGAAGTCGGGGACGCCGCCGGCGGTTCGGACGGCGGTCGGGCCCGCGTTGTACGCCGCGAGCACCAGCGAGATCTCGTCGCCCGGCAGGTCGCGGACGAGCTCCGAGAGATGCTGTTCGTAGTGGGCGGCGGACGGGATGGCGTCGAGCGGGTTGAGCGGGTCGGCGACGCCGTCACCGTCGCCGTCCAGGCCGAACTCGGCCCAGGTCCGCGGCAGGAACTGCATCATGCCGACCGCGCCGGCCCGGGAGACCACCGACGAGTCGAACCGGCTCTCCACCCGGGCCTGCGCCGCGAGCTGAGCGGCCGAGAGCAGGCCGTACGTCGCCGCGGCCTCCCGGAACACCGGCACCAGGTCGGCCGGGATCAGGCCATCGGTCTTCATCGGCAGCAGCTGCGAGCACCCGCCGAGCAGGCCGGCGAGCGCGCCGACGAGGCCCGCCACGAGAACCGTGGCACGGGTCAGACTGGGCGCGGGCATCGGCTCATTGTCGCCGCGCGCCCGCCGCCTTGTCCGGCATCCCCTCTCAGCCGGTCGCTCCCCGGTTTCGGGGTATGCGCGGCGGTGCGTCCTGCGGGCGCGCCCGCAGACGCCGGCAGGACCGCGCGGCGCCGTGGCCGCGCGCGCGAGGGACCGCGAGCCCACGTGAGGCATGCTGGTCGCCGTGACTCCGCCTCCGGCCGAACCCGCGTCCGCGCACGGCCCGACCCCTCGGCAGACCGCCCAGGAGACCCGCCAGCAGACCTCCCAGCAGACCTCCCCGATCACAACCTCCCAGATCGGCTTCGCCAATCCGGCAGGGACCCCGTTCGCCGATCCGGCGGGGACCCCGGGCGTCGCCGATCCGGCGGGAACCCCGGGCGTCGCCGATCCGGCGGGAGCTCCGGCGGCCAGAGGAGGCGGTTCGCCGGCCGACCCGCCGCCAGGGCGGCCCGGCGTGCCGGCGCAGGCGGCGCCGGGGCCAGCGGACCGGTCCGGCGGCGGCCGCGCCGAGGCAGACCCGGGCGCGGGCGCGAACGACGCGGTCATCCGGCGCATCGAACGGGCGAGCGGGCTGCTGGCGAACAAGGCGGTCGCCAGGATGGCCGAGCTGCTGCCCTGGTACCCGGGGATGTCGGCCCGGCACCGCGCCGACATCCAGCTCGTGGTGCAGGCGGGCATCGCCTCGTTCGTCGAGTGGTGCCGGCGTCCCGAGCACGCCCGCGACCTGTCCAGCGACGTGTTCCGGGTGGCGCCGCGCGAGCTGGTCCGGGCCGTCACCTTCCGCCGGCTCGTCGACCTGGTCCGGGTGGCCGTCGAGACGATCGAGGCCGAGGTCCCGAACATCGTCGAGCCGGAGCATGAGCAGCGCGTGCTGGCCGACGTGCTGCGCTACTCCCGTGACATCGCGTTCGCCGGGGCGGTCGTCTACGCCCGGGTCGCCGAGGAGCGCGGCGCCTGGGACGCCCGGCTGGAGGCACTCGTCGTCGACCACGTCGTGCGTGGCGACCAGGACAGGGCGCTGTCGTCGCGGGCGGCGGCGGTCGGCTGGCGTAACCCGCCCGCGGTGACCGTCGTCGTCGGCGCCGCGCCGCCGCAGTCGCCGGAGGCGGTCGTCGACGAGGTGCACCGACTCGCCCGCGCGGCGGGCCTGGAGGTGTTGACCGGCGTCCACAACCAGCGGCTCGTGATGATCGTCGGCGGCCGGTTCCGGCTGAGCGACACCGGTGGCGACGCGGTGCCCGGCGGGACGGCCGGGGCACCCGCGGACATGCCTCCCGCCCAGGCCGGCGCGCCCGCGGCCAG
>NZ_KI912267.1:1756061-1762186 GCF_000235425.2 Pseudofrankia saprophytica
TCGCCGCCTGGCCGGCGGCGCCGCGGCCGGTGACCGCGCGGGCGCTGCTGCCCGAGCGGGCGCTCGCCGGCGACGAGCAGGCCCGCCGGGTGCTCATCGATGAGATCTACCTGCCGCTGCGCGACGCGGGCGCGCCGCTGCTGGGAACCGCTGGCACCTATCTCGACTTCGGTGCCTCGCTGGAGGCGACCGCGAAGGCCCTCTACCTCCACCCCAACACGGTGCGTTATCGCCTGAGAAAGGCCTCGGAGGTGTGCGGCCTCGACACGGCCGACCATCGCCAACGTTTCACGCTGCACATAGCGCTCCTCCTCGGCCGTCTCGAGGGATAGCTCCAGGCCAGGCGGCGGACGCGGCCACGCCACCAATCCGACGCGGACGGGCGGGCGTCCCGGCGGGCATCCGGGGGCCCGCGGAACGGAGCGGCGAAACACCGCCGGGAGCAGCCTCGAAGCCGCTGGAGACCCCGCGGTGAACACTCGTCGTGTCGTGGACGACCTACAGGCGTGATGGCGCGAGCGCGGGCGTTCGACGGCTCGTCGCCGCTGCGAGAACGGTCACATCGCCCGACTTAACGGCCCTGTCACACGATTGTCGACCCAGGTACCGCCACGTGACTAACGTACCCGTCCGGGCTAGACGTTTTGTAGGACGTCTACAACGAGCCGTCGGCACATCGGTGAGTGGCCGCCAGCGACAACCGGCCCTCGCGAAGGGTTAGGTAGTGACGTGCTCGCCATCCTCGCGCCAGGACAAGGCGCCCAAGCCTCGGGAATGCTCCGACCGTGGCTCGAACTACCGGGCGTCGCCGCGCGCCTGCGTTGGTTCGCCGCGGCCGCCGGCATCGACCTGGTCGAGCTCGGAACCGAGGCTCCGGCGGAGACCATCAAGGACACGGCGGTCGCGCAGCCACTGATCGTGGCCGCCGGCCTGATCGCGGCCGAACAGCTGGGCCTGCCCGTCGCGGGCGGTGCGCCCGCCGGCGCGCTGCTGGTCGCCGGCCACAGCGTCGGCGAGATCACCGCGGCCGCGCTCACCGGCACGCTCTCGCCTGAGGCCGCGCTGGCGCTGGTGGCGCTGCGCGGCCGGGCCATGGCTCAGGCCTCGGCCCGCACCCCGACCGGCATGTCGGCACTGCTCGGCGGTGACCCGGACGAGGTGGCCGCGCACCTGGAAGGCCTGGGCCTGACCCCGGCGAACCGCAACGGCGCCGGCCAGATCGTGGCCGCGGGTGACCTCGACGCGCTGGCGAAGCTCGCCGCCGAGCCGCCGGCCGGCGTCCGGGTGCGCGCGCTCGCCGTCGCGGGCGCGTTCCACACCCACTACATGGACTCGGGGCGCGAGGCGCTCGCCGAGGTGGCCCCGGGCATCCGCCCCGGAACGCCGCGCGTCGGCCAGGTCTCGAACGCGGACGGCGCGGTGGTGGCCGACGGCGCCCAGATGGTGGCCCGCCTCGTCGGCCAGGTGGCCGCGCCGGTGCGCTGGGACCTGTGCCTGGCGACGCTGCGTGAACTGGGCGTCAGGGCCGTCATCGAGCTGCCGCCGGCCGGCACGCTGGCCGGCATCGCCCGCCGGGAACTGCCAGGGGTGAAGATCCTGGCAGTGAAGAGCCCCGCCGACCTGCCCGCCGCGCGCGAGCTGCTGGCCGAGTTCGCGGGCACCGAGCAACCGCCAGCGACGACCGTTACGATTCCCGCGCCCGCCGGCGAGCCGGTCTCGGCCGGTGCCCGGGTTGGGGAGGCCCGATGACCGCCGCCGCTCGTGTCCTCGGTCTGGGCACGTACCGCCCGGTCCGTCTGGTCACCAACGACGACCTCGCGCAGCGTGTCGAGACGTCCGACGAGTGGATCCGCACCCGGACGGGCATCGCCACCCGCCGGATCGCCGACGCCGACGAGACCACGGTCATGATGGGCGCCGCGGCCGCGGAGAAGGCGCTGGCCGCCGCCGGCGTCGCCGCGGCCGACATCGACCTCGTCATCACCGCGACCTGCACGAGCCCGTCACAGATCCCCGGCGCCGCCCCACAGATCGCGCACCGCGTCGGGCTGGGCTCGGCCGGCGCGTTCGACATCAACGCGGGCTGCGCCGGCTTCTGCTACGCGCTCGCCCAGGCGGCGGACACCGTCCGCGCGGGAACCGCCCGGCACGTGCTCGTGGTCGCCACCGAGCGGCTGTCCGACTACACCGACTGGGACGACCGCACGACGTGCATCCTGCTGGCCGACGGCGCCGGCGCGGCGGTCGTCGGGCCCGCCGAGCACGACGAGATCGGCCCGGTGGTCTGGGGCCACGACGGCTCACGCCCGGACGTGATCAGGGTTCCGGGCTACGGCGACAACCTGTTCCGGATGGAGGGGCAGGCGGTCTTCCGCTGGGCCCTGACCCTGGTCCCGACGCTGCGCAAGATCTGTGAGCGCGCCGGCGTCGCCCCGGAGGAGCTCGCCGGGATCGTGCCGCACCAGGCCAACCTGCGCATCATCGAGGCGCTGGTGAGTGGCCTGGGCGCGAAGGACGCGGTCGTCGGCCGTGACGTCGTCGACTCGGGCAACACCTCGGCCGCGAGCATCCCGCTGGGGCTGTCGCGGCTGGTCGACGCCGGTGAGCTACGGCGCGGCGACCCGGTCCTCCTGTTCGGTTTCGGTGCAGGCTTGACCTACTGTGGCCAGGTCATCCGATGCCCCTGACGGCGGTGCCGACCGGAGCGAGCCATACCCTGCTCGCCACCCGTCGGATGGTGTCGCCGGGCCAGCGCCCGCGCGCCGCCCCGATCTGCGGGTGACCGTCACCAACCTGAACCTCTACAGCTGCCCGATCAAGAAAGGTCCCTGATGTCCCAGACTGATGTCCTCGCCGGTCTCGCCGAGATCCTCGAGGAGGTCGCCGGCGTGGACCCGGCCGACGTCACCCCCGAGAAGACCTTCATCGACGACCTGGACGTCGACTCGCTCTCGATGGTCGAAGTCGTCGTCGCGGCCGAGGAGAAGTTCGGCGTCAAGATTCCGGACGACGACGTGAAGACCCTCAAGACCGTCGGCGACGCCGTTTCCTACATCCAGCGGGCGGGTGTCGCGGCGTGATCCGATCCCCTAGGCGGGTCGTCGTCACCGGCCTCGGGGCGACCACTCCGCTCGGGGGCGATGTGGCGTCCACGTGGGAGGGGCTGCTCGCCGGCCGGTCCGGTGTGCGCCGTCTCACGGAGGACTGGATCGAAACGGTGCCGGTCCACATCGCCGCCCCGCTCGCGGTCGAGCCCCCGCTCGGCCGGGTCGAGGCCCGCAAGCTCGACCGGACCCAGCAGATGGCTCTGGTCGCCTCGCGTGAGGCGTGGGCCGACGCCGGAACACCGGAGGTCGACCCGCTGCGGTTGATGGTCTGTGTCGGCTCCGGCATCGGCGGCGTGCTGACCCTGCTCTCCCAGCACGACGTGCTGCGCGAGCAGGGCGCTCGTAAGGTGACCCCGCACGTCGTCCCGATGCTGATGCCGAACGGCCCGGCCGCCACCGTGGGGCTGGCGTTCGGCGCGAAGGGCGGCGTGCGTGCCCCGGTCAGCGCCTGCGCGTCCGGCACGGAGGCCATCGCGCTCGCGTACGAACTGATCAAGTTCGGCCGCGCGGATGTCGTCATCGCCGGCGGGACGGAGGCGGCGATCGCGCCGCTGCCGATCGCCGGGTTCGCGCAGATGCAGGCGCTGTCGAAGCGCCAGGACGACCCGACGCTGGCCTCGCGGCCGTTCGACAAGGCTCGGGACGGGTTCGTGCTCGGCGAAGGCGCCGGCATACTGGTGCTGGAGGCCGAGGAGTACGCGAAGGCCCGTGGCGCCCGGATCCACGGCTACCTCGCCGGCGCCGGGATCAGCTCCGACGCATACCATGTGGCCGCGCCCGAGCCGAACGGGGCGGGCGCGGCGCGGGCGGTCCAGGAGGCACTGGAGACCGGCGACCTGACCCCGGCCGACGTGGCGCACGTCAACGCGCACGCGACGTCGACCCCCGTCGGTGACCTCGCCGAGGCGAAGGCGCTGTACCTGGCGCTTGGTTCGGCGGCGAGCTCGGCCGTGGTGACGGCGACCAAGTCGATGACCGGGCACCTGCTCGGCGCGGCCGGCGCCGTCGAGTCCGTGGCCACCGTGCTGGCGATGCGCGATCGCATCGTTCCGGCGACCCGCAACCTCGACGCTCTCGACGACGAGATCGAGCTGGACGTGGTGCGGATCGACAACCGAAACATCAAGTCAGGCGCGGCTCTGTCGAACTCGTTCGGGTTCGGCGGACACGACGTATGCCTAGCGTTCACGCCTGAATGACGTTGGGACGGGGCGGGCGAACGCCTGCCCCGGCACCAGCGGTCAGCGACAACGGGAGACGGCGACCAGAAGCCGGCTCCCGGCAGGACACGGCGGACCGCCGTCGGGTGCCCGGATCCGGATCGGGTACCCGACGGCTACCCCGTGGCCGTGGCGGCGCCGATGGCGCCGATGCCTCGGCGGGCCAGGACGGTGATCCCGCGCTGCCCGCACGCTGCCGCCCGGCGCGCCGCGAGGCGCGCGACGTCAGTACGCCCTGCCCCGCGTACCAGACGGATGTGCAAGCCGGCCGGCCGCGCTAGCGGTTGGTCGCAGGAGCAGGCTGTTCGCCGCCCAGGCAAGGAGATTCCCGGTGAGTCTGTCCACGATGGAACTCGTCGACCCCCGTACCCCCGTCGCCCGGCTGAACCACTTCTTCGACGACGACACGGTCACTCTGTTCGCCGCGCCCGACACGTCGGGTGTCGTCGCAGGGCAGGGACTCGTCGACGGCAACGAGGTGGTCGCCTTCGCGACCGACGTGACGGTACAAGGTGGGGCGATGGGGCGCGACGGTTGCGCGCGCATCGTGCACGCCATCGAGTCGGCCGCCCGGATGAGCGTGCCGGTGGTCGGCATCTGGCACTCCGGCGGCGCCCGGCTGCAGGAGGGCGTCGCCTCGCTCGACGGAGTCGGCCGGGTCTTCGCCGCGATCGTGCGCGCGTCCGGCCGCATCCCCCAGATCTCCCTGGTGCTCGGCGCGGCTGCCGGCGGCGCCGCCTACGGCCCGGCGCTGACCGACCTGGTGATCATGGGCCCGGACGCCAAGGTCTTCGTCACCGGCCCGGACGTGGTGCGCTCGGTGACCGGCGAGGACTGCACCGCCGACAGCCTCGGCGGCCCGGACACGCACTCCAAGAAGAGCGGCGTCGTCCACCTGAGCTGCGAGTCCGACGACCAGGCGGTGGAGACGACCCGTCACCTCGTGTCGCTGCTCGCCGACCAGCGTGACATCGGGCAGGTCGAGCCCCGCGAGCTCAGCGCGTTCCTGCCGGAGTCGCCGCGCCGCGCCTACGACGTCCGGCCCCTCGTCGGCGGCGTGCTCGACGACGGCTTCATCGAACTGCACCCCAAGTGGGCCCGCAACATCGTCACGGCGCTCGGCCGGATCGGCGGCCGCACGGTCGGCGTGGTCGCGAACAACCCGCTGCGCCGCGGCGGCTGCCTGGACTCGCTGTCGGCGGAGAAGGCCTCCCGATTCGTGCGGATGTGCGACTCGTTCGGGGTGCCGCTGATCGTCCTCGTCGACGTCCCCGGCTACCTGCCCGGCGTCGGCCAGGAGTGGGAGGGCGTGGTGCGCCGCGGCGCCAAGCTGCTCTACGCCTTCGCCGAGTGCACCGTGCCCAGGGTGACCGTGGTGACCCGCAAGGCCTACGGCGGCGCGTACATCGCGATGAACGCCTCCTGCCTGGGCGCCACGGCGGTCTACGCCTGGCCGACGGCCGAGATCGCCGTGATGGGCCACGAAGCGGCCGTGAAGATCATCCACCGCCGCACGATCGCCGCCGTGCCGACGCAGCGCCAGCCAGAGGTCATCAAGGAGTTGGCCGAGGAGCACGCCGTCGCCGTCGGCGGCGTCGAGAAGGCGGTCGAGCTCGGCGTGATCGACGCGGTCGTCTCGCCGATCGACACCCGCGGCGCGATCGCGGCGGCGATCGCCGACGCACTCGCCGCCGGCCGTCCCGACAAGAACGTTCACGGCAACATCCCGCTGTGACATTGGTTCGCTCCGGCGACCTCCGCGGAGGCCCAACCCACGTCGCTTCGCTCGTGGGCCGGG
>NZ_KI912267.1:1762286-1788146 GCF_000235425.2 Pseudofrankia saprophytica
CCTCCGCGGAGGCGCACCTCCGCGCCGCACGGTTACGTCACGCTTGACCGTTTTTAGATCATCTTGAGTTCGGCGTCGCACCTTCGGCCCGGGGCCGCCATCTTGGTGGCCCCGGGCCGTAATCATTCTGTGACTTAACGCTTCCTAACCCATCGGGCGCGAACGGATCTGGCGCTGACCTTGCAATGGGGCCTGCCGGCCGCGACTTGATCGTCGTCTGCGCCCTGCGGTGGTTGTGCTTTAGCGCCGCTGGCGACCACCGCAGGGCGCAAACGACGATCACCACGCCGGGGCGCGCCGCAGGGCCCGATGGCGCTGGCGGCGGCGAGGGCGAGGCATCCCAAGATTCGCGTCAGAACCGCGCGGACACCCCCACGAGCGAAGCGACAGCCCGCACGAGCGTTGCGGTTTCGGATTGGTGACGTTCCAGCGGCAGGCATCCGAGCTGGCGCGGAGGCGCGCCTCGCGGAGGCCCGGCCTACAAGCGAAGCGACGTGGGCCGGGTCGCCGCGAGGTCGCCGAAGGGCACGTGAGCGGAGGAGGACGGCGCGCGGAGGTCCCGTGGGAGCGACGGGGTCCCTGCGGAATCGGCGAAGCCGATTCCGCAGGTCGTGAGTAAGGGGCCGCAGCGCGCCGCCCGCACGGAGCGAACCAGCAATTAGGCGTCGGCTATATCGGTCCAGGTGCTCACTACGCGGGCTACCTGGCGGGGGGTCATCCAGGCGGCGGCGCGGGCGAAGATCGGGTCCGCGCGGCGGGCGAGCTCGACTCGCCCGGCGCCGACCGACGGCGCGATCGCCCGGGCATGTTCGAAACTGATCGTGCCGGTGCTGAAGGCCTCCCTCGTCGCGGGCAGGTCGCGAAGCGCCCGGGCGACGGTCAGCAGGTGTGTCGACGTCGGCGCGTTGATCCGGCACTCCCTGCGCAGCCAGGCCGCCGCCGAGACCGCGCCGTCGGCGAGCCACAGCGAGCGCCGGTCGAACTCGCCGACCAGCAGCACCCACCGCGCGGTCGTCGCGTCGACGGTCGCCCGGCCCTCGATCACCGCCGTCGCGAGGTCGACGTCCGACATCCTCGCCGGGTCGACGGGCGGCCGGTCACCCGCCGGCCCAGGAGCGCCTGCTCCGGTGCCGCCTTCGGCCGACCCTCGGGGCACCGGCCCGCCGGCCTCGGGTCGCACCGGCCCGCCGGCCTCGGGTCGCGGCGGGCCGGCGGCGGGGACGCCGGCCAGATCCGGGACCTCGGGCTCTGATGCCCCTGCGTGGTCGTCGGGGACTCCGGTCACCATGCACCCCCTCGGTCGACTGGCGGCCCACGGAAGCCCGCGGCCGACGCGGTCGCGCCTGTCTCGGCCCGGTGCCGCCATCCGACATCGCCGCCGCGCGGGCACGGCTAGCCCGCCGCCGACGCGCGATGGCGCCGGCGGCCGGCCGTGCGAAGCGGGTTCGGCTGGATGGAAGCACGGTCGAAATTCGAACGTATGTTCGCATGATATGTGATCGAACTGGCATTCGCCATCCCCCGCGCGGAACGAGCCCGGCCGGGGCAAATTAGTTACCTGTTGCGAAATAACTAGTTGGCGAGCCGCGTTCTGGCCGGAGGAGGTGTTCTGATGCTGTCGCGGGGACTGGAACGCGAGGTGGCGACGACCACGCCGGAGATGAGCGGCGGATCGCCCGAGGTGGGCGGCGGATCGCCGGAGCGGAGCGCCGGCCCGCCCGACCGCCCGGCCGTGGGCAGGTCCGCCGGCGACGCTCGGCGAGCGCCTGCCCCGCGTTCCCTCGAGGCACCCGCGACCGAGGCATCGGCGACGGGTGCGCCTGGCGGCGGGCGGCCCGCTGCGCCGTCCGGTGGGACGTTCGCCGCGCTGCGGGTGCCGAACTACCGGCGCTTCATGACCGGCCAGGTCATCTCGATGTGCGGCACCTGGATGCAGACGATCGCACTCGGCTGGCTGGTGCTCTCGCTCGGGGCGAGCGGCACGCTGCTCGGCGTCGTCACCGCGGCGCAGTTCCTCCCGGTGCTCGTCTTCGGCGCCTACGGCGGCCTTGTCGCCGACCGGACCGACACCCGCCGGCTGCTGATCTGCACGGCCAGCCTCCAGGCCCTGCTCGCCGCGGGCCTCGGGGTGCTCGTGCTCACCGACGTGGTCACGCTGTGGATGGTGGTCGCCTTCGCCGGCTGCCTCGGCCTCACGCAGGCCGTCGACAACCCCGCCAGGCAGAGCTTCGTGCAGGAGCTGGTGGGCCCGGAGACGCTGTCGAACGCGGTCACCCTCAACTCGGTGACGATGAACGCCGCTCGGGTCGTCGGCCCCGCGATCGCCGGTGCGACGATCACGCTGCTCGGCAACGGGATGTGTTTCGTCCTCAACGCGCTGTCGTTCGCCGCGGTGCTGGTCGCGCTCGGCCGGCTGGACCGGGCCGCGCTGCGCCCGAACCCGCCCGTGCCCAGGGCCCCCGGCCAGATTCGCGAGGGCTTCCACTACGCGATCCGTACCGCCGGCATCCGGATCCCGCTGACGATGATGGTGCTCACGGGCACCCTCGCCTACGAGTTCCAGGTGACGCTGCCCCTGGTCGCCCGCGAGACGTTCCACGGCACCGCGGCGACCTACAGCCTGCTGACCGGTGCCATGGGCGCCGGCGCGGTGGTCGGCGGCCTGCTCGTGGCCCGCCGCCGGCTCACCGGGTCGCGGGCGCTCGTCGCCGTCGCGGGCGTCTTCGGCGCCCTGCTGCTGCTGTCCGCCGCGGCGCCGACGTTGACCGTCCTGGTCGCGGCTCTCGTCATCACCGGCGCGGCCAGCGTCACCTTCATCGCCACCGGCAACGCGACCGTGCAGCTATCGGCCGAGCCGCGCATGCGCGGCCGGGTGATGGCGCTCTGGTCGATGGCCTTCCTCGGCACCACCCCGCTGGGCGGCCCGATCGCCGGCGCCGTCTCCGAGGCCTTCGGCGCCCGCGCCGGCCTCGTGCTCGCGGGCATCGCCGCCGTGGCGGCGGCGCTGATCGGCCTGGCGTCGCTGCGCCGGATCCAGGCGCGCCCGGCCCCGGCGGCCGTGGAGCCGTCCGCCGGGGTGGGGACCGCGACCGGCGTGACCGTCGCCGCGACCCAGGTCCGGGGCGCGCGGCAGGCGCCGCCCGCCGGCGTGCCGTCGGGCGGCCAGCCGGCGGGGCGCCCCGTGCCGTCCCCGTCCACCTGAGGGACGCCGCTCGGCGCCACGCCCCCGGCCGTCTCAGTCGGTCTCGGCCACCGCCGAGGACGAGGACGACGAGGAGGACGAGGAGGACGCCTGCTCGGCGGTCGCGGTGGCGGCGACCCGGTCCAGCTCGGGCAGGTTGCGCAGCTCGCCACCGTTCGCGCCGCGATGCGCGCGCAGCGCGCTGTGGTGGTACTCCTCGGCGATGTCGAGGAAGTCCGGCTCGTGGTAGCGCCGGCCGTCGACGGTCGGCCCCGTCCGGCCCTCCATGATCGCCTCGACATCCTCGCCGGTGATGGTCTTGTGCGTCTCGAGGGCGTGGGTCAGGGCAAGCACCTCGCGCCGGTTGGCGGACAGCACCTGCTCGGTGCGCCGGTAGAGCGCCTGCAGCTTCGCCTCGACCTGCTCGCCGAACGGGCGGTCGGCGTCGACCGCGAGCGGATTGATCGGGAGGTCGTTGGACAAGGTCAGCCAGGAGGAGATCGTGTCGCCCATGGCGGCCATCGAGATGCTCCGGGAGACCAGGTAGGTCGCGCTGCGCAGGTCGCCGCCCACACCGACGGTGTTGTCACCGTCGAAGAACATCCGCTCGCCGACCAGGGAGGCGAGCGACACCATCACCTGGACCTCGACCTCGGACTTCCACTGGAACATGCTGTCCTCGACGTTGACCGACGCGACGAAGCCGCCGACCCCGCCGCGCCGCTCGATCGTCGCCATGTCGATGACCCGGCCGCGCTGCAGCCGGTAGGCGACGACCGCGTGGCACGCCTCGTGCAGGGCGATGCTGTGCCGCTCCCGCTCGATGTGCTCGTGGTCGTCGGCCAGGCCGTGCTCCTTGATCACTCGGGCGCGCAGGATGTCCGCCCAGGTGATCACCTCGCGGCCGTCCTTGATGGCCTGGGTGAGCGCCTCGTTGACGGTGTCCTTGATCGTGGCACCGGTCGCCTCGGTGCTCATCGTCGCCAGCCGCTCGACCTGGTCCTCGGTGAGCTCGTGCTTCACCTTGGCGAGGTAGCCCTGGTAGGTCCTGATCCGGCCTTCCTTGCTCGGGTAGCCGACCTCGTACTGCCGGTCGATGCGGCCCGGCCGCAGCAACGCCTCGTCCAGCGAGTTCGGCATGTTGGTGGCCATCATGATCAGGATGCGGTACTTGGGCGGCGGCTTGGGCTTCATCCCGAGCGCGCGCCGCACGACCCGGTTGAGGAAGCCGCGCGGCTTCTTCAGGCCGGACATCTCGGCGAGCAGCGCCTGCAGGGTGCCCATGTCGCCGCCGACCATGCCGCCCATACCGCCCACGACCCGGTTGACGGTCCGCCCGCCGGCCTGCGCCGGCCCGCCGGCACCGGAGCCCAGCCCACCGGCCACCGAGGCGCGGTGCCCGACCACCTCGGACCTGGCCTGGTCGGTCAGGTAGTGCAGGCCGTTGCATCCGTTCAGGTCGGCGAGTCCGTCCGCGTAGGACGGCGCGCGCCAGCCGTGCGCCCCCAGGTGGCTGGCATGGCGCGTTGCCCGGTGCGAGGACGCGGCGCGCTCGGAGCCGCGGTTGAAGCCCTGGGCGAGCTGGCCACGGTTGCCGAGGCTGTCCGCCTCGTCGAAGAAGGCGATCACACCGCCGTATCGCAGCGCGAGCTTGCGCAGCCGCCGGAACAACGACTTGACCTTCAGGATGCCGACGCCCATGAACATCGCCTGGAACGCGCCCGGATCGATGAACACGTAGGGCTTGCCGGTCTCGCCGGCGACGGCCTCGGCGAGCAGTGTCTTGCCCGTGCCAGGCGGGCCCCACAGCAGGATTCCGCCGGGGACGTACCCACCCTTGCCCTCGATCTCCTCCGGGTGCTCCAGGTAGAAGACGTTCTCCTTCACCCGGGAGACGACGTGATCCTGGCCCCAGACGTCGGCGAACCGGGTCTTGACGTCGTCCGGGTAGTAGACCTCGACGCCGCCCTTGGACATGAACCAGAAGATCGCGACGAACTGACCGACCACGATGACCAGGAGCAGGACCACCTGGAGCAGCAGCGGGATGGCGGCCCAGAGGTCGCTGGGCACCTGGACAACGGCGTCGAACATCGACCTGTGCACGACGCGCGCGTAGATGAAGAGCGCGACCAGCAGCGCGACTATCCACTTCGCCGCCCGGCTCGCCCGGAAGCGGTTCCAGTCGTCGAGCCGCAGCATCCGCTTCTCGGCCCGGCCGAACACCCGGTCGGTCCAGAAGACGTAGTACGGCGACGAACGCTCGCCGATGAACATGTGCAGCTGGCGGACCAGCTCGACACCGATCAGCGCGAGCAGCCACCAGCTGTTCCGCGCCTCGATGCTGACCGCGTCGCCCCAGGTCATCAGCGGGTTGCCGGAGACCTGTGCGGCGACGACGAACAGGAACAGGGCGCCGAAAAGGAGAAGGAACTTGATCCGGTCCCAGAACGCCGCCGGCTTGCGCCTCGGCGGCGGGTCGGCGGCCGGCAGCCCGCCCGTGGCCGCGGCCGCGGCCACTTCGGCCGTGCCCTCGGCGGCCGTGCCCACTAGGCCGCCCGGGAGGTCGGATAGGTCCATGGCTGTCGCCCTCCGGGGTTCCTGTCAGATCGGCCACGGGATTCCTGCCGGATCGGCGAGGCCCGGGTCTCTGCCGGATCGGCGACGGGGTTCCTGCCGGATCGGCGGAGCCGATCTGGGAGGTCGTCGATCCGGTAGGTCTGCGGAGAGTTCGCGATCCGGTGGTCCGCGTCGCTTCGTCAGTTCGTCGGTTTCGCGTGTTCTGGTGGATTCGTCACGGGGGTCAGGTCCGTCACCTGGCAGTTCGTCGCCTCAAACGCTCGTCGCCTCAGTCAGCCGTCGCCTTGCCCTGCCCGTCACGCGTCGATTCGTCAGGTCGTCGGGTTGACCGTGAAGGAGCGCTGCACCGAGCTCACCGACGACCCGTACTGCGCGTAGCACAGCGCGGTACAGGTCATGACGAGCTGGTAAAGGACGGTCTGCTGACTGTCGAGCAGGCTCGTCTGGTCGAAGGTCACCAGCCCGGTGGAGGTGGAGAGCTGGTAGACGAGGTGCACCCCGTGGACGCCGTTGGACTTCTTCACCGACTCCTCGAGGATCAGCAGGAACGCCGGCTTCAACCGCGCGGACACGGGGTCCTTGCGGACCAGCTCGTCCTGCGCCGCCTGGGACTCGTCAATCGGCACCACCAGGTCGCGCAGGTTGTTGGTGGAGATGCTCTTGGCCTCCTCCGGCAGCAGCTGGCGGACCTGCACGAACCCGTTTGGCTGCTCTGCGGCGGGGTTGAACACGTCCGGCTTCTCGTTGCCCGAGGCGTCGATGCCGGTCAGCCAGTCGATCTGGCGCAACAGGGCGTACATCTCGGGGCTCAGCTCACGCGCGTCGAGGCCGATCAGCAGGGGTTCCTGGACCCTCGCCTGGCTCCATCCGTCGGGGAGCTTCACGTAGACGCCGGCGGGCTTGTTCGTCACGTACTTGTCGCTCGCGGACCCGCAGGCTGACGTGAACAGGAGTACCCCGGCCACGAGACCGGCGACGGCGACCCCGCCGACGGACCGCGTCCGTCGGCGCCGGCCCAATCTTCGCGCGACCACGGCAAACCTCCACAAGCTATGAGGTGAAATCCATGGTGCGACACCGAGCCATGGTCAATCTGGGTCTTCACGCAACATTAAAACTACTGGCATCGGTGTGCACCCCATCGGCGAAACGTGATTTCCGCTCACCTCCGCGACACCCCTACTCACTCGCAGTCACGGCGATGTCACTACCATGCGACGAGCCGTACGGCGCCGCCACCGGACGTGCGGAGGGGACACCCTGAGGCACCGACACCTGACCGCCACTGTCCGTCGCGAACTTGTCGTTCTTGTTGACGTCTCTTGACGGGCCTGAAAACCCACGCGACTCGGCGGACATTTCGGCTAAAACGGTCAGGTCGCCCTGTGGCCCGGTGGAGGCCGAGAGGCGGCCGGCATCCGCGCGCGCCTCCCGGCCGCGGCAGACCGACGCGGCGGCCCGTCGCGCCAGTCCACGGCGCGAGCGCCACCAGGACCTCGCCCGGCCCAACGCGCAGCCGGCCGTACCGGCGGCCGGTAGGGCACACTGGTCGACATGGCGCGTACACGGGCAGCCGGGGACAACGGTGCGTACCGTGACGCCCCGGCGACGCGGGCGGTGCCCAGGGCGCCGGCGGGTGGCCCCCGCGGCGGCCCGAGCTCGTCGGGCGGCACCCGGTCGCGTCACCTGCTCGGCGTGTTCTCCGTCGTCGCGGTCTTCGCCCTCGTCGGGGTCACCCTGTGGCGCCCGCTCGCCGTGCTCGTGGCGCTTCCGGTGATCATCGTCCTCGCGCTGGTCGTCCGGCGGGCCGTGCCGGTGCCCGCCCCCACCAGGGCGGCGGCCGCCGGCGCCACCGGGGCGCGCCCCCGCCAGGCGCCGGGCGCCCCGGCTCGCGAGGCGCGGCCTCGTCCCGTCCGGTACGACGATCGCCCGCCCTACGACCAGGAGGCCGAACGGCGGGGACTCCCCGCCCAGCCAAGGCGGTCCGTGCCATCCACACCGCCCGTACCAGCGGACAGGTACCGGGCAGCCGGTCGGGCTGAGCCCGACGAGGTCACGGAGCGCTACCGGGTCGACGAGCCGGGGCGGCCGAGCCGCCGTAGGCCCGCTCCCCCGGCCGGCGCGCCCCGCCCCGACGAGCGGGACGAGCGGCGCCGTCCGGACGGACGGACCTACCCCGACGAGTCGGGCACCGACTGGGATTCCGCCGCGTCCCGGCGCGCGGCCGAGCCTGGGCGAGGCCCGTTCACGCCGCCCCCGCGCGACCACCGGGAGCCGGTCGACCCACCCCGCGCCGGCCAGCGGCGCGGCGGTCCGCCCGCCGACCATGACGACGCCGGCCGGTACCCCGCCGGCCGGGCCGCCCCGGGCCGGGGCGCGGACGACCATTACGCGGACGACATCTACGTCGACGACGTCTACGTGGATGACCGCCGCCGTGAACGCCGCCGCGGAACCGAGGAACGCCGCGGCGAGGTGCCCGGCGGCCCACAGCGAGCGGCCGACGCCCGCTACCCGGGCCAGCCGCCGCGCCCAGACGACCGGGGCCAGGCCGAGTGGCGCCGCCAGCCCGGCGACGAGCAGCCCGACGACTACCAGGACCGCCACGGCCCCGGCTACGACGATGAGTACCCGGGCCACGAGTACGCCGAGGACGAGCCCGGCCGCGGGCAGGGTGACGCGGCCGGCGACCGGCGTCGGCGCGGCTGGCGGCACCAGGTCTGGGACGACGAGGGCTGGGACGACGCGCCGGAGCCCGAGCCGGACGAGGACATGATGCACACCATGTCGATCGACATGCGCGGCTATCTGGACGACACCGGCAGCTTCCGGATGCCCTGAGGCTGTCCCGCGGCCGGACGCTCCGCGCCCCAGACCTTCCAGATCGCTTCGCCAGCCGGCAGGGACCCCGGCCGGGCGCAGCCTGTCGGGCGCTGAGCGCCCTCCCCGCGTGGTTCCGGACTGCTGCCATATGGCGGCAGTCGTGCCGGATCCGGGTCAGTGACGTGGTTGGGTGAGTTTTGCGCTGATGCGCCGTCACTACCTGTGGCTAGGTTGGTACAGCGCCGATTCGCAGTCAGCGTCGGGTGGCGGGGTTGGGCGTGACACTGGTGGGTCGCCAATGTGGACGGCGGTTACTTTCTGTCATCCTCGGCAAGGAGGGCGCGGATGACGGCGACCGCGTCGGCGACCGCCGCCGGGCCGCCGCCGGCCCGGCCGGAGGCGAGACCGACCAGGAAAGCGGTCAGCGGAGCCGCGGGGCGGGCGACCCCGTGCGCGACCTCGCGCGTCAGGTCGAGCAGCTCGGTCACATCGATCGCCGCCGGGTCCAGTCCCAGCGCGTCGCCGGCTCTGGCCACCCACCTGTCCAGCTCACTCACCGGTTCCTCGCCCTCCCGGCCACGCGGGCCGTCCCGGTGCGTCACAACCCCAACCCGTCGGCCGCGGCGCGGGCCGCGAGCACGTCCGGCTCGGCGTCGCAGTCCAGGCAGCTAAGCGCGTCCGCCGGGACCCGCGCCACCCGCCGGCCGGCCAGCAGCGCCCGCACCGCGGCCCCGGTGGGCCGAGCCGGCATGGCCGCCCGCAGCGCCGCCGAGCGCCAGACGGCGGCCAGCGTCTGCTCTCGCCCGTCCGGGTCGACGAGCAGCGCCACGTCCACCGCGCCCGCCGCCTCCGCTGGCACGGCCCCGCCCGCCGACGCCGCCCCCACGGGCGCCGCCGCCCCCGGCGGCGCCCCTACCCCCGATGGCCCCGCCACGGCAGCGCGCAGCTGGACGAGCCAGGTCGCGCCGAGGAACGGCATGTCCACGGCCAGCACCGCGACCAGCGGGGCGCGGACATGGGCGAGGCCGGCCGCGATCCCCGCGACCGGCCCGCCGCCCGGCGGATCCTCACGGGTCGTCACGACGCCTCGGCCGGCGAGCCCCGGCCGGTCCGGCCCGACCACCACGACCCGGTCGACGGCGGGGTCGACCGTGGCCAGCACGCGCAGCACCCGGTCCAGCAGGCTGTGTCCGCCGATCGTCACCGCGGCCTTGTCGGCGCCGCCGAGCCGGCGCCCCTGGCCGCCGGCAAGCACTATCGCGTCCCAACCCGTCATGGCGGCGCCGCTAGCCGCCGATCGCGGACATCGGCCGGTCCGGCTGGCGGAACGACGGCTCGCCGATGCCATGCCCCGGGCGCTTGCTCCAGACGGCGGCGCGCCACCGCCGGACGATCTCGTCGTCATCCGCGCCGCGGCGCAGCGGGGTGCGCAGGTCGCTCTCCTCGCGGGCGAAAAGGCAGTTGCGCACGTGGCCGTCGGCGGTGAGTCTGACCCGGTCGCACGCCGCGCAGAACGGTGCCGTCACCGAACCGATCACCCCAACGACGGCTGGGCCGCCGTCGACGGCGAACAGCTCGGCTGGCGCCGAGCCGCGATCGCCGACAGCGGTGAGCTCGAACTCGGCGCGCAGCGCGGCGAGCATCTCCCCCGCGGTGACCATCGTCGAACGCTGCCAGCCGTGCTGGGCGTCGAGCGGCATCTGCTCGATGAAACGAAGCTCGTAGCCTCGCTCGAGGCACCAGCGCAGCAGTTCCGGAGCCTCGTCATCGTTGACGCCACGGGTCAGGACCGCGTTGACCTTGACCGGTGTGAGCCCCGCCGCCTCGGCGGCGGCGAGCCCAGCGACCACGTCGTGCCAGCGGTCCCGCCGGGTGATCGCGACGAACCGCTCGGGCCTGGTGGTATCCAGCGAGACGTTCACCCGGTCGAGACCGGCGGCGCGCAGGGCGCCGGCGGTGCGGGCGAGACTGAGGCCGTTCGTCGTGAGGGACAGCGCGGGACGGGGCCGCAGCGCCGCCAGCCGGCCGACCAGCTCGGCGAGGCGCGGCCGCAACGTCGGCTCGCCGCCGGTGAGGCGGACCTCGGTGACGCCGAGGTGCTGGACGGCGATCCGGACCAGCCGGACCACCTCGTCGTCGGTGAGCACGTCGGCACCCGGCAGCCACGGCACCCCCTCGGCCGGCATGCAGTAGGTGCATCGCAGCGTGCACCGATCGGTCAGCGACACGCGCAGGTCGGTGGCAATCCGGCCGAACGTATCGATGAGCTGCACACCTGACAGGGTATGGCCATACGGCGCGAGGTGACGACGTCGCCGCCCGCCGGGGGGCCTGGACTGGCCGCCCAGTGGCATCGGCGGCGAAAGTGGGGCAGGGCGTCGCCCCGGCCGGCCATCCGGTGGGGCAGAATGGATCATGCTTCCGGCCGCGGCCGGAAGTTCGTGGGATGAGCCGAGGAACCGGCCTGTACCCACGGGAGCGAACCTTGTAGATACGGACTTGTAGGCACAGAAAGGAACGGGATGCAGGTCTTCGGGGTCGACATCGGCGGATCGGGTATCAAGGGTGCCCCGGTGGAGATCGATGACGGCACCCTGGTCTCGCCGCGGGTTCGCCTGCCGACCCCGAGCCCGGCCGAGCCCGCCGCGGTCGGCGCCGTGGTGGCGGAGGTCGTCGGGCAGTTCGGCTGGCAGGGCCCCATCGGCGTGACGTTCCCCGCCGTCATCCGCGGCGGGGTCGCGCAGACGGCCGCGAACGTCGACCAGGGCTGGGTCGGCACGGACGTGGCCGCGACCCTCGCCGAGCCGCTCGGTGGCCGGGAGGTCGTCGTCATCAACGACGCCGACGCGGCCGGGGTGGCCGAGATGGCGTTCGGCGCGGGCCGAGACGTGCCGGGCCTGGTCGTGATGACCACGTTCGGGACCGGTATCGGCACCGCGCTGTTCCTGCACGGGCAGCTCATCCCGAACACCGAGCTCGGGCACCTGGAGCTCGGCGGCCACGACGCGGAGACCAAGGCCTCCGACGCCGCTCGCGAGCGCGAGGACCTCAGCTGGGAACACTGGGCCAAGCGGGTCAGTCGCTACCTGACCGCCCTGGAGAACCTGCTCTGGCCCGACCTGATCATCATCGGCGGCGGGGTGAGCCGCAAGGCCGACAAGTTCCTGGAGCAGCTCACCGTGCGCACGACGGTCGTGCCGGCGCAGCTGCGCAACGACGCCGGGATCGTCGGCGCGGCGCTGGCCGCCGGGGTCGACCAGACGCGCCCGCGCGTCCCGTCCCGTACGGTCCGCCGCCGCCCACCGGCCACCCGCCCACCCGGCGGCCGCCGTCCCTGACCGCGAGACGGCCACGCATCCGCTTCCCCCGAGGCCCCGCGACACGCCCGGACGGCCGGGTGAGCATCCCCGCGGCCCGGTCGGGACGGCAGACTATGCGTGTCGGTGCCCGGTGCGCGCCAGCCGGCCAAAGGAGATGCGACCATGCTTTTCGGTCGCACCTTCCGTAGTCGGACGCTCCAGGCTCACCACGCTCTTCTCCGGGCTTGCCCCGGATCGGCGATAGCGGGCCGGCGGGCCGGAATCGCGGCTCACTCCTGTCGACGGGTCGCACATACCTGACGAGGGATCCGGAGCCTGGAAGTCCGGGGTTCGGGAGTCGGGGCGGCCGCGACGCGGGACGATGAGCGGCGGCCCTCGGCCCGGTGCTCGGCGGGGACCGGACCGGCGGCGAGTGGTGGGCAAGGCGTCGGCCCGCGGCGGGCGGTACGGCGGTGACGGGAGGAGATGGCGCCATGCGTGAGCTGCGGGCGGTAGCGCTCAGCGAGGACGGTGGCTATCTCGTGCTCGCCGACGCCAACGGCCGGGCCGACGCCGAGCAGTTCCGGGTGCCCGTCGACGACCGGCTCCGGGCGGCCCTGCGCGGCGCCAGGCGCAGCGAGGTCCGCACCGAGAGCGCCCTCACCCCGCGTGAGATCCAGGCCAGGCTGCGGGCCGGTGAGACCGCGGCCGACGTCGCGCGCGCCGCCGGCATCCCGGTCGAGCGGGTCGAGCGCTATGAGGGACCGGTGCTCGCCGAACGCGCGCGGGTGGTGCAGGAGGCCAGGGCGGCGCTGCTGCCGAAGGACCCGGGCGGCGCGGCCGGCCGGCCGCTCGGCGAGGTGGTCGACACTCGCCTGATGGCGGGGCAGGACGACCCGGAGGCGGCCCAGTGGGACGCCTGGCGGCGGGTCGACGGGATCTGGCTCGTCCAGCTCACCTCCGACAGCCGGTGCGCGCGTTGGACCTGGGACCCGGTCGTGCGCCGCGTGCGTCCCCACGACGACGCCGCCCGCGCGCTGGTCGCGCCGGAGCCTCTGGAGGCCACTCCGACGGCCGCGGCGACCCCGGCGGCCGCGCCGCAGGCCAGGCAGAGCCCGCCCGCGCTGACGCTCGTCCAGGACCCGGCGCAGCCACCGCCCGGCTCACGCCAGCTGCCGGCGCACCCGTCGGCCCTTCCACCGGAGCAGCGGCCGCGCTACGCCCAGCCGGCGTCCTTCCCCGACTCGGGGTACCCGGACTCCCAGGGCCCGGCGGGCCCCTTTCCCGGAACCGGCCAGCCGGTGGCACCGTTCCCGGCCGGGCCGACGCACCAGGAGCCGCAGTACCCCGCCCACCAGAACCCGGCGGCGCGTCACCAGGCGACCCGATACCCGGCTGCCCAGCACCCCGCCGAGCACCAGCCGCCCGCCGCGCGCCAGCCCGGCGACGACTTCGACCGCGCCTCCGGCCGGCCCGCCGACCGCTACCAGGCCCCGGGCGCCTACCAGCCCGCTCAGCCGCGGCCGGAGCACTACCCGCCGGCCGGATACCCAACAGGCCCCTATCCGCCCGAACCGCTCGTCCCGGCCCACTACTCGCCGGTGCCGCCGCCCGGCGGGGACCTGCCGTCGGCGCGGCCGCTCGCGTCGTTCGCCGGTGAGCCGTACGCGGACGACCAGGTCGGCTCGCCGTCGTTCGACGAGCCGTTCAACGACCCGTTCGACGCGGGGAGCGCCCAGCCACCCGCCGGTCCCGCGGTAGCCCCGCCCGCCGCCTACCACTTCCCGGACCACCTCGCCGGCCGCTCCGGTCAGCCGCCCGCCGACGACCTCGAGCTCGACCAGCCCCTCGGCCCGCCGGTCGGCCGTCCGCCGCGGCCGGCGGCGGCGCACCGCCCGGCGACGCCGCCGACCCTGGACACGAGGCCGACCAGGCCGCTGGACGCACGCCGTTGGCCGGGGCACGACGACGCCGACCTCGATCTGGACCTGGACACCGACCTGTTCTACGAGCCGGTGGACCGGCTGGATCCGCCGACCCCGGCCACCTCGCGGCCACTGCCGCGGCCCGCGACCGCCCCGCCGCGGGGTTCCGGCGGGCCTCCCCGCGGGGTGCCATCCCGGCCCGCGGTCCCGCCGCGCCCGGAGACCCGCGCGACGCCCCAGGGCCCGGCGAGGCCAGCCACCGGCGTGCCGGCCCCGGCGGCGGCGTTCGTCCCGCCCGCCGAGCCGGCCGCGTCGTTCGAGGACCCTCGCCCCACCTACCGGCGGGCCGCCGCGTGGGATGCCGAGCGGGCTCTCGGCCGGCCGGCCGAGGAGAGCCCGCGGGAGACCGCCGTCCCGTCCGGCGAGCCAGCCGCGGCACCTGACGACCAGGAGTTCGCGCACAGCGAACAGGCGGCCGAGGCGGCCCCGCCCGCGCGGCCACGCCCCGCCGTCGCCCCCGCCAGGCCCGTGAGGGCTTCGGCGGGTGTCCGGGCACAGGTCGTCTCCACGCCCGGCGCCGTCCCGCCCGCGGCCGCCACAGCGCCGGCCCAGACCGCCGCCGTGCCCGCCGAGACCGCCGCTGAAGCCCTCGCGCCCGCCGCCGGGGGTATCGCCGCCAGCACCAGGGCAGGCGAGTCCAGCCGCACGCCAGAGCTCGCCTCACCCGCCACCGAGGCTGTCGCGGCCACGGCGGTCACCCGGGCGGCACCGACCGGCCCGGCCACGGCGCAGACGCCGGTCGCCGCCGAGCCGACCGCCGGCCCGGCCGCGCGGCCCATCACCGAGGAGCCGGCTGCTCAGGCGCGGGCCGAGGTGGCGGCCGCCACAGCTTCGCCGGTCGACGAGGGTGCCGAGGCGGCCTCGGCGGCTCCCGCGAAGCCTGACGTGACGAAGAAGACTCCCGCCACGGCCGGCAGCCGGCCAGCGGCGGCCCGTAGCGCCCCGAAATCGGCCGAAAAGCCGGACAAGGCGGAGAAGTCGACCGGGAAGAACCAGGACAGTGCGCCCGGATCGACCGCGACGGACGGTGAGGAGGGTGCGTCGGCACAGCCTTCGAACCGGCCCCGTAATGCCCCGCGAACTGGGGAACGTTCCGGAGGCGGTCGACGCGGACGCAAGTCGGTGCCAGCATGGGATGACATCGTCTTCGGAGCCCGTCGTACGTAGGCACGGGAAGGCGCGGCAGTCCGGGAGGGCTGCCAGCCTCTCGGACCCTTGCGGGTGGGCGCCTGAGCAGGTGGTCCCATGGGAGAACCAACGGGACGCGGTAAGGCCGCTCTGGACGCAACGGCGCCACTCCAGCCGGCACGACCGGAGGCCATGCGAACTGCACCTTTTCGCATGGCCGGCGGTCCTAGCAACACGTGAGGGACCGATCACACGGCCAGGCTGGAACGTCTGGCCGCCGGACACAGTTGGAGAGGGTGTGACTGGTACTACCACCAAGCCGACGCTGACCAACCTCGACAGGTGCGACAGGTGCGGCGCCCAGGCGTACGTACGTGTCGTCCTTCCAGGCGGGAGCGACCTGCTGTTCTGCCGGCACCACGCCAAGTCTCACGACTCGAAGCTCCGCGAGATGGCCGTCGAGTACCACGACGAGACCGACAAGCTCACGGTCGGCGGCTGACCCGCACCAACCCGCTCGACAACTGAACAGCGAGGCTAGGCCTCGAAGGGCACGTTCCGCGACGCGGCGGGACGTGCCCTTCGTCGTTCCAGACGGCTTCCGGACCGTCGTCGCGTGATGGTGCGGGCATGGGTGCGGGCACTCGTGGGCAACAACCCAGGAACTTCACACACCCACACCGTGGGCGTCATGTACTCCGGATGTGGAGGCACCGCCTCGATGGGCACATCGTCCACAACGGGTAGCCGCCAACCCCGTACGGTTGGGCCGTGACCACGGCCAACGAGCGCGCATCCGCCGTGGCGGCGCCCGTCCGGGCGGAGTCCGCCGACCGCCCGACGAACACCCATGGCCGTGCGGCCAGCGGCGACAGGGCCGGCGGGGCGGGCGGGCGCGTGAGGACGGCGAAGACGCACGAGGCTGACGGCGACCAGGCCGATACGGTCGACGGCCACGCGAAGCCGACACCGCCGGAAGGCGACGGGGAGGGCGGCTCGGACGGGCCGTCCAAACCTCCCCGTCCTGAGCCTGACCAGCCGGCGGCCGACCAGCCAGCGGCGCGGGAGGCCCCCCGACGGCGGCTGGTGACCGGTGTGCGCAACCGAGCGCGGGCGGCGCTGCGGGTGGCGGGCCGAGCGGCATCCAACGCCTGGCGGGACCGGGTGCTCGGGCTCGCCGCCGAGGCCGGCTTCTGGCAGCTGCTCTCGCTGCCCCCGTTGCTGCTCGCGCTCCTCGGAACGATCGGCTACATCGCCGACGCCCTCGGGTCCAACGCCGTCAACAGCATCCGCACCAGCCTGCTGAAGGGTGCCTCCGACCTGCTGACCCCTGAGGTCGTCGACAACGTGGTCGGCCCGACCGTCGATCAGATCCTCTCGCGCGGCCGGCCCGACGTGATCTCCATCGGGTTCGTGCTGTCGCTGTGGACGGGGTCCACGGCCATGGCCACGTACGTCAACACGATCACGATCGCCTACGGGCAGCGGGACCTGCGCTCCGCGGTGCGCAGCCGGCTGGTGGCGCTGAGGCTGTACATCGCCCAGGTCCTGACCGGAGTGATCATCCTGCCCTCGTTGGTGCTCGGGCCGGGCCTGCTCGCGAACCTGTTCCGGGCCAACCGACATCCCGTCGTCAAGATGCTGCTACAGCAGGTGTTCTGGCCGGCCGTGGGGCTGCTGGCGTTGGCGATGCTGACCTCGCTGTACCACCAGTCGCTGCCGCAGCGCCGGCCGTGGCTGAGCGCCCTGCCTGGCGCGATTTTCGCCCTTCTCGGCTGGCTGGTCGGAAGCTACCTGCTTCGGCTCTATCTGGAGCTGGTCTTCGGTAACGAGCTCGTCTACGGCTCGCTGGCCGCGCCGGTCGCCGCGTTGCTGTTCTTCTACATCACCGCGCTCGCGGTGCTCCTCGGCGCCGAGCTGAACGCATCGCTGGACAAGCGGGGCCTCGACTCCCCCGTCGACGCCGACGCCCCCGCCGACGACGACGCCGCCGACGACGGGCCCACCGAGGATGCCGCCACCGACGAGGCGAGGGCGCCCTCGCCAGCGACGGCGCCCGCTCCGAACGGCCAGGCGGCGCCCTCGCCGCCGGATGGCGCGCCGGACCGGTCGGGCCAGTCCGGCGCCTAGGGTTTGTCCGCCCGGATCTCCTGGCAGACGCCCACGCCCTGTCTCCTCAGTAGGTGCAGGACGAGGCAGCGGGCGGCTGCGCCGTCGACTGGGCCAGCTGGAGCGACTGGGCCGGCTGGACTGACTGGACCGGCTGGGCCGAGCCGGCAGCGAGCCAGGCACGGCGTACCGGGGACGGATCGTCCGCCGTCCGCGACACGGCCGCGGCGGCGGTCATGGGCGCCCGCACCCCGCCAGCCACGGCGCCGCCGGACTTCAACGGGGCGAGGAAGGCCTCGAGCTTGGCCTGGTCGGTCAACAGGACCGACTGGCCCGAGCGGGTGGCGGACGAGGCAGGCACGGTGGCGAACGTGAGCCCGCCACCGCCCGCGATGCCCTGCATCCGCAGGGCCAGCGGCTCGAGGTCGATCAGGCTCGTCGTGGTGTCCAGCGTCAGCGCCGAGGTGGCCGCGTTCAGCACGCCGCGGATGCGGACCGGGTTGGCCAGCGTCGAGGCGGCCGTGAGCCGGTGGAACACGGCGCCCAGGAACTGCTGCTGGCGGCGGATCCGGTCGAGGTCGCCCTCGGGCAGCCCGTAACGCTGGCGGACGAAGGCGAGGGCGCGGATCCCGTCGAGCCGGTTCTCGCCGACCTGGCCCGACCAGCCCGACATCTTGTCGTGCAGATTGTCGAACCCCTGGTCACGCAGCGACGCCGGTAGTTCCTTGACGCAGACCGTGACGCCGCCGAGCGCGTCGGTGATCGCCTGGAACCCGGAGAAGTCGACCTGCACGTAGTGATCGATCCGGATGCCGGTGAGCCCTTCGAGGGTCCGGACCAGCAGAGCGGGGCCGCCGAGTGAGAAGGCCGCGTTGAGCTTGGACTGCTGCGCCTTGTGGGTCGAGCCGTCGGAGCCGGAGTACGCGGGGATCTGCACCCACAGATCGCGGGGAAAGGAGACCAACGTCGTCGAGCCGTTCCGGTCGACGTGGGCGAGGATCGTGGTGTCCGAGCGCTGGCCCTCGACCTCGCCGAACTCGCCGCCCGTACCGGCCCTTGAGTCCGAGCCGACCAGCAGGATGTTCTGGGTACCGCGTCCGGCGGCGGCCGGCCGGTCGGCGGAGTCCAGGCGCAGGTCGACGTGACCGACCTTGCCGTCGTAGTGCCGGATCACCGCCCAGCCGGAACAGGCGAGCAGCAGGACCGCGAGCGAACAGATCGCCGCGACGACCGTGACGACGCGGCGCGCGCCATCGGCCGGCCGCCAAGCCGGGTCCTCATCCGGGTGGTCCTCGGCGGGCCCGCGGTACGGGTAACCGCCGTCCTGGCGACCGTCGCCGGGCGGGTAGCCACCGTGGCCACGGTCGCTGACAGGCTGGTAGCCGCCGCCTTGGACGTAGCCGCCGCCACGGCCGCGGTCGCCGCCAGGCGGACGGCCGGCGCCGTCATAGGGGACGGTGGGTGACATCGACGGGTCCGCTGGCCGCCTCGGCCGGCCGGCCTGGCCCGCGTCTTCGCCGGCGGGCCGACGCGGGTGCGGGCCGGCGGGACTGGCCGCGAGTCGATCCGGACCGCCGTGGCGCGGGTCGCCACCGTCTGGTCGTCGAGAAGATCCCCGCCGGTCAGGCGGCCGGGGCTCAGGTGGCCGCGTCATCGTGCATGTCTCCCCGCCGCTTTCCCGAAGTATCCAGACCAGATGAGCTTCGCGCCCATGGGACACAGGGAGCCCACAGCCGGTCGAGATCTCGACCAGCTGTCCGGCCGCCTGGCCCGCGCCCGGCATTCGAGCCCGCCGGTCAAGCCGCCCCGCCAGCCGGACCGCACACTTTCCCTGCCTACCACGATTCGGGACGGACCGGGTCACGTCGAGGCGTCGGCCAGCCGACTGCGTCATGCCTCGCCGTCCTGACAACGGAAATGACGGCGTCCGAGTACGGATCAGTCGACCGGCCGCGGCGGAAGGAGACCATCGGGTGACGCTCCATCGCCGCTCGGAAGTTCTCGACGCGGGCGGGCGGCCCGCGGCCTACCGTTAACGGCATGAGTGCTCAGCCCGTCGAAAGCTCACCTTCGCCGCGTATGACCGACGCGCTCGCAGGCGGGGCCCCGGCAGGTCCGGGATCGGCGACCATGCCAGCCGAAGGACCGGCCGTGACCGCCGAAACGCCCGCGAACGCCGAATTGCCGGCGCGCGACGTCACCTCACCCGCCGCCGCCGCGGCCGCCGCGGACGTACCGGAGAGCTCCGGTGGGCGCGAGGAGAGACAGGCGAGCCACGACGAGCAACCGCACGCGGCCTTCCGCCGGTTTATGGCGAGCGGGTGGGCACCACCCGCCGACATCGCCCCGTCCCGCGACGACGTCGCACCCTACGGCACCAAACGGCGCACCCTGCTTGGGACGCGATTCCCGAACGAGGCCCTCGTGATACCCACGGGTGGTCCGCGCGTCCGGGCAAACGACACCGACTACCCATTCCGCCCGGGCAGTGACTTTTTCTGGCTCACTGGCTGCCACGAGCCGGAAGCGGTGCTGCTCCTGCTGCCCAACGCCGCGGGCGACCATGACGCCGTGCTGTACCTGGCCGACCGGTCCGACCGGTCGTCGTCGGCCTTCTATACCGACCGCCGCTACGGAGAGCTGTGGGTCGGTCCCCGCCCGGGGGTAAAGGAGACGTCCGCCGAGCTCGAGATCGAATGCCGGCCGCTCACCGAGCTCCCGGACGCGCTGGCGCGGCTCGCCCCGGGGAATACGCGGGTCCTGCGCGGGGTCGACCCGGAAGTCGACGACGCGGTGCTGGGCTATCCGCGTGGCCGGGCGGCCAGGTCGTCCGAGGCGAACCGGGATGTCGAACTTGCCCAGGCCCTGTCCGAGCTTCGGCTGGTCAAGGACGACTTCGAGATCGTCCGGCTGGAGGAGGCGATCGCCGCGACCGTGCGCGGCTTCACGGAATGCGTCACGGAGCTGCCCGCCGCGGTCGCGCTGCCGAACGGGGAACGCTGGCTGGAGGGAACCTTCTGGCGGCGGGCGAGGGTCGACGGCAATGACGTTGGATACGGCTCGATCGTGGCGTGCGGGCACCACGCGACCACCCTGCACTGGGTCCGCGACGACGGCCCCGTGCGTCCCGGCGAGCTCGCGCTGCTGGACATGGGGGTGGAAAGCAGCTCGCTCTACACCGCGGACGTCACCCGTACGCTGCCGATCAGCGGCGAGTTCAGCGAAGTGCAACGGAAGGTGTATGAGGTCGTGCTCGCGGCGCAGCAGGCCGGCATAGAAGCCGTCCGGCCGGGAGCCGCCTTCCTGGACCCGCATCGCGCCGCCATGCGGGTGATTGCCACCGCGCTCCACGACTGGGGTCTGCTGCCGGCCAGCGTCGACGAGTCGCTAACGGAGGATCCAAAGGCGCCGGGCGCCGGTGTCCACCGTCGCTACACGCTGCACTCCACCTCCCACATGCTCGGGCTCGACGTTCACGACTGCGCGCAGGCCAGGGACGAGACCTATCGTGACGCGGAGCTGGCCGCGGGCATGGTCCTCACCGTCGAGCCCGGCCTCTACTTCCAGCCGGACGACCTGACGGTCCCCCCGGAACTGCGTGGCATCGGGGTGCGGATCGAGGACGACGTCCTCGTGACCACCGACGGCTTCCGCAACCTGTCCACGGCGCTTCCGCGCTCGGCGCCCGACATCGAGGCCTGGATGCGCCAGCACCGCCCGGTCTGACCACGGTCCGACAGAGAAGGCCGGCCGATCCCCTCCGGGATCGGCCGGCCTTCTGCTTGGTCCGAATACGAATCGATCAGACCACGATTCATCGCGTCCTGGCAGGCGGTCGACCCGCCTCCTTCACTCTCCGGACATCAGCCACGACCGCACGAAGTCGACAAAGCGCGACCAAACTCGTCTATGCCGGCGCCCATCCGGTCAGCGTGACCAACCAGGAGAGCCGGTTGGCCCCTTCGGCACCCCGAACAGGCCGCGAGCCATCCTCGGTGGCCTCCTCGCGCCAAAGAGCAACCACTGCCAGAACGTCCAGAGAAGCCCAGAAACAGCAACACCGGCTGGCCCACCCGCGACCAGCCGGCCCGCCATCAACATGCCAAGTACCGCGGGTCAGGGGCCCGGCGGCCGGCCCCCACATTCCCCACGGCCCGCCGGCACCCAACCCAAGCAACCCACACACCACGCCCAGAAGCCTGACGCGCCGACCCTGAAGGCCCACCGCCTCGGCTCGGGCACTCGACCCGACCGAACCGAGTTAGGCCGGCGTCTGGACCACGACCGAGCATCGACCACTTTGCGACACTCCGGTGAAGCCCCACGAGCCACCCGCCGGATTCGCTCGCCAACCCCCGAAGACAACTCCCGCAAACTGCCCCAGAGGTAGAGGTCCGCTCCGTGGAGCGGAGCTCGACATCGGGTCCGGGACCACCTGGCGCAATATCACGGGCCTACGGGAAGCTGGCCGGAGGCTGGCGAACAGTCCCGCCCACCTCCACCACCCGAAGGGTGGCGAGCAAGGTAACCCCAAGCAGACTAGTGGGCCTTCTCGTACGCCTCGACGATGTTGGAGGCGATACGGCCGCGGTCACTCACGGTGTAGCCGTTGCTGCGCGCCCACTCGCGAATGTCGGCGGTACGGTCCGTTCCGCCGCCACGGCGAGAAGGCGTGCGAGCAGCGACGCGACGGCTGCCAGAGGCACGGCCGCCGGAACGGCGGGCCGCACCCACGAACGGGGCCAGCGACTCACGCAACTTGGTCGCGTTCTTCTCGGAGAGGTCGATCTCATACTGCGCGCCGTCCAGGCCGAACCGGACTGTCTCGTCGGCCTCTTCGCCGCTGAGATCGTCAATCAACGAGACGATGGTCTTCTGAGCCATGCCACACTCCTTCAGGTCAGCGGATGCCAGAACTCACGCGTCTAGTATTACCACGAGAACACCCGGATGCGTCACGACTGGTTGGATCGAGCCGGCGAGCCGGGCTAGCGGATCCTGTTCGCACGCGAGCACCTCGACCAGCTTCCCAAGAGCCGCAATGTCTGTAGGCGGGACTGTCGTCGTCCGAATGCCGAGCTTCGCGCGGAGGCTGGAGACGCGTCGCCCAAGAGCGTGGCTCCGCCAACGAGGCCAGTGGGAAGCTGAGCGGCCAAGCAGGTGCACGGAAAGGCATGATCAAGGCCCGCTGCTCGCCGCTTGCGCCGAGTCCACCGTTTCAGCCGCGCCCAAGCTCCGAACCAGCCAGCCGGCGACACCACCTCGAATCGGTGGAGGAGGTGGTTTGGCGGCTTCGGCCTGGGTGTGATGTCCATCAAGTGGGACAGGACTCCCCGATGTCCAGCTTCCTCGTTCGGCCGGATGGCGGAGGCGATGCCGATGGCCGCGGAAGGCCGGCCGTCAGGAGGATGTGTCAGCGGAACCCAAAGAGTCTGCCGACGCGGGGACGATAGAGGGCCGGTCATGTCAACGGAATCTCAGACCCGAAAGTTCGCGGCGATGGGGGCAGATGGGCCACACGGGCGCATGGGTGCCACCACCCACGCGCTACCCGGGGACAGCGCTGGCTGGTCGGTCCGGTCCGATTGCCCAGCAAACGACGGGTGGTGCCAGTGGGCTTTGGACTCGCTACTGTCGGCACTCCTGGCCCGGCATCGACGCTATCGGCTGGGCTTTGGACCGGTGACGGAGGGCAGGAACCTCATGGCACGAATGGGAAACCGGACCCATCGTCCACCTGAACGACGCACCAGCGCGCCTTTCGCGCGCATCCGGCGGACTACCAACAGCTACCAGCTGACCTACTGGATGAGTAGTCCGATTCCACTCCCCTGCGTAGCCGCCCGGTGATGGACGCGCGAACCTGGGTGATCGACGCGGCGAACGTGATAGGCGCCCGGCCGGACGGTTGGTGGCGTGACCGACCGGGTGCCGCGGCGCGGCTGCACGCGCGCATTCTGCGGCTGCTCGCCGCTTCCGACTGGCCGGCGGCCTCGGCCGGGCAGGATGAGCCGCCAGCGCGGGTGGTCCTGGTTTTGGAAGGCGCCGCGAGGGCGGGCGTCGAGCCCGGCACCGCGTCATCCCCGGCCCCCTGGCGCGAGGGGACTCCGGACGGACCGGGCTCGCCGGACCGGAAGGCGGACCACCCACCCGCCGCGCCACTGGCCGTCGTCCACGCGGCCGGCGCGGGTGACGACACGATCGTGGCCGAGGCGGGGAACGCCGAACGGCCGGTGCTGGTATTCACGTCGGACCGCGCCTTGCGGCACCGCCTCGTCGAGGCCGGCGCGCACGTCCGCGGCGCCGGAGCCCTCTGGACGCTCCTGGACGAGACGTAGCGCGCCCTGAGCATTTCCCGGTCGCGATGGAGCCCGCGGCGCCCTATGAGGCGCGAGGGCCGCGGGCGAGGCGCCGTGGGCTGGCCGTCAACGAGCCACAGTTGGCCCCAGAACGACCCGTACGGCCAGCTGACGCCCCGAAGCAGGGGAAGGTAAGGGAAAAGGCCGGGCGGACGCCACCGCGCCGTCAGGGCGCCTTAGCGATGCGCGCGGTCATTCCACGGCCACCGACGGACGCCGGGCTCAGGCAAGCAGGCGCGGAAAAGGCCCGTCGGCAACCCACCCACCGGCTCCAGAGCCGGACCTCAGGCGGACGCGACCACACTCAGCCGCGGCGGACGGGCCGCGAGCCGGGCGGTGTAGCGGCCGGCGGCAGCGGTGATCTCGAGCGGGAGTCCGAAGCATTCCGACAGCGGGCCCGCGGTGAGCGTCTCCTCGACCGGCCCCGCCGCCACGACCCGGCCCCCGCGCAGCAGCAGCGCGTGGGTCACACCCACGGGGATCTCCTCGACGTGATGGCTCACCAACACCAAAGCCGGCGCGGCGGGGTCGGCGGCGAACCGGGTGAGGCGACGCAGCAGCGCCTCCCTGGCGCCGAGGTCGAGCCCGGAGGCCGGCTCGTCGAGCAGCAGCAGCTCTGGGTCGGTCATCAGGGCCCGGGCGATCGCGACCCGCTTGCGCTCCCCCTCGGAGAGGGTGCCGTACCGCCGGCCCAACAGCGATCCGCAGCCGAACTGGCGCAGCAGCTCGGTGGCCCTGGTCACATCGATGGCGTCATAGTGCTCGTGACCGCGGCCGAGCACCGACCAGGCCGCCGTGAGCACCGCGTCCAGCACCCGCTCGTCCGCCGGCGGCGTCTCGGTGAGCGCGGGGCTGACCAGCCCTACCCGGTAGCGCAGGTCGCGCATGTCCACCGTGCCGAGCCGGGAACCGAACAGGTCGACCGCGCCGCTGGTCGGGAACAGCCGCCCGGCGGCCACCACCAGCAGCGTCGTCTTGCCCGCGCCGTTCGGGCCGAGCACCACCCACCGCTGACCGGCCGAGACCGTCCAGTTCACCTCGGACAGCAGTGCCGCCCCGTCGCGCCGCACAGTGACAGCCTCGAGGCACACGATCGTGTCCGCCATGGCGCTCACGTTACCGGGCGGCCGGTACCGGGGCGGGCGCCCTCAGTCGCCCGGCGCCCGGGACCCGTGGTCTCGGGCGCCCGGCATCACAGCGCCGCCGGGCCGATCTCGGCCCAGACGACCTTGCCATCCGCGGTCGGGCGGACCCCCCAACGGTCGGCGAGGGTCGCGACCAGCTCCAGGCCCCGGCCGGCCTCCTGGTCGACCCCGGCGTGCCGGCGCCGGGGCAGCCGCCCGCCGCCGTCCGCGACCTCGACCACGACCCGGTCGGCGAGCCTGCGCACCCTGGCGTCGATCGGCTGCCGGCCGTGCGCGACCGCGTTGCCGACCAGCTCGGACAGGACGAGCACGGCCGTCTCCAGCGCCTCGGCCGGCAGCGACCAGTCGGACAGCGCGGCCCTCGCCGCGGCGCGGGCCGGCGCGAGATCGGCGGCGCCGCCGTCGACGGCGATCTCCACCGTCGTGCCGGGTGGCGGCGCCGCGGGCAGGCGGGCCAGCAGCACGGCCGCGTCGGCGGTGAGGCCCGCGCCGGCGGGGCCGCCGTCGGCCGGCCGCTGGCCGGGTTCGGCGGGACCGCCAACCGGCCCGAGGACGGCGAGCGCGTCGTCCGCGAGCTCCAGAAGCGGCGTCCCCGGGCGGGCCAGCGCGCCGGCGAGCTGGGACACCCCGGCATCGAGCTCTCGCCCGCCGGCGGCGACCACGCCGTCGGTGAACAGCGCCAGCAGCCAGTCGGGGCCGAGCCGGACGACGTACTCCTTCACGTCGTCGCGCCGGGCGCCGAGCGGCGGCCCCACCTCCATGTAGAGCCGGGAGACGAGTCCGTCCGGCGCCACCACCAGCGGCGGCGGATGCCCGGCGCTGGCGAGCGTCACCCGGCCGCTGTCGGCCTCGATGACCGCGTAGATGCAGGTGGCGAGCTGGCCGGGGACACCCTCGTCCCCGGCCCCGCCAGTCGGGTCGCCACCGCCGGCCGGGACGACACCTCGGGCGAGGGCCGCCTGCCCGGACGGCCGGTGCTCGTCGGCGAGATCGGCCAGCACACCGTCGAGCAGGGTGATCACCTCATGCGGCGGAAGGTCCAGGCGCGCGCAGGCCCGCACCGAGGCGCGCAGCGCCTCCATCGCCGCGGCGGCGACGTCACCGCTGGCCGCGATGTTGCCGATCACCAGGCCGGCCCGGCCGGCGCCGAGATCCACCACGTCGTACCAGTCCCAGCTCGTGTTCCCCTCGCCCGCCTGGTAGCGCGCGGCGACCGCGATGCCCGCCGGCGTGAGCGCGCGGCGCGGCGCG